>NZ_JBFUCP010000018.1:0-20733 GCF_056405175.1 Pedococcus sp. P1_H8
GACCATCTCGTATGCCGTCGCCGCGGGCCGGCTCGACCTGTCCGCCGAGCTCGCGCTGGCCCCCGACGTCGGGGGCAGGACGGTGACGGTCTCGGTGACCGGAGGCCTGTCGATCACGGCGGCCGGTGTCGTCGCCCCCCTGCTCGACGCCGAGGTGCTCGTCGACGGTCCGGGGCTGCGGCTGCAGGTCGCCCCGACCGTGACCCTCGACTTCGTGCGGAGTGCGCCGGGCACGCCGATCCGGCTCTATCCCGCGGGCGCGGGCCTGGCCGACGTCATCGGAGCAGCCGCCCAGTCAGCCGTCCGGGTCGCCCTGAACGAGGTCCTCGGCCACCGCAACGACGGGGCGGCCACGCCGCTGCGGGCGGTCGCCAGGGCGCTGCACGAGCTCGGCTCCGGGCTGGACCTGCTCGTGGCCGACCAGTTCACCGACGGGCGGATCGAGGCCTTTGTCAGCCCCAGCCCCGCGGCATACCTCGAAGGGCACCTGGCCGGTGTGGTCACCTCCGGCCTGTCGGCGCTGGCCCAAGCACTGGACCCGACCGGCACGCTGGTCCGGGTCGACCCGGTCGCCCTGGGCGTCCGGCGGATCACGTTCGGGACGGTCACGCAGATCCACCTCGACCTCGACTCCACGACGCCCTCGCTGACGATCGGCGGGGACGTGGCGCTGCGCGACAGCGGCGCCAACCTCATCGGCCACATCGCCCTCGAGGGCCTCACCCTCTCGCCGCAGGGCGTGCGCGTCGTCCTGCGCGCGGGACCGTTCTCCATTCCGGCCGGGCCGGTGGTGCTCCGGCCGATCGCCGTCATCCGGGCCGGCTTCACCGCCGAGGACGGCTTCGTCCCACTCGTCGGCGTCGGCGTCGGCCTCGACGCCGCCGGGGCGCAGTCGGTCGAGGTCCGCTTCGGGCCGACCGGCGTCGACGTGGCTGCGGTGACCCGCGTCGCCGGCGTCGAGACCGGCGCCGACCTGACCCCGGCAGGCGTGGCGCCGCGGGTCCTCGGGGTCGCGCTCGACCTCGCCGCCAGCGTGCTCACCGAGCAGCTCGGCACCGTCGTCACCGACCGGGCCACCGGCATGCTCCAAGGCGTCGTCTTCACCGGCGGCGGACGCCAGATCGACACCACCCTCTTCGGCGACTTCGAGCACCCGGAGCGGCTGCTCCACCGCCTCCAGGTGCTGCTGTGGAACTGCGCCACCGACCCCGCCCACGGCGTCAATCCGGTGCGTCCGCTCGGCGTGACCATCGACGGGGCCGTCAAGATCTCGCTCGCGAGCGAGGACCTCGGCGGCGGGCAGAAGCAGATCGGGCTCAACGTGACGCCGGTGGGCGACTTCGCCTTCCCGACCTCCGGCGTCAACGTCGTCCTGCGGGCCGACGCGTCCTGGATCGACGACGACGTCCTGCCCGGTCTGTCGATCTTCGTCCTCAAGGGCACGAACGTCGACGACCTCGTGATCTCCCCGGCCTTTACAGTGGCGGGCGTCGGCGTCCGGATCACCAAGCCCGCGGGTCCGCTCCTCGAGCTGGGCTCGATCGCGCTGGACGGCATCGGCCTGTCGATCTATGCCGCGGTCAACCCGGACGGCGTCGGCGGCGGGGCCCAGATCGAGCTGGTCGGGCTCGCGGTCGCCCCCGGTGGCGGTGGCGACAACGGCGTGGCGAACAACATCATGAACGACGTCGGGTCCGCCAGCCAGAACAACCGCCCCAACTTCAGTCCCGCCCTGTCGGTCCAACGACAACCCGGACCCGGCCAGCAGGTCAAGGTCGGGCTGCGCGCCGGCGAGCCGCCCGGGCCGTGGTGGCTGGTCATCCAGCGACAGCTCGGCCCGCTGTACGTCGACCGGATCGGGCTGGGCGTCGTCGAGTCAGGTGGCAAGGTCACCGAGATCTCGCTGCTGTTCTCCGGCCAGCTGTCCATCTTCGGCCTGACCGCGGCCGTGGACCGGCTGTCGATCACCTGGCACGGCGGCAACGTCCTGTCGATCTCCAGCTGGTCGGTCGACCTGATGGGCTTGGCCGTCTCCGCCGACTTCTCGGGCCTGGCCATCGCGGGCGGCCTGCTCAAGACCGTGGACGGCGACACGACGTCCTACGTCGGCATGCTCATGGGGCGGTTCGCGGCCTACGGGCTGTCGGTCTTCGGCGGCTACTCCGACGACGGCCACGGCCACGCGAGCTTCTTCATCTTCGGTGCCATCAACGGGCCGATCGGCGGTCCGCCGGCCTTCTTCCTCACCGGACTCGGCGGCGGCCTGGGCATCAACCGCGGGCTGGTCATCCCGCAGGACATCTCGCGCTTCGGCGAGTTCCCCTTCATCCGCGCGCTCGACCCGGGTGCCACGCCACCGGCCAACCCGATGGACGAGCTGCACCGCCTGTCGATCTACTTCCCGCACCAGATGGGCAACTTCTGGTTCGCGGCCGGCATCTCCTTCACCTGCTTCAGCCTCATCGACGGCGTCGCGGTCGTCGCCGTGTCCTTCGGCAACGGGTTGACGATCGACCTGCTGGGACTGGCCCGGATGGCCCTGCCGCGGCCGCAGGCGGCCATCGTCTCCATCGAGCTGGCCCTGCTCGTGCACTTCTCGACGAGCGAGGGCGTCTTCCTCATGAAGGCCCAGCTCACCGACAACTCCTGGCTGCTCTACCGCGATGTCCGGCTCACCGGCGGCTTCGCGTTCGCCCTGTGGTGGAAGGGGCCGCTGGCCGGGCAGTTCGTCGTGACGATGGGCGGCTACCACCCCAGCTTCCACCGCGACGGCTACCCCGTGGTGCCGCGGCTGGGGATCGTCTGGCAGATCAGCAGCGTGCTCGTCATCAAGGGCGAGTCCTACTTCGCGCTGACGTCCGAGGCGCTGATGGCCGGCATCAAGGTCGTCGTCTCGCTCGACCTCGGGTGGGTCTGGGCGCGGGTGGAGTTCGGCGCCGACGGCATTGTCTACTTCGACCCGTTCTGGTTCGAGGTCAGTGCCTACGCCCGCATCTCGGCCGGCATCCACATCGACCTCGGCTGGTTCGGGACGATCAGCTTCAGCATCACGCTCGGTGCGAGCATCAAGGTGTGGGGACCGGACTTCGCCGGGCGCGCCGAGTTCGAGATCGGGCCGTGCACGGTCCCCGTCGAGTTCGGTGGCTCGAAGGCGCTGCCGCCGCCCATGCCGTGGACGGCGTTCGTCGCGAAGTACCTCGAGGCCTCGGGCAGCTCCGCCCGCACCCTGTCGGCCATCACCGGCAAGGGCACGCTGCCCACTGCAGCCGGGGGCCAGACGGGCGCGCCCTCCTCCGACGGCACCCCGGCTCTGCCGTTCCGGGTGTTCGCCGAGTTCGAGCTGACCATCACGACGAGTGCACCGGCGACTGCATTCTCCTTTGGTGCCACCACTTTCCAGGTCCCCATCCTCCGGGCCGGCCAGTCCACGCGGCTCGGCCTGTCGCCGATGCAGGCCCACGACCTGACCTCCACGGTCGCCGTGCAGCTGTTTGCGCTCGACCCGGCGACCGGGGTCGCCACCCCCGACGCGCGCCTGAGCAAGCTCGTCACGGGCTTCAACTCCAGCCTCACCAGCCCGCGGTCGGGCAACGACTTCTACCCGGTCGGGGTGTGGGGGCCGCCGGGTGCCGACGTGCCCAACAAGCCGCTCCCGCAGGGTGAAGTCGTCCAGGCCGGCAAGCTCGTCGTCCTGGTCGCGGGCATCGAGGGCGCCGCCGTCGGCCCCCAGATCGACTACCGCCAGGTCAAGGCACGGCCCGAGGACCGCCGCCCCCTGCCGCTCACCGCCAAGGGCACCGACCGCAAGCAGTTCCTCAACGTCGCCAAGGCCCTGGACGACGGGCCCGTCAAGGCGATCGCGTCGGCCGACGACGCCCTCGCCTTGGCCGCCGCACGCCTGTTCACCGAGCGGGGCGGCCTGCCGCGTGGCGGGCACAGCGCGGTGGCCCGCGCGGCATACCGGCTGGACCACACCGCACCACCGATGTTCGGCACGCTGACCGACGGTCTGGCCCCGGCCAACGTCGACAAGGGGGTCAAGACAGAGCTCGGGCCACCGACTGCACCCGCGCAGCGCGACCCGCGGAGCCCGTTCGTCGCAGGGCACCTGACCTCCGGCGTCGGGGCCGTGATCCGCGCCACCGGCACCACCGTCGCCGACGGCCGGCTCAAGCGCCGCCCGGCCCCGTCGATCGAATCGGTCCACGGGCGGATGGCCCTGCACCTGCCCGTCTCGCTGACCCTCGGAGCGCCGCCGTCCGTCCCGGCCCGTGGCACTGTGCTCGCCTCGGGGTCCGTGCCTCGCACCGATTCCGTCGGGTCCATGCGTTCGTATGCCGCGGGCCCGCTCGGCACCCCCGGCCTCCAGTCCCTCGTCGGTGGGCTTCGCACCGAGGCGCCGCGCGCCTCGGCCCGTGGCCGCCGGTCCGCGGCTCGTGCGGACGCGGCGGCGACCATCCTGCGCAGCGGCGACGTCGTCGCGCTCCAGTGCCCCGACGCCGCCTTCGACGTCGACGACTCCCGGCGTCCGCGCCTGACGGTCACCGGCAAGGCCCGGGTCACCGTCCTGCAGGGACGCAGTGTGCTGTTCGACGACGACGTCGTCGACACGACCGTCGCGGTTCCGGCAGGCGCCACGCACATCGGCCTCCACGCCGACGGCGACGCCGATGCGTCCGACGGGCTGTCGGGCTGGCACGAGGGGACCCGCGTGGCACGCCTGGGCAGCCAGACCGCGCTCGCCGCAGGCTGTGTCGTGTCCTCCGCCGCCAGTGGTGGCACGGGGCTGCTCCAGTGGGACAGCGCAGGTTCCGTCGCCCAGGAGGCGCCCGAGGTGACCACCCGCTTCAGCCGCCCCGTGCACACCGTCGCGGTCGCGCTCACCGGCACGAGCCCCACGACCCTCGACCCGACCGAGCTGCGCCTCGTCGGTGGGCACGTGGCGACCGACCGCGCCGGGGTCGAGCGCCCACCCCAGGCGGTCTCCCTCGGCTCGACCAGCGTGCTCGTGTATGCCGTCGTGCCCGAGAAGGACGCCACGTCGATGTCCGTGGTGGTCACGGCGGGTTCGGCCTGGGTCGTCTCCGGCGTCGTCGGCTCCGACCTGGCACCGGAGGAGCTTGCGGCGGTCCTGGCTGCCCGCGGTCTGTCGGCCGCCACCGCCAAGGTGCTCGCCGTGGCGGGTCCGGGGTGCCAGGTCACCTGGGCGGCCCCCGGCCAGGCGCGTTCCGGCGGGCCGAGGCGACCTCGGGCGGCTGCACAGTCCCGCGCACGGAAGAAGGCCAAGCCATGACGATGCAACCGGGCCACTTCCAGCTCTACACGAAGTTCTCGCCGGCCCTCACTGCGGGCAACTACAAGTTCACGACCAACCAGAACCTCGCGGCGGTCGGCAAGGACGGGGCCCTCGGCGCGGGCGACCTGCCCGTCGCCCGGCTCGACACCCACGTCACCGTGACCTCGCCGCGCTACCTCCTGCCGCCCGACCAGGCCCTGTCGACCTACCCGCCCGCCAGCACCGAGGGCGCCTACGGCTCCCGGCTGCCGCAGGTCGTCATCAAGCGCCGCACGCTGCCCTGGGAGCGGGCGGTCGCGGGTGCGCCGGCCGGCACTCCGTGGCTGGCTCTCGTGGTCTTCGCCGAGGGTGAGGCCGAGGTGCTCACCAACGTCGACGTCGCCCAGTGCGTCACCTCGGGCGTCAGCCTCCCCGGGGCGCCGGACGTCGCCAAGGGCTCGTGCCTGGTGATCCGCAAGTCGATGGTGGACACGATCATGCCGACCCAGAAGGACGTGCCGCTGCTCGTCCACGGACGCCAGGTCGACCTCGACGACACCGAGCTGATGATGGGCGACGACGACGGCTTCCTCGCGGTCGTGATCGCCAACCGGCTGCCCCTGGCCGTGACGGACTCCGAGGGCAAGGAGGTGCCGGTCAAGTACAACGCGTGCCTGGTCAACCTCGAGGGCCAGTTCGACCAGCTGCTGCCGCAGGCGCCGCCGCACCGTCTCTTCACCGACCACCTGGTCCTGGAGACCGGCTACTACCAGTACACCCAAGCGGCCTACGACCAGAAGCTCATGGGGATGACGACGAGCGCGACGAAGGTCGGGCTCCCCGCCCATGGTGAAGCCATCGATGACGCTGTCGGCCCGGCCGCGGACCCGGCGGACCCGGCGAACCTGGGGGGTCCCGCCGCGGGACCGGCGCCCCGGGCCGCCCAGGTCGCCACCCACTACGCCGCGACGGTGAGCCCCGAGACGACGACCAAGGCCTACACGGGGTCCACGTCGTGGGTGGCCGGCAAGGCGGGCTCGGAGATCTCCAAGGACGTGTTCGTCTCGGCCGTCTCGGACCACATCATCCTGGCGCTCGACCCGGTGCTGCGCTTCCCGGTGCTGCTGCGGTGGAGCTTCACCTCGGTCGGCAAAGCGACCTTCGAGCAGCTCATGAAGCACGTCGACAACGGGCTGCTCGGCACTCGAGGAGTCACCCCCAAGGAGCCGGAGGGCCGGGCTCCCCTCGAGGTCACCGAGACCGGTCACGTCGGCCTCGACCAACGCACACGACGCGGTGACCTGGTCCGCGCGTGGTACCGGGGACCGCTGCTCCCACACCCGGCCGACCTCGCCAGCCCGCGCCTGCCGCTCGCCCACACCGGTGACCAGCTGCGGTCGGTCATCCCCGACGGCCGCGAGGACCTGTCGCTCGCTGCGGCGTTCGAGATCGGCAGGCTGCTCGCGCTGAGCCAGCCCTCGATGGTCGCCGCGCTGCTGGAGTGGCGCCAACGCGACTACCAGGTGGCGCGCGGGCACGCGATCTGGGACGGGGTGATCGCCGGCCTGGGCATCACCGGTGTCGTGATGAACGCGGCGCCGAGCCTGGGGATCATGCTGTCCCGCGCCTTCGCCGGAGCCGCAGCGTCCGCCCCCGGTGCCGTCATCGGGCCGCCGCGCCAGCTGGTCACGCCGGGCGCTCCGATGGAGCTCGCAGGCGAGGGACTGGCCACGGTGCTCCAGCACTTCGGCCTCGACCTCGCTGCCGACGTGGACCTCCCTGCGCTCCTGCACACCCTGCGGGAGACCGAGGTGCCGCGGATGCCGCTCTCCGACCTCACCCGCCCGGCCGCGAACGCGGCGCTCACCTCGGCCCTGCGCACCGCTCACGAGCGCACCGTCTCGCAGTTCGTCGCCGGCGCCCTGTCCACCCAGATCATGACCGGACCCGGGATGGCGGCCGGGCTCGCCGGCACCCCGGGAGTGCCCGGCGGCATCATCGGCGGCGTTCCCGTGATCCCCCACGGCGCACCCCAGGACGAGGGTGAGGACCCGCTCGACAGGGCCCTGCACGACCGTGCCCCGCACGACCGGACGGAGGAACCGTGAAGCTCGACGTGCCCACGATGGTCCTCGACCTGCCGCTGCGGCTGAGCGAGGCGATCGCCGTCCCCACGACGGTCGAGGACGACGATGCAGACTCGTCCATCCCTGCTGCGCTGCGCGCCTGGCTGGTCCGGCTCCGGCTCCTGGAGGGGGTGCCGTTCGCCAACCTCGTCGCCGACAGCGAGCTGCTGCCGCCGGAGTCGATCCGGTGGTTCTACCTCGACCGTCGCTGGACCGACGCCCTGGTCATGGGAGCGCTGTCGGTCGGCACCGTCAACAGCGATGACCGCACTCAGCTCACCGCCGCCTACGACGCGATCCGCACCGAGCTGGACCAGGAGGAGCGCAACGCGCGGCGGCACCCGGGTCAGCCACGGTACGGCGGTGCGGTCGACGCGGTCAGTGGCTTCCTGCTGCGCTCCCAGGCCGTCTCGGGGTGGCCGGGCCTGCACGTCCGGGCGATGACGCTCGACCCGATCGACGAGGCCGACAACCGCTTCGTCCCCGAGGACGACCCCAACCGGATGCGGCTGCTGCGGCTCGAGCGACTGGCTCCCGCAGTGCTGTTCTGCCTCTTCGACGGCATTCCCTCGGTCGTCCACGTCGAGGAGCCGCGGCAGGGCGTCCAGTTCGGCTTCGACCCCGGCGAGGTCGGCGGGTCGTTCAGCTACATCCCTCGCGACGTCAACACCTTCGCGGACCTCGAGAAGCCGGGCGGTGCCCCGGTCATCCTCGACGTGCCCTTCCGCGCCACCGAGGGCGCCACGGGAGTCATCGACATCCAGCAGGTGCAGAAGGACCTCGTCAACCTGACGGCGACCCACGTGGGAGGCAGCCTCGACGCCGCGGAGTATGCCCTGCAGCTGCTCCGCTTTCCCTACCGGCAGGTCTTCGGGGACCCTCGCGGCGTGAGCCTCGGCACGGTCTTCAAGGCCTCCGTCGTGTATACCAAACAGGTCAACGACACGTTCAAGCTCGGAGGCGTGTGATGGCCGGCTTCGACCTGACCCCAGAGCGCCTCGCCAAGAGCGTCTACACCGACCGCTTCGCCGCCCTTGCGCGAGCCGACGTCGACCTCGCCACCTGGAAGACGTGGGACAAGTACCTCGTCCGCGAGAAGCGGATCCTCGTGCCCGTCGACGTCCAGGCCTACGTCGTGCCGGTCGGCGGAACCGAGCCGTGCGTCGATGTCGCCGGTGTCGACGGGGACCCGGCGCCCTTCGACCCGGGCGCGGCCCGGCCGGGCGGGGTGCACCTCCACTGGGCGCTGCCGGACGCGTTGCTGCGCGGCGAGAACGACCCGGTCACCAAGAAGGTCAAGCTGCCCCGGCTTCCTGACCGGTGGGTCGTGGTCCGCACGCTGCTGCCAGAAGGTGCGCGGGCGGCATACGCCTCGGGCTGGGTCCTGGATGCCGTCACCGGCGGCGTCACGCCGCTGTCCACGTATGCCGGGACCGTCCCGCCCGGCGCGTTGCCGCTCGACGGCGGGGTGCCGATGGAGGTGCTCGACGGCGGGGCCCGCGGCAGCCTGATGTGGACGGCGACCTACCTGGGTGCGATCAACCGGTTCGCCCTCCACGACCCGCTCGTCGACCTGCCGGGTGCCGAGGTGGCCCCGCACGGCTTCCACCGGGGCAAGGCCAGCTACACCGTCGCCGGCTGGTGGACCGACTCGGCCGCGGACCCGCTCGCCGGGTCACGCGGGGAGACCAGCGTGCGGGCACGGCTCGCCGAGCTGCGGTGGTGGGTCAGCCCCGACGGCGAGGACGCCGTGGAGTACGCCGAGGACCCCCGGACCGCCAAGCTCGAGCAGTACGCGGGGCTGAAGTCGCCCCGGACCTACGCACCCACGACGATGCAGACCCCCTACGCGAAGTCGACGACGACCTACAGCTCGGTCGCCCCCGAGGTCGCGATGCCCGTCGCCGACGTGGCGGGGGTGACCGTGGGGATCGGCGCCACGCGCTACCACACGATGCTGCACGGCTCGGTTATCGGCGTGCCCGTCGACGGCACGGCCGGCGGTGCCGACGACCGGCCGGACCCCTCGACCCTCGCGGCGAGCCTGGGCACGGACATCGATGACATCGTGTCGGCTTTCGCGGCGCCCGCCCTGGGGATCGACCCGGCGAAGCGCCTGAGCGCGGAACGGCTGTGCGCGGCCTTTACCGGTGACCTGCTCGGGCGGATCGGCACACCGGACGGGCTCTCCGACCTCGCCGACCAGGAACACGGCAACGGCTTCTGGGCGCTGCCCGGGCGCGCCGTCGCGGGGGCGAAGGCGGACCGGCTGCGGACCGAGGACTCGACACCCTTCGGCCCCCTGGCCGTGGGTCGCAAGGGCCGGGCCGCTCACCAGCCGGCCAAGGGGTCCGGGGTGCCCAAGGGCACCAAGGTCGGCTGGCGCGGCGTCTCCCCGATGACCAGCGGCAAGCACGCCACGGCGCGCGACGAGGCCCGCAGCGAGGAGCGAGGCGAGCGCGACGACCCGGGAGCGGGAACGCGCAAGGGCGGCACCAGCACCCCGCCTCCCGCAAGTCGCGACGTCGTCCGCGCCGCGCCCCGGGTCTTCCGTCCAGCCCCCCTCATGGTGGGTCTGCGCGGGGCCCACCCCTCGGCGCGGCACCACGGAGACGGGATGTTCGACGATCAGGGGCTGCTGCGCTGCCGCTTCCCGGGCGAGGTGTCGCCGTCGATCGACGGCACGGTCGACGGGCGCTCGGTCCTGCCGACCCTCGGCAGTGGAGCCGTGCCCAGCGAGGTCACCCGAGTGGTCCGCGAGGCGATCATCTTCGACGGCTACTCGGTCGGCTGGCTGGCGGCGTCCTCCGGGCGCAAGGGGGCAGAGGTGCGGGCGATCGAGGCGCGTCTGACCGCCGAGATGCTGCGGCTCTACGGCACGACGGCTTCGTATGACGGGTCCGGCACCGGTCTGGTCGCAGAGGCCGCGCGCGCCCGGATGCCGCGGGCGGCGGCCCAGGACTCCTGGTCGGGCTACTCACAGCTCGAGGAGGTCACGACCGTCCAGGTCGCTGCCGAGCTGTCGCGGTTCTCCCTCGTGGCCTGGAGCCCGCCGAGCCCGATCGCCATCACGACGTGGCGCCAGCCGTGGGCTCCCCTCTGGCTCGAGTGGCGGGTCGAGCTGACCGGCACCGAGGACCTGGCCGGGTGGTCATTGGTGGACGGCGACCTGCGCCGCACCGATCCCGTCGTCGGCGCAACGCGGACCCTGACCGGACGCAGCCCGCTGACCACTGGGGTCGGGGAGTCGCTCACGACGGCCATGGCCAAGTGGCTCGAGCTGGAGAACGCGCGTGACCTGGCCTCGCCGAGCCAGTCCCTGATCCCTGACCCGGACGAGAGCGTCCTGGCCGCCGTGGCCAACCTGGTCCGGCCGCTGGACCTGTGCTCGGCCTCCTTCGACGGCATCCGGGAGCAGCTGCTCGGGATCGCGTACGAGGGGTTCGTCCAACGGGTCCGGGGGACCGACGGGGTCAACCGGCCGCGTGCGACGGGCCTGCCGGTGCCGCTCTTCGGTGGCGCGCTCTCGGTGCTGGACCTGCGGCTGGTCGACGCCTTCGGCCGGGTGGTCGACGTCCCCCTGACCGGGCTCGCCCGGACGAGCACCCAGGAGCTGCCCACGGAACCGACCGGCGTCCTGTTGCCCCCTCGGATCCAGAACAGCGCCCGGTGGCTGCTCCGGCTCGTCGACCCGGCCTACCCGCTCGACCAGGATCCCGCCGACGCCCCCGAGGCCTACGTCGACCAGCTCCGGGCCACGCTCGCCGTGACCCCGGTGTCCGGCTTCCTGCTGCCCGACCACATCGACGAGGCGCTGGAGGTGTTCGACCGCGACGGTCACCCACTCGGGCAGCTCGAGCACGACTCCTTCAGCGTCGACGACGGCCCCGGTTCGGTGCGCTGGGACCCCGCGCCCGGACGGCCCATCCCTCCGGACGCTGGGCCGCTGACCGACATCCCGCCCCACGCGCAGCACGCAGCCCTGTTCGCCGCCGGGCTCGTCCAGGCTGACATCGAGGCCCGGCAGGCGGCGGCCCCGCCGTCGTGCAGCGCGCTGTCGGCCCTGCTGCGCGCCATCGACTCGACCCTGTGGACGGTCGACACGTTCGCCGCCATCGGGACGCCGACGATCGCCGGGCTGGTCGGGCGCCCGGTCGCCGTCGTGCGGGCCACGTTGCGGTTGGACGCGCCCGACGACGTCGACGAGGTGCAGGTCGACGAGGCCGGCGGGCCGGCCGCGCGCGCGGCGGCATACGCATCGCTCGAGGCGCACGCGTTCCCGTTCCGCATCGGCGAGCTGGGGCGCAGTGACGACAGCGTCCTCGGCTTCTTCGTCGACGACGACTACACGCGCTTCCACGTCGTCGACAAGGTCGTGGCCGACTCGGCCCTGGCCTCCGGGCCACGGACCGGGTTCCTCGGCAGGCTCGGCGACACGCCGGAACAGGACCCGATCGAGCACGGCTATCTCGTCCTCGAGGACACCCTGACGATCCGGATCGGCCAGACCCTGCGCCTGACGATCCTCATGCTGCCGGCCGGCAAGGTGCACCTCACCTCGGGCATCCTGCCGCGCAAGGCCCTGGAGCTGGCCGACACCTGGGTCGGCCCCGGGCTGGCCGCGATGGTGCCGTCGATGCGCGTGGGGCCGCTGCTCGTCGACCCGGCCGAGATCCGGCTGCCCAACGTCGCCTCGCTCGGCGGCAAGCAGCAGTTCACCCGGCGCACCGGACCGATCACCTGGAAGGACGACCCGATCCTCGCCTCGACCACCAACGCGTACCTGCCCAAGATGCCGCACGAGGTCCAGGAGGGCTGGATCCGCGTGGCGCCCGACGAGGAGGACAGCCCGTGACCGGCAAGCGGCGGGCACCCTTGGGGTCCGCGGCGCAGCGCGAGGCGATGGCGGCCGGACTGCGCCGTGAGGCGCGTCGCGCGGGCAAGCGCGGCCTCGCCGCCGACCGCGCGGCCCGGGAGGCACAGCTGCTCCGGGGGGTGGACCGGGTGGCGCTCGAGGAGGCCATGCGGTCGGTCCTCGCCGCGCGTGAGGAGGCGGCTCCCGACCGGCCGCACGCCGATGGACCGGACGCCTCCCACGCGGCGGACGCTTCCCACGCGGCGGACGCCGCGCGCGCTGACGCGCCTGACGCGCCTGACGCGCCCCACGCTGCGGATGCCGCCCTCGCCTTTCCTTCAGCGGTGGACCCCGCAGGCCGCTGGGTGCCCATCGGGCCCTCCGTCGTGCGGCGCGGCCAGGCCGTCGACCGGCCACGGGTCGCCGGCCGGATCCGCGACATCGCGGTGGACGCGACAGGGCGGCGAGCGTATGCCGCGACCGCCCAGGGCGGGGTCTGGTACACCGACGACGGCGCGGCGACGTGGTCGCCGGTCGGTGGGTGGTCCGAGCGGCGAAGGATCCGCGGGGGCGCGGTCAACGCCCAGGCGTGCGGCTGCCTCCTCGTGGACTTCAACGCGATGCCGCTGCTGGACACCGTGCTGGTCGGCACCGGCGAGCCCAACTTCCTGCCCGTGGGGACGGCCGCGCCGACGGGCGAGACGACGATCGACGGGGTCGGCGTCCTGGCGGCGATCGGCCCGACCTTCCCGCCCGGCCAGGCCGAGCCGTGGGAGCCCGACACCGGCATCGCCGCCCTGGAGGGTCTGGGCATCTTCAAGCTCCTCCGCAGCCCGGCGAGCACCCCCGGTCAGGCCACCGCCGGCGCCACCCAGGACGTCGTCATCGCCTGCACGACCAACGGCGCCTTCCTCGGCCGGCGGCAGTCGTTGCCTGCGGGCGGTGGCAACCCGGTGCGCGACGGGTACCTCTGGCAGCCACTGGCAGCGGTGAGCACGGCCTTTCCGGCCGCGCCCATCTCGGACGGTGTCTGGCTGCCCGGCGGGCGACTGGTCCTCGCCGTCTCGGGCCAGGGTCTTGCCTTCAGCGACAACCTCGGCGCCGCGGTGACGCCGCTGCCGCTGACCAACCCGGTCGCGATCACCGGCCACATCAGCCTCGCAGCGACGGGCAACACGGTCTATGCGATCAGCGAGACCGGCGGCAACCCCGCCCTGTGGCGGGTGGCCGATGCAACGGTCGCCGCCCCGACGGCCGACGACGTCGGCACCCCGGGCGGAGCCGGAGGGGTCCCGGCGACGCTGTGGGGGACCCAGCGCGACTACGACCAGTGCATCGCCGTCGACACCGTCGGGGCGGTCCACCGCGTCTACTTCGGTGGCAGCTCCTTCTCCTACGGTCCCGCGGACGGCGACTGGGGCGCGAGCCTCTACTGCTTCGACGTCGCCGCCTCAGGCGTGGCGGCACCGCCGTTCGTCCTCCAGGCCACGGTGGGTGTCTCCTCGGCGGCCGTCCTGCCCGGTGGTGACGGCGCGACCGCAGCCGGAGCCATCGGCAACAACGTCCACGGCGACGTGCACCGGCTGGTCCTCACGGGCAACGCACCGCCGCGCCGTCAGGTCTGGGCAGCGACAGACGGTGGCGTCTTCGTCTCCGACCGCTCGGGACGGGTCGGCACGTTCGCGGCCTGCAACACCGGGCTCGCCTCGCTCCAACCGGTCTTCGTCCGCAGCCACCCGGTCAACGGACACCTCGTCGCCACCGGATGCCAGGACAACGGCAGCCAGGTACGCATCGGCGACTCGGTCTGGGACGAGCCGTTCACGGGAGACGGCGGCGGGGTCGCGTTCCACCCGACCGCCTCGCACCTCCTGGTCCGGCAGTTCAACCTCGCCCGGTGGTACTGCACGTCGACGACGGCCTTCGTCGATCCGATGACCCGCAACCCCGGCGAGCCGAGCCGAGTGTTCGGCATCGGCGGCGAGGGCACCAACAACTGGTCCAGCTTCTACTCGGGGGCCGCGACGGTGCGCGTCCCCCCGGTCGGCGCCAACCCGCCCACCGGGCGGCTCGCGATCGGCACGTATCGGGTCTGGCTCACCGACGACCTCGGGGTCGGGGTCGGACCGAACACCTGGCGGGCCATCCCCTACCCCAACGGGGTGGCGGCGGACGGCCGCCCCGGGCTCAACGGCGCCGCGAACGCCGCCCAGATGCAGATCGGCCTCACGGCGCCGCTCCTCGGCACGATCATCACCCTCGCGTGGGTGTCGCCGACCCAGTTGCTCGTCCTCTACACCGGTGGCATCGTCCGTTTCACCGAGGCCCCGCCGGGGACCTGGGCCTCGACGACCTGGTCGATCACCAGCGCCGCTGTCGCGATCCCGCGCACCACGACGCTGACCGACGTCGCGGCGGTGCCAGGCACCCAGGACTTCTACGTCGCGACGACCGGGGTGGTCGGCGGTCCCGACGAGACCCTCTGGTTCTTCAACAACGCCGACAACCGCTTCAAGCGCACCACCCTGCGCCGTCAGCTGGACGCCGGCGGGGCGGTGAACAGCGGCCCGCGCGACCCCGTCTTCTCCGTCGTCGTCGACCCCGGCGACGCAACCGGCAACACGGTGTATGCCGGGACCGTCACCGGCGTCTGGCGGGGCACCCGCACCAACAACACCACCGGTGCCCACACGTGGGTTCCCTACGTCAACGGGCTGCCCCAGGCGACCGTGCAGGACCTCGACATCTGGCGCGACCCGGGCGGCGCCCTGTCGGCACCACGGTTGCTCCGGGCGGCCGTCCAGTCGCGGGGGGTGTGGGAGGTCGACCTGGCGCGAAACGCCGTGCCGCAGACGTGGATCCGTTCGCACCGGTTCGACGACCGGCGCAACCCGCTGACCGTCCACACCGACCCTCTGGCGGCGCCGCCGGCGCTCCCGGCCTCGCTCGGGGCGAGCCCGGACATCGCCGTCCGGCCGAGGTGGCCGGTCGCGGCCACCCCGGTCTTCCTGCCCGCCCCGGCCATCACGACACTCAACGCGCCGGCCTACGACGTGTGGACCTTCCAGACGGCCTTCAGGTGGCTGCATCCCAGCGTCGTGGCCAACGGCCAGTTCTCCGATGCGCTCGGTCGGCTCGTGGCGCTGCACCGCACCCAGATGGCCCCGGCGAAGAGCGCGGTTCCGCAGATCGACGCGGCGGTCTGGGCCGATGTGGTGGGCGGTGTGCGCGTCAAGGCCGACGGCACGGTGACCACCGACACCGCCGATCCGCGGGCGGTCTACCGCGCCCCGTGGCAGACCCCGCGCGCCGCCACCGTGACGGCGACCGAGGCGGACCTGCTGGACCTCGTGCCACGCAACGTGGTCAACGACATGTGGACCGTCTTCCGCGAGCCGTCGACCGTCGACGTCCTCGTCCACCACCGTGATGCCATCGGGCTGCGCGCCAACCAGGGTTTCGTCGTCCTGTTGTGGCGCGCGGGGGCGACGCCGTCGGACCTGCTGGCCCTGTCGGTGACCTCGCTCCTGCCGTTCCTCACGGCGGCTGCGGCCGGGACGGCGCAACCGGTGCCGGCCGGCTGGAACCTCGCCACCGGTGGTGGCGGGATCACCTGGCGCACGGTGCCGACGGCAGTCGACGCCCGAATGCCGCGAGCGGTGTCCATCGACGTCGACCTCACCCCCGTGCCGAACAAGCAGCAGGTGCTCTTCCTCGCGTTCGTCGGCTCCATCGGTGCCGGCGAGGTGTTCGTGCCACCCACCATCGCGCCGGGTGCGGTCGTCCCGCCGACCACCGTCGCCGAGCTCGTGCGGTTCTGCCCCTATGCCGCCGCGCGCATCGTCCACATCGAGAACCGTCCCACCTGACGCCCCTGCACCCCCACCCCGCCGCTACTTCATGCAAAAGGCGAGTTAGCGCCACCCCAAAGGGTCCCGAGGCGGCGCTACCTCATACAAAAGGCGAGGTAGCGACGGCGTCAGGAGCGGAAGACGACGACGCGTGGCTCGATGTTGCGGCGGTCCTGGCCGCCCTGCAGCGTGTAGCCGCTGGCGACCCACGAGGTCGTCCGCGTCGGGTGCGCGCGACAGGCGACGTAGTCGCCCCACTTCCCGGCCTGCGGCGAGTGGGTCGAGGTCGCCGTCGTCTTCGTGGCCCACGTGTTGGCCTGCTGGTCGAGGACGCCGACGGCGTGCGCCGGCTGGGTGGGGCCGCCGAAGAACGCGGTGAGACCGATGCCGCCACGCTTGTTGGGAGCTGCCGCCGGATAGGCCCAGGCGCCGTTCTGGCTCCAGAGGTCCGGCTCGGCCACCACGCCCAGCGACTGCTCGTCCAGCGTCACGCCGCGGATGTAGGGCTGCGGTCGACCCGGGCCCCGCCCGGCACTCCACAGGAAGCCGAGCCTGCCTCCGGCCCGCCAGGCGCCGGTGATCCGGTCGTCGCATCGGCTGAGCCACGGCTGGCCGTCCGGCCCGAGCGAGCGGTAGTCGCTGTCGTTCCACGGCGTGACCGGGATGGTCCACGCGCTGACGTTCGTTGCATCGTCCGGCCACTCGAAGAGCCGGAGGGACCGGCGCGCCTGGTCGTTGCCGGCGAACCACATCGAGGAACTCGCTCCGGAGACCAGGCGCAGCGAGCCGACCGCGGTGGTCGACCAGTGCCGCCTAGTCAGGGGACCGGTCCGGGTCAGGTCGGCACGCGCATACCGGATGACTCCGGCCCGCACCCACCGGTCGGAACCGTCGTAGTGGTTGAAGGTCAGCCACAGGTTCTTGGTGCTGACCGCGAGGTCGGGGAAGTCGAACCACACGTCGGTCCAGGTCGGGTCGAGATCGGCCGGCGCGACGTCCCACCAGCGCCACGTCCCCGAGGCGGCGGTCCGGCTGACGGCAAGGCGAAAAATGTTGCTGCGCCCCGATTTCGAGTACTGCAGCAGCCAAACCCAGAGGCGCTGGGTCGGCAGGTACGTGACGAGCTGGTCGCAACAGAACAGGCCGCGGTCGGCGGGGAACTCGGTGAACGGGTTGAGCAGCGACCAGGTCGCACCGCTGTCGGCCGACCTCGTGGCATACCAGTTGCCCGTCACGAACAGGGTTGAGGAGGACACGCCGACCGAGGGCTCGCCGACCGTGCCGGTCTGGGTGCCGGTGGCCGCATCGTCCAGCGCGATGTTCGCGGTGATCGTCACCATGGTTGGGCGCCCCTCACTCGGGGTCGGTCGGCGGGGGAGCGGACGGCGGCGGCGCGACCGGGGCGGCGGGGGGCGTCTCAGGCGGCTTGGGTCCAGGTTTCTTGCGCTTGGCCGACTGCTGCCGGTCGCGTTGGTCCAGCTCGCGGTCGCTGATCGGTATGCCGAGGGCCGGCTCGGCGCCGCCAGGCAGGCCCTCTGCCGCCTCGGCTTCCGCCAGGGCGTCCTCGCGGGGGCGGTCCCGCCTCGTGCGGGAGCGCGCCTGGGTGCCCGCGAGGGGGTCCAGGCCCTCCTGCGTGGCTTCGGTGTAGCCAGCCCGCCGCTTAGTGGTCATCGGCCCCCGTCGCCCCCTGAGCCGTCCCTGGCCAGCGCGGGCTCCATCGGTCGACGCCACTCCACCCGGGCCAGGACCCCCAGCACCACGGCAGCCGCGAGGAACAGGAGGGCGATCGCGCGCTCCGTCCCGCCGCTGCCTGCGTCGCCGCCCTCGCCGCCGAGTCGCTCGATCCAGTCGGGCACCAGCGCCGTCACGACGGCCAGCACGGCACCGATCCCCGCGAGCACCACCTCGGCCCAGAACCGTCTGCGCACCGCACGTCCGCCCATTGCCTGCTCCTCACGATCGGCCGTGCGGCTGAGTCCGCCGCCGTGCGGCTGAGTCCGCCGCCGCTCCCGGTAGAGGCCCCGGCCCCCATCCAAGGATGGACCCCTACCGCCGTCGCGACAAGGTGTTCGACGGGGCGCTCCGGGCCTCGCGCACGGCTGGCGAGATCCGCTGGGGGGCCACCTCGCGGCATACCCGAGTGTGGTCAGGACCACCTGCCCTGGCGGACCCGAGCGTTCGGCGCCGCATTAGAGTGAACGCAGGTAATCCCCAATGGCGCTGGAGGCCTTGTCACCATGTCTGATCGTCCCGTTTCCGTCATCGTCGCGGGTTCCCGCACCCCCATGGGCCGCCTGCTCGGCTCGCTCAAGGATTTCTCGGGCGCCGACCTCGGTGGCTTCGCCATCAAGGGTGCCCTGGAGAAGGCCGGCGTGAGCCCCGACCAGGTCGACTACGTGATCATGGGCCAGGTGCTGCAGGCCGGCGCGGGGCAGATTCCCGCCCGCCAGGCTGCCGCCAAGGCCGGCATCCCGATGTCGGTCCCTGCGCTGACCATCAACAAGGTCTGCCTGTCCGGCATCAACGCCATCGCCATGGCCGACCAGCTGATCCGCGCGGGCGAGTTCGACATCGTCGTCGCGGGTGGCCAGGAGTCCATGACCAACGCCCCCCACCTGCTCGCGAAGTCTCGCGAGGGTTTCAAGTACGGCGACGTGCAGATGCGCGACCACATGGCGTTCGACGGCCTGTGGGACGCCTTCACCGACCAGGCGATGGGGCTGCTCACCGAGCAGGCGAACACCGGTGACCAGGAGTTCACCCGCGAGGAGCAGGACGAGTTCGCTGCCCGCAGCCACCAGCTGGCGGCGCGCGCCTGGAAGGACGGACTGTTCGACGACGAGGTCGTCGCGGTCTCCATCCCGCAGCGCAAGGGCGACCCGCTGGAGTTCAAGACCGACGAGGGCATCCGCGCCGACACCACGACCGAGACCCTCGGCAAGCTCCGTCCGGCCTTCTCCAAGGACGGCACCATCACGGCCGGCACCGCCAGCCAGATCAGTGACGGCGCCGCGGCAGTCGTGGTCATGAGCAAGGCGAAGGCCGAAGAGCTGGGGCTGTCCTGGATCGCCGAGATCGGCGCCCACGGCGTCGTCGCCGGCCCCGACTCCACCCTCCAGCAGCAGCCCGCCCGCGCTATCGCCAAGGCCTGCGAGCGCGAGGGCATCACACCGGCCGACCTCGACCTCGTCGAGATCAACGAGGCCTTCGCCGCCGTGGGCCTGGCCTCGGCCAAGGAGCTGGGCATCGACGTGGACAAGGTCAACGTCAACGGTGGCGCCATCGCCCTCGGCCACCCGATCGGCATGTCCGGGGCCCGGATCGCCCTGCACCTCGCGCTCGAGCTCGGCCGTCGCGGTGGCGGGGTCGGCGCGGCCGCCCTCTGCGGTGGAGGTGGCCAGGGTGACGCCCTCATCGTGCGCGTGCCCAAGACCGACGCCACCACCGACGCCAAGGCCTGAGTGGCCCCCCGCACCGTCGACGTCCCTGCCCTGGTCGAATCGGCCAGGGCAGGGTCGCCTCGTGCCGTCGCGCGGCTGATCTCCCTCGTCGAGGACGGCCACCCGGCCCTGCGTGAGGTGATGGCCGCGCTCGCGCCCCACACCGGCAGGGCGCACATCATCGGCATCACCGGCAGCCCGGGCGTCGGCAAGTCCACGTCCACCAACGCGCTCGTCGGGGCCCTGCGCAAGCAGGGAAAGCGAATCGGCATCCTCGCCGTCGACCCCAGCTCGCCGTTCTCCGGCGGCGCGCTGCTCGGTGACCGAGTGCGCATGCAGGACCACGCCCTCGACCCCGACGTCTACATCCGGTCGATGGCCAGTCGCGGCCACCTGGGCGGGTTGTCGTGGACCACGCCGCAGGCGTTGCGCGTCCTGGACGCTGCCGGGTGCGACGTGATCCTCGTGGAGACCGTGGGGGTGGGTCAGTCCGAAGTGGAAGTCGCCGGACTCGCGGACACCACCATCGTGCTGCTGGCACCCGGCATGGGCGACGGCATCCAGGCCGCCAAGGCGGGCATCCTCGAGATCGGCGACATCTTCGTCGTCAACAAGGCCGACCGCGACGGGGCCGACGCCACCGTCCGCGACATCCGCCACATGATCTCGCTGGGCGATCGCACCGAGCCCAACCTGTGGCGCCCGCCGGTCCTGAAAACCGTTGCGCAGCAGGGTCAGGGAGTCGACGAGGTCATCGAGGCGATCGAGAAGCACACGGCCTGGATGGAGGAGTCCGGTGCGCTGCGTGGGCGCCGCATCCGTCGTGCCGGCGACGAGATCGAGTCGATCGCGCTCCAGGCGCTGCGCGCCAAGATGGGCGACCTGCGCCACGGCAACGGCGTGGACGAGCTCGCCGCCGCCGTCGTGGACGGCACGATCGACCCGTATGCCGCGGCCGACCAGATCGTCTCGGCCCTCGCCTGAGCGCCCCTCCCGCCCGGCGACTGCGGTCTTTGAAGGATCTGCCACGTCCTGAGGTGTGTGCTGTCTACCTAGATGTGGGACACGGATGTCCGGGTAGATGTGGGACATTTTAGGCGGCTTCTCGCAGGCGGCCTTGGTATCGCTTGGTGGGGTCGAGTCGGTGGTGGCCGAGCAGGGTTCCGTCTGGAGCGTAGATGTTTAC
>NZ_JBFUCP010000019.1:0-17316 GCF_056405175.1 Pedococcus sp. P1_H8
TGGGTCCGGGGGTGGGCCTGTCCGGCTGGCCAGCCACTGGTCGTAGGCGCCGGGGGTCAGGTCCCACCGGACCTGGCCGTCGACGAGTTCGCCGTGGTAGCCCTTGTTGTGCACGATCGTGTGGTGCCGCCCGCACAACAACGCGGCGTTCGCCAGGTCGGTGGCGCCGCCGTCGACCCAGTGCCGCAGATGATGTCCGTCGGCCCAGGACGCCGGCACGCTGCAGYCSGGGAACGTGCACCCGCCGTCACGCAGCCACAACGCCCGCAGCTGGGCGGAGGTGAACAACCGGAACCGGCGACCCAGGTCCAGGATCTGACCGTCCTTGCCCAACACCACCGGCACGACCCCGGCGTCGCACGCGATCCGCCGGGCGGTCTCCGGGGCCAGCAGCGTCCCCGCCTCCCCCGACCCGAACACGGTCGCCGCGTTCGCCCGGGCCACCAGGTCATCCAGCGACACGGTCACGAACAGCTCCGCCTTCGGCGTGGTCGCCACCCCGCCCGCGGAGGCGACCCCGCGCCGCAGCACCTCCAGCAGGGCGTCCATCCGCCGCTGCCCCGACGGCCGCCGGTCCGGCTCACCCTGCGCCGGTCGCGGCGCCGACAACCCCTGCACGGCCGCCTCGATCGTCGCCTTCGCCTCCGCATCGACCACCATGGAGTACTCGAACAACCCGGACCCGCCCGCGAACGGCTGCGACAGGGACCGCCGCTCACCCGCCCGGTCCTGCTCGGCCTGCARCTCACCCTGCGCGCCGTACCGGGCGACCAGCCGATCCCGCAGCCCCCGCACATCCTTCGGCTTGCCCCACGACGCCACCTCGACCAGCCCGTCCAGCACCGGACCATCCGCCCCCACCGCCAGCCGGGGCGCGAGCCGCTCGAACTCCTCCACCACCACCGCCGCCGTCACCAGCGGCACCCGCGCCTCACGCACCGCAGCCACCAGAGCGGCATACCGGTCGTCGCCGGCCGTCCCGGCCACCCGCACCACCCGCGCCGACCCACCCGCCCGCAACGACGGGCAATGGTCCACCAGCCACGCGTGCGCACCCGAGCGGCCCGACCCCGCCTCACCACGATCCACCGCCTCCCGCAGCACCTCCACCCGGGCCGCGTCGACCCGCGCACCCAGCTCGTCGAGCAGCCCCGCGAACCCACCCAGGTCGCCGCCACCCGCCGACCACAGCTCACCCTCGACCCCGGCCAGCGCAAGACACGCCTGCTCCACCGCCGTGCGGCGCTCCTCCAACGACATCCCCCCGGACATGAAACCAACCTAACAACCAGGTCTGACAGTCCAACGACCGCGAAAACCCGTTGCAGCGCAACCAGATACGGCGGCGCCAATACGGCACCGTTACGGCACGGGTTATCCACATCGGTGCAGACCAGACCACCAACCCAGGCCCGTGGTCACAGGGAACACAGAGGTCCAGCACAGCCCGTCATCGCCTCCGTGGCGAGTCGTCGGCGTCTGCCGGTCAGCCCAGTTCGCGGCGCAGCTCACCGAGGCGCTGGGCCAGGGCGGACGCCGCCTCCCCGCCGGAATCGCACACGTCGTAGACCAGGACGGTCAGCTGGTCCATGACCACCGCCGGACCGAGGTCCGGAACCGGGCCCACAGCGCCGGCAAGGTCGTCGAGCACCAGCCGCACCCGCGGCATACACGACAGCGCGTGGTCCAGCGGCAGCTGCTGCCACCGCCGGACCACGCGTTGAAGTTGCGCCGAAACCTCCTGCGGGACAGGTGATTTCGGGGACACGCTAGTTGCTGCGCAGACGCCCGAGCAGGCGCAGGATCTCGAGGTAGAGCCACACGATCGTGACGATGAGGCCGTGCGCCAGCAGCCACGAGTACTTCTCGGGAGCGCCAGCGGCAATCGCTCGGTCGATCGCGTCGAAATCGACCGCGAGCATCGCGGCGGCCAGCCCGATGGCGAACAGGGAGATGCCGATGCCCAGCGGGCCGGTGCCGCCGATCCCGAAGGGGTGGTTGCCGATCCAGGCGTAGGCGACGTTGATCAGGGAGAAGATCGTGTAGCCGATCGCGGCCATGATGACGATGCGGCGGAACTTCGCGGTGACCTTGATGAGCCCGGTCTTGTAGGCAAGCAGGGTGCCGGCGAAGACGGACAGGGTCGCGATGACCGCCTGGGCCACGATTCCCTTGAAGACGTCGGTCTGCTCGGGCGGGTCGAAGGCGAGGCTGTAGTAGTTGCTGATCGCGCCGACGAACAGACCCTCGACGACGGCATAGGTGACGATGAGCGGCACGCTGATCGTCTTCTTGAACGTGATGACCAGGCCGAGGACGAGCGTCACGGCGATGCCGCCCAGCAGCAGGCCGATGCCGTAGCGGGGAGTCAGCTGCCAGCCGACGACGGCCATCACGAGCACGATGGCGAACAGGCCGGTCGTCTTCATGACGACGTCGTCGATGGTCAGCCGCTTGGTCTGGACCGGGCCGGCGGCGGGCTGGTTGTAGAGGTCCTGGAGCTGCTGGCTGCTCATGCCGTCGGTGGTCGCCCTGCCGGCGCTGGCCTGCTGGACGGGTGCTCCACCGCGGCCGAACCCGGCGTAGCCCTGACGGGAGTCCTTCTCGATCCGGTCGAACACCGGGTTGCTGGCCATGCGTGTCTCCTTGGAGGCGTAGGGCGGCGCTGCGGTCGGCCGCTCACCCCAGAGTACGTGCGGAGCTGCCCCGGAAGTTCCCCATCCACAGGGTCGAGACCGGCGTTTGGTCCCATTTTCGCCATTTGGGTGACCTGTCCACCATTTGGGTGAGCTGCGATGACCCTTCTGAGGGACGTGGTGTGGCCGGAAGAGTGCAAATACTGGAACATCCCCCTTTGCGAGCAGGTGAGAGCCATGTCCTTCCACGACGACGAGCAAGCACCGTCCACCCCTGGCCGAGTCCTCCTCTTCGTCCTCGCCAGCATTCTCGCGTTGGTCCTGCCGCTGGTCGTGATGCGCCAGGTCCTGGGCCCCGACGACGCGACCAGCCCTGACCCGTCGGCACCCACCGCCGGGCCGGCTGCCCAGCTCGGAGCCCCCACGTCCGCCACCTCCTCCGCCTCAAGCCCCTCGTTGGCTCCGGCCACCAGGACACCGGCAGCCCTGTCGACCGGAGCCGTCGGGCTGGGTGAGGCCAGGGAGACGTGCCGACTGGCCAACCTGCGTCAGCAGGCTCCGCTGAGCGCGGCGGAGGTGTCCCTGGCCCAGTTCGACAAGCACATCGACGCCATGAACCTGCTGGTCGCGGGCAAGATCTCCCTCTCGGTGGCGACGACCTTCTGGGACGAGACCCGCGTCAAGGCCGCCCGGAACGCGAAGGCGTTCCGCGACGCCGACGAGGAGCTCGCGGCGAGCGCAGCCGTCTGCCCCGGGCTCGACCCGGCAGTGGCCGACGCGGCGCCCTACGGGGAGGTCGTCGCGATCAAGAGCTGCGCCAGCGCCATCAGGACTCGCAGCACGGCACTGGCCCGGGCGCGCACGGCCGTGTCCACCTGGGAGCACCACGTGCACGACATGGAGATGCTGCGCATGGGCCACCTCACCCCCGCCCAGGCGACCGCGGCATGGCAGAAGAACTGGAAGACCGGGGAGAAACAGCTCGGGGCCTATGAGAGGGCGGCGGCGCAGGCCACCAAGATCCCCTGTTCCCTCGACTGACAGGCCCTCGACTGACAGGCCTTGACGGGCGGGCGCTTCCGACGGTGCCCCCGACGGGGATCGAACCCGTACCTGTGGCGATTTTAAGTCGCCTGCCTCTGCCAGTTGGGCCACGGGGGCGGGCCAAGTATGCCGCGCGCGCGTCGCCGTCGTAGCACGCTTCAGTGTGCGACGCTTGGCCCCGACCAGAAGGGGGTGCCCGTGTTTCCGACGGTGGGGGATCTGCTCGGGTTCGAGCTCGACGTCGACACGCACTCGCTCTTCGTCGCGCTCGGGGTCCTCACGGCCATCGGCATCTTCGCGGTCGAGGCGCACCGGCGGGGCGCCACCGACGAGCGACTTCTCGTGGTGGTCACGGGCGGACTGGTCGGAGGTGCCGTGTTCATGCGGCTCGGCACCTGGCTGCAGCACCTCGACCTGCGTCAGAACGCCTCGCTCGCCGAGCAGTGGGCCTACGGCAACCGCAGCATCCTGGGCGGGCTGCTCGGCGCCTGGGCCGGCGTGCACCTCGCCAAGCGGCTGTGCGGCTACCGGCCCCGCACCGGTGACCTGTTCGCCCCCGCCGTGGCCCTCGGGATGGCCGTGGGGCGGGTCGGCTGCCTGCTCACCGAGCTGCCCGGCACCCCGACCGGCACGTCCTGGGGGATCACCCTCGACCAGGCCGCGGCCGCGCGCACGGGCGGGCCGGCCGGCATACCCCTGCACCCGTCCTTCGTCTACGAGATCGCCTTCCACCTCGCGGCGTTCGCGGCGATCTGGTGGTGGCTGCGCCACCGGCCCGTGCCGAGCGGTGAGCTGCTGGTCTGGTACCTCGCCGCCTACGGCGTCGCCCGCTTCCTGCTCGAGTACGTCCGCGGCAACGACGTCGCCTGGCTCGGACTGACCCGCCCGCAACTGTTCCTGGTGGTGACGGTGCCCCTGGTCCTGGCCCGCATCGTGGTGCAGGCGCGTCGTGGCGCCTTCCGGAGCCTGCGGCACGAGACAGTGGTCGCGTGAGCACCCGCACCGGTCCCGGTATGCCGTTGCGCGGCGACCGGATCCACCGTTACGTCAACGCGTTCTGCCCGCTGTGCCACGAGGAGCGGCCCGACCGGCCCCTCGCCGAGGTGGTCCGACTGTCGGGGTGGCTCGTGGAGCGGGACGGCCGGATCTGGCTCGAACGCGGCTGCGCCTCGCACGGCCTGGTGCGCACGCTGTACGACGAGTCGCCGCAGATCCTCACCTACCTCGAACAGTGGACCGCACCGACGAAGGTGCACACGCCCGATGTCGCGGGCAACTTCGCGCCGGTTCCCGCGGCCTATGCCTACGGGTTGCCCGAGATGCAGACCCAGCACACCTGCATCCTGCTCGAGGACCTGCTCGACCACTGCAACCTCAAGTGCCCGACCTGCTTCGCCGCCTCGGCGCCGGCCCTGGCCTCGGTCGTGCCGCTGGCCCAGGTGCTGGCCTCCATCGACGCGCGCCTGTCCCGCGAGAACGGTCGGATCGACGTCCTCATGCTCAGCGGCGGCGAACCCACGCTGTACCCCTGGCTGCCCGAGCTGCTCGACGCCGTCGCTGCCCGACCGATCGTGCGCGTGCTGGTCAACACCAACGGCCTGACCATCGCCAAGGACGACGCGATGCTCGACCTGCTGCGGCGCCATCGCGACCGGGTCGAGGTCTACCTGCAGTACGACGGCGAGTCGGCGCAGGCGTCCACGCACCACCGCGGCGCCGACATCCGCCGGTTCAAGGAGCAGGCGATCGACCGCCTTTCCGGCGCCGGGGTCTTCACCACCCTGACCATGACCGCGGCGCTCGGTGTGAATGACGACGAGATCGGGTTCGTGGTCAAGCGTGCCCTCGACACGCCGTACGTCGGCGGAGTGACGATCCAGCCGGTCTTCGGCTCGGGCCGCAGCACCGGCATCGACCCGCACGACCGGCTCACCCACACCGGCGTGCTGGCCCGACTGGACGGGCAGACGGCGGGCCAGGTCACCTGGCGCGACCTGACGGCGCTGCCCTGCTCGCACCCGCACTGCTGCTCGGTCGGCTACCTCCTGCGCGACGACTCGGGCACCTGGCGCTCGCTCGTCTCCCTCGTCGGACACGAACGCCTCAAGGAATGGCTCGACCTCGAGCCCGAGGTGCTCGCCAACCGGATCGCCGACGACGCGCTGCCCGCCTCCCTGCGATCGGCCGTGAAGCAGTCGCTGCTCGACCTGTTGTCCGAGCAGTCGTCGCTGTCGCACCCGTCGATGGCGAACATCTGGCGCGACGTCTGCAGCGGTTGCGACCTGGGCATCGGCACCCTCGCGACGCTGGCGGCGGGTCGGCTCCCCGGCCAGCGCGAGAAGCTCCGGGCGCTGCTCGGCGAGCGGGTGCTGCGGATCACGGTCAAGCCGTTCATGGACATGAACACGATGATCGAGGAGCGGCTCACCCAGTGCTGCGTCCACGTCGCGACGGTGAGTGACGAGGGCGGGCACCAGTGCGCGCCGTTCTGCGCAGTGCAGGCCTGGCGTCCCCTGTCGCAGCAACGGATCTCGACGGCGGTGGGACTGCCGATGGCCGCAGCGCCTTCGGCGGCAGCTGCTTCGGTGACGGCAGCGCCGTCGGTGACGCGAGGGGCTCCATCGTGACGAGCCAACCGGACCCGCGCCAGGTGGCGCCGCCCCACGCCGACCAGTCGGCCTCTGAGCCTGCGCCGCCCTACGACCCGTTGCGGCTGTGCGTCTTCGCGACGGTCGCGCTGCTCGGCTGGGTGCTGGGACCCGTGGCGCTGCTCGGCTTCGCGGTGCTGGCCATCGTCGGCTATGCGCGGGCCCGGCGCGACGGGCTGCTGCGCTCCAAGTGCAAGCTCGGCGACACCCGCCTTGTCCTGGCCTACCTGGTGCTGCTGGCCGTGGCCGCCTGCACCGGCATCTACCTGTGGATCGTGTGAGAGGGACCGGTCATGTCGCAGCAACCACCAGACAACCTGTACGGCCAGCCGCCTACGTCAAACCCGTACGGCCAGCCGCCTGCGCGCAGGCCCGGCGGCCAGCCCCCGGGCCTGCCGCCGGGGCAACCGCCCGTCCGCCCTCCGGGTGAGCCCTGGAAGCCACCGCGCCGCGGCCGGTCCAACGTCTTCAAGTTCTGGATGGGCGTGCTGCTGTGTCTGCCCGTGCTGTTCGTTGCCGTTGCACTGCAAGCGATCCCGCGCGCCGTCGGCGATGCCCTGTCGCTGCCCCCAGAGGTGGGTCAGTTCTCCACGCTCGGGCTCGACCTCGGGCTGTTCGCGGCCTTCATCGCCGGCCTGGTGGTGGAGAAGACCCGGTTCATCGTGCTGGGGGTTCTCGCTGGGATCGCGGTGCTGTTCGTGATCGCCGCCGGCGCCTGCGTTCTCTTGATCGTCGGCCTCTCGAACCCAAACTGACCAACACGAGACACCGCCGAGCACGATCACGTCAGCGGGTGTGCTGGTGTGCCACCGACCTCTGGGTGAGGCGCCGGGCGCCGCTTGCCTGGGCCTGGAAGAGCGCGCGGGTCAGCCCCGGGGCGTAGCGCAGCCCCCGCCAGGTCAGGTGGGCCATCGCCCCTACGGGGATGACTGCCTTGTTGGCCGCAAGCCCGTCCACGGCTCGGGTCGCCGTGAGCTCGGCGGTCAGGAACCTGGGCTGCAGCAGCCGGACCCGCGAGCGCACACTGCTGCCGCCATAGCTGGCTGGCGCCTCGTAGATGTCGTCGAGCATCGGGGTGTCGACGAAGCCGGGGCAGAGCACGCTGACCCGCACGCCCTGGCTCGCGGCCTCGGCGCGCAAGGCCGTCGACAGGCCGACGACCGCGTGCTTCGTCGTCGTGTAGGGCAGCATCGCCGGGGCGGGGACCAGCCCGGCCAGCGACGCGGTGTTGAGGATGTGCCCGCTCCCCTGCGCACGCATGACCTCGTATGCCGCCGCGACCCCGTTGATCACGCCGCGCAGGTTGACGTCGAGCGCCCTGGTCCAGTGCCGCTCATCGAGCTCCTCGAGGAGGCCGCCGATGGCGACTCCGGCGTTGTTGACCATCACGTCGAGCCGTCCGTGGTCGGCGACCACCTGCTGCACGAGGGCGCTGACGGCCGCCGCGTCGACGACGTCGAGCGTGACGGCGCGGGCCTGAACGCCGAGCTCGGTAGCGGTGCGGGCGGCTGCCTCGCCGTTGACATCAGCGAGCACCACGTGGCTACCCCTGGCGATCAGCTCGGCGGCGATGGCGCGCCCGATGCCGGAGGCCCCACCCGTGACGATGGAGACCTTCGGCTCGAAGGGTGGGCGCTCAAATGGCTTGTGCATCAACGGAATCCCTTGAAGGTGTAGAAGCTGACTGTGCGGACGCAGAGGGTGCGGAACTTGACGGTGTGGAGGGACTGGCGCCGACTGGAACGAAGTGCGACCCATCAACGGTGCGGGTGCGCCACCAGTAGCCGACTGTCGACCCCGGCCACAGGCTGGTGTTGTTGCCGAATCGGTCGAGGTACCAGCTGCGGCACCCTGTCGCCCAGACCGTGTGCCGCGACCGGGACAGCATCTCGCGGGTGAAGGCATCCTGCGCCTGCTGGGTCGTGACCCGGGCGCCACGACGGCCCTGCTCGATCGCCTCCAGGACGTAGCCGGTCGCGAACTCGATCATCGTCACGACGCTGTTGTGGCCCGACCCGGTGTTGGGCCCCAGCAGGAGGTAGAGCTCGGGGAAGCCGGCGACGGTGATGCCGAGGTGGGTGTGCATCCCGCCGCTCCACGCCTCGCGCAGCGTGCGCCCCTCCAACCCCCGGATCTCGATACGGTCCGTGCTGCCGCTCACGTCGAAGCCGGTGCCCAGGACGAGCACGTCCACCTCGTGACGGCCCTCGGCAGTGACCACGGCGCGCGGCTCGACGCGCGTGATGGCGTCGGTGACGAGGGTGACGTCGTTGCGGGCGAAGGTCGGCCAGTAGTCGTTGGACAGCAGGATCCGTTTGCAGCCGATCGTGTAGTCGGGGGTCAGCCGCGCCCGGGTCGCCGGGTCGGGCACGGCCCGGGCGAGCTCGCGCAGGGCCAGGCGCTGGACGAGCCGGGCCAGGCCAGGCAGTCGCACGAACATCGGTGCCCGCGCCTCCAACGTCCAGTAGGTGCGCCAGCGCACCAGTCGCTGCACCGCCGGCCAGCGGGCGAACAGCCGCTGGCGCCGCGGGCTCCACTCCTGGTCGTGCTTGGTCATCGTCCAGGCGGCCGTGCGCTGGAAGACGATGGTGTGCGCGGCACGCGGCGCCACCTCGGGGATCAGCTGCACGGCGCTCGCACCTGTGCCGACGACCGCCACCCGCTTGCCATCGAGCTCGGACTCCTCCGGCCACTGCGCCGTGTGCATGACCTCGCCCTCGAAAGCATCCAGCCCCTCGATGTCGGGCAGCTTGGGCTCGTGCAGCGCACCGACCCCGAGGACCAGGGCGTCACAGGTCCACTGCCGTCCGTCGGCAGCGGTGAGCGTCCACCGTCCCGCGCCAGCGTCGAACTCGGCCGCCCGCAGGTCAGCACCGAACTCGATCCGGTCGCGGACGGCATACCGGTCGGCCATGTCGCGTAGGTAACCCCAGATCTCCGGCGCGGTCGCGAAATCCCTTGACCACGAGGGGAACTGGGCGAACGAGAAGGAGTAGAGCCGCGAGGGCACGTCGCAGGCACACCCGGGGTAGCGGTTGTCGCGCCAGGTGCCGCCGACCTCGTCCGCCCTCTCGAGGACGACGAAGTCGTGGTCGGAGCGCTGAGCCAGCCGGATCGCGATCCCGAGCCCGGAGAAGCCGGTCCCGACGATGGCCACGCGGTGGTGTGGGGTCACCATCGCGCCAAGTTACCATCAGTAACTTTCACCGCTGTCGGGGTAGAGTTCCCGCGTGATGAAGACCTCGGCCGCCCCCCGGGCCCCGCGCGTGCGGATGCCCCGCGCCCAGCGTGAGGAGCAGATCCTTCGGGTCGCCGAGGAGGTCTTCGCCGAGCGCGGTTTCCAGGCCACCACCATGGAGGACATCGCCGAGCGCGTCGGGGTCACCAAGCCGCTGATCTACGAGTACTTCGGCTCCAAGGAGGGCCTGCTCTCGGCGTGCATCACCCACGCGAGGACCCAGCTCCGCATCGCGACCGAGGCCGCATGGCTTGGGGTCGGCGCCGACGCACCGCTCGAGGTGGTGTTCCGCGCGGGAGTCGCCGCGTTCTTCGCCTTCATCGACGAGCACGCCAACGCCTTCGTGCTCATCCAGCAGGAGGGCGCCGTCGCCACCCAGGCCAGCCCGCTGATCGAGAGCATCCGCGAACAGCAGTCGGCCGCCACCATGGCCACCTTCCGCGCGGCGCCCGCCCTGGCGGGCGTGCCGGACCAGCTGCTCGAGGGCTACGTCGAGGTGATCATCGGCGCCTGCGAGCGAGTTGCCGTGTGGCGCACCCGCCGCCCCGAGGTGTCCGCGCAGGACGCCACTGAGATCGTCGTGTCGACCGTGTGGGGTGGCCTCTCCGACTTGTTGCCGGCAGGTGGTCACGAGGTGCCCCACAACCGCCGTCGGTGACCACCAGCGCGCAACACGTCGGCTGATCACTGCGCGACGGACAGGGCGATCCCGTCGAGGATGTCGTGCTCGGAGGTGATGACCCGATCCACGCCGAGGCCCGCCAACCTGCGCACCACCTCGTGCCAGATCAGTGCCCCCGCACCGATGACGTCGACCCGGCCGGGGTGCATGAAGCCCAGCGCCGCCCGCTCCGCGCGGGTCATGTGCAGGAGCGACTCGCAGGCCGCGAGGACCTCCCCGGACGTCAGCTCGCTCAGGTGGATCCGCTCCGGGTCGTAGGTCTCGAGCCCCAGCGCGTGGGCCGTGATGGTGGTGACGGTCCCGGCCAGCCCGACCAGCGCGCCCACCCCGCCGAACTCCACCCGCTCGGCTGCGAGGTCGATGGCCGCGTTGATGTCGCGGACGGCCGCCGCGATCTCGGCGTGCACGGGTGGGTCCGAGCGCAGGTGGCGCTCGGTCATCCGGACGCACCCGATGTCGACCGAGCGGGCCGCCTCGACGGCGTCCTCACCGCGGACGAACTCGGTCGAGCCACCACCGAGGTCGACCACCAGATAGGGACCGGGTATGCCGTGTGCCCTCAGCTCGCCCGTCGCTCCCCTGAACGACAGGGCGGCTTCCTCGTCGCCTGAGATGACCGCGGGGGCGATTCCGTAGTGGGAGAACGCTTGACGGACGCCAGCCACGAACTCGTCGGCGTTGGACGCGTCCCGGGACGCGGAGGTCGCCACGAAGCGGACCCGCGCCGCGCCCAGCTCGCGGCACTGCGCGGCATACTCGCCGGCCATCGCGAGGGTGCGCTCCATGGCGACGGGGTCGATGCGCCCGGTGCGGTCCACGCCGTAACCCAGGCGCACCACCTCCATCCGGCGCAGGACGTCGACGAGGGAACCGGTCTCGGGGTCGACGTCGGCGACGAGCAGCCTGATCGAGTTCGTGCCGCAGTCGATCGCCCCGACGCGGGTCACCACACTCACGTTCCGTCCGCGGCGAGCGCCGCGCGGACTGCCGCGAGCTGCTCGTCGGGCACGCACGAACCAGCCGCCCACCAGTCGTCGAGCATCGCGAGGGCTTCGTCGCCGAGGGGGTTCACGCCGGTCCCGACGGCGAGGGAGTGCGCGATGAGGACGTGCAGGCACTTGACCCTGGTCGGCATACCGCCCGCCGAGATGCCTTCGATCTCGGCGACCTGTCCGAGCTCGGAGCGCCGCGCGAGGTAGTCGTCGTGGGCAGCGGCGTACGCAGCCGCCAGGTCGGCGTCCTCCGCGAGTCGGTCACTCATCTCCTTCATCACCCCGACGGACTCGAGGGTGGAGATGGCTCCGGTCAGCTTGGGACAGGTGGCATAGAAGGTCGTCGGGAACGGCGTGCCGTCGGGCAGGCGCGGCTCTGTCTTGAGGACGTCGGGTGCGTCGCAGGGACAACGGTGCGCGACTGCGGCGACGCCTCGAGGGACCCTGCCGAGCTGGGCCTGCACCGCGTCCAGGTCGGCCTGGGTCGGCTGGTCGCTCACTTGGCCGAGCTGGTCGAGCTGGTCGAGCTGGTCGAGCCGGTGGTGCCTGTCGAGCCGGGGGTCGCTGCGCCCGACGTGGCTCCGGGCTTGTCGGTGCCGGGCTTGTCGGTGCCGGTCGCAGCCGGCCCGGCGTCGGCGACCTGGACGGACTCCCACAGCTGGCCGTACCACGGGTGGTCGCTCGAGGCGGCCGACGCCTTCGCAACCCCCGGCAGCGCCTTGGTCGAGGGCTTGCCGTCGATCACCGTGTAGGACTTCTCGCCGACCTTGACGAACTTGAGCCGCTCGCGCGCCTGCTGCATGACGTAGGCGTCGTCGTTCCAGCGGGCCTGTTCCTTCTGCAGGTCGCTGACTCCCGCGCGCTGCTCGGTCACCTGTCCGCGCAGGGCGTCGATCTCGCCCTGCTGCCGCAGGTAGGAGCGCAGCGTCGGGACGAGGGTGACGGCGAGGAGCACGAAGATCGACGCGAGCACGACCACCCGCAGGACGCCCCGCGAGCTGCGTCGCTCGGGAGACACCGGGGCACCTGCCACCTTGCGCGCCGCCCCCGAGGCGGTGGCCCGTGACCGGCCCGGTCCGGCTCCAGGGCGCGCCGACGAGGACCGTGGCGCGCCCTGGCGGCCGGGACGGGGCGCCCCGGTGCGCGCCGGGGCAGCCCGACGGACGGGCTTGTCCTGCCCGCCGGCGCCGTGTCCCGAGTCAGCCATCGTGAGTTCCCTTGGTGTCCCTGCCTGGAGTCCTTGCCCGGTGTCCCTGCGCGCCGGCCGTCAGGCCGGAGGCGCGAACCTCGGAAAGGCGCCGGCACCGGCATACACCGCGGCGTCGTCGAGCTCTTCCTCGATGCGCAGCAGCTGGTTGTACTTCGCGACGCGCTCGGACCGTGCCGGAGCACCGGTCTTGATCTGGCCACAGTTCGTCGCGACCGCGAGGTCGGCGATGGTGACGTCCTCGGTCTCGCCGGAGCGGTGGCTCATCATGCAGCGGTAGCCGTTGCGGTGGGCCAGGTCGACGGCGTCGAGGGTCTCGGTCAGCGAGCCGATCTGGTTGACCTTGACCAGCAGCGCGTTGGCCGTCCCGGACTCGATGCCACGCTGCAGGCGCACCGGGTTGGTCACGAACAGGTCGTCGCCGACGAGCTGGACGCGGTCGCCGAGGCGGTCGGTCATGGCCTTCCAGCCGTCCCAGTCGTCCTCGTCGAGCGGGTCCTCGATGGACACCAGCGGGTAGGAGTCGACCAGGCCGGCGTAGTAGTCGACCATCTCGGCCGAAGACTTGGGGGCACCCTCGAACTGGTAGGTGCCGTCCTCGTTGTGGAACTCGCTCGCGGCGACGTCGAGGGCCAGGGCGATCTGGGTGCCGGCCTGGTAGCCGGCCTTCTCGATCGCCTCGAGGATGAGGTCGAGAGCCGCCCGGTTGGAGTCGAGGTTGGGGGCGAAGCCACCCTCGTCGCCGAGACCGGTCGCCAGGCCGCGCTCCTTGAGCACACCCTTGAGCGAGTGGTAGACCTCAGCACCCCAGCGCAGCGCCTCACGGAACGACTCGGCGCCGATCGGGGCGATCATGAACTCTTGGACGTCGACGTTGGAGTCGGCGTGGCTGCCACCGTTGAGGATGTTCATCATCGGGACGGGCAGCACGTGCGCGTTGGGGCCACCGAGGTAGCGGAACAGCGGGAGGCCGGCCGACTCGGCGGCGGCCTTCGCCACGGCGAGCGAGACCCCGAGGATGGCGTTGGCGCCGAGCTTGGCCTTGTTGTCGGTGCCGTCGAGGCCGAGCATGACGCCGTCGATGATCCGCTGCTCGCTGGCTTCGTAGCCGACGAGCTTGGGGTTGATGTCGTCGAGGACGGCATCCACGGCCTTCTGGACACCCTTGCCGAGGTAGCGGTTCTTGTCGCCGTCACGGCGCTCGACCGCCTCGAAGGCGCCGGTGGAGGCGCCCGAGGGAACAGCGGCCCGGGCGATGGTGCCGTCGTCGAGGGCCACCTCGACCTCGACCGTGGGGTTGCCACGGGAGTCGAGGATCTCGCGGGCGCCTACTGCGTCAATCGTGGCCACAGACTTCTCCATCGTGGTGCCGGATGAGTACCCGTTGAGGCTACCCGCCCCCGGGTCACCCATCGACGACCGACCCGCAGGCTGGACGGTCTGCCGGGTGGTCACCACCCGGCATACCTCACCTTTATCGGGTTGAGGGACTTTGTTGCGCTTCACCCGACAACGCAAGTCGGGTGAAGCGCTGGCACCACCCGACAGCTCGACGATGCGGCCGAGGAGGAAGGGCGTGATGTCCTTGCCGTGGATGCCGCGCTCGGAGCACTCGGCCAGGGCCTGGTCGATGAGGCCGCTGATCTGCGCGGCCGGGATCTCGTCCTCCGCGGGGACCGGGTTGGTCACCGCGATGCCCCCGGCGAGTCCGAGCGACCACTTGGCCTGCATCATCGCCGCGAGGTCCTGCGCCGAGTCGACCCGCATCGGGGCGGCGTGGCCGCTCTCGCGGGAGTAGAAGGAAGGGAACTCGTCGGAGCCGACGACGACGACCGGCACCCCGAGCGTCTCGAGCGACTCGAGCGTCAGGCCGATGTCGAGGATCGACTTCACGCCCGCGCTGACCACGGCGACGTCGGTCTGGCCGAGCTCGGTGAGGTCGGCGGAGATGTCAAAGTTCGTCGCGGCTCCGCGGTGCACCCCGCCGAGGCCGCCGGTCACGAAGACCCGGATGCCCGCGAGGGCGGCCAGCCGCATGGTGCTGGCGACCGTGGTGGCGCCGTGCGACTTGCGCGCCATGACATAGGGGAGGTCCCGGAGACTGACCTTGGCGACATCGGGGTGGGTGGCGAGGGTCTCGAGCTCGTCGCGCGTCAGGCCGATGCGCGGTATGCCGTCGAGGACGGCGATCGTGGCCGGCACGGCGCCGCCGTCACGGATGATCTGCTCGACCTCGAGGGCCATCTCCACGTTGCGGGGGTAGGGCATGCCGTGGCTGATGATCGTGCTCTCGAGTGCGACGACGGGTCGGCCGTTCGCGAGCGCCTCGGCCACCTCGGTGGTGAGCTGGAGCGAGGGGTGGGGGGCGTTCATCGGTTCTCCTTGGACTTGCGGCGCAGCGCCTTTCTGAGCTCTGCGTCGATGAGGCGGGCGGTGAGGTCGGGTCGGACGGTCTCGGGGCTGGCAACGGTGAGCGCGGCTGCCATCTGCCCGAATCGGGCCGCGTCGGCTGGCGCGTCTCCGCGCATCAGGGCGTGCACGAAGGCCGCGGTCATGGAGTCGCCCGCGCCAGTGACGTCGACGGGCTTGACCGGCGGGGCGGGGAGGGTGACCACTGTCGCGCGTCCGGTGTCACCGAGGCTGCTGAGCAGGCTGCCGCGGACGCCGCGGCGCACCCAGACGTTGCTGACGCCGACGTCGTGCAGCCGTCGGGCCGCGCGCGTGATGTCGGCGCGGGTCTGCGGCACGGTCTCGCCCACGATGGCGGACAGCTCGTCGAGGTTGGGTGTGAGGGCCAACAGGGGGCGTTGGGGTGAGAGCAGGTGGGCCAGCGGCCGAGCCTTGGCCACGCTGACGGGGTCCATCACCACCGGCACCTTTACCGCCGCGGCGAAGTCGAGCAGCCAGGCGGCCGGCGCCTCGGGGATGTTGCCGTCCAGCACCAGCAGGTCGGCGTGGCTCAGCAGGTCTCGGGAGCGCATCAGCTGACGGACGGTCAACCGGTCGGTGGCCCTCATGTTGGACACCGCGACCACCAGCTCGCCGGAGGCGTCGAGCACGGCGAGGTAGCTGCCGGTGGGGTCGTCCGAGGCGATCATGTGGTCGACGACCACGCCGGCGGCACGCGTGGCCGCGACGATCTCGTCGCCGAAGGCGTCGTGGCCGACCGGGGCCACGAGGTGCGTCGGGCTGCCGAGTCGGGCGAGGTTCTCCGCGATGTTGCGCCCCACGCCACCGGGGGTGCTGATGGCCGCGCCGGGGTTGGAGGTGCGCAGCTCGATGGCGTGGCTGGAATGGGCCTTGATGTCCATGTTGGCGCCCCCCACCACGACCACGGAGTGCGCCTCCGGCCGGACGACGTAGCCGCGTCCGAGGATGGCGCCCTTGCGGGTGAGGTTGGACAGGTGCACGGAGACGGCTGCCTTCGTCGAGCCCGTGCGGTCAGCGATGGCAGCCGCATCCAGGAGGGGCTCGGCCCGGAGCAGGTCGACGATGTCCCGCTCGCGCTCGGTGAGAGTCATACTTGGAATGTTAAAGCATGCTTGGTTCTCCAAGCAAATGACCATCTCTCACCTGCCGGCAAACGAGCAGGCTGCCCGACACGCGCGTGGCCTCAGGTACGCGGACCGACATGCAGGTGGCCCGACCCCTTCAAGGATGCCGGGCCACCTGGACCTTTCGTGCGGATCACGCCGGGTGGGCCAGGTGACCGTGACTGCGGCGCGAGAACGCGGCCGCACCCGCACCGGCCAGGGCGAGACCGGCCAGCAGGCCTGCACCCAGCTGCACGTATTCGACGGTGCCGCCGTCTGCTCCTGGGGTCGGCCCGGAGGTGGTGTCCACGATGGTTCCCCCCTCGTAGCAGGAGGCCGAGCAGTACTGCTCTGTCGGATCGCCGTTGCCGGGGACCTCACGGGCGAGGGCCGGACCGGCCAGCGAAAGGGTGATGAGTCCGGTGGCGCCGAGGATGGAGGCCGACCGGCGAATGCTGGTGGTGAGCGACATGGTCCTGATCCTTTGCTTGAGCTGGTGCTTCGTGCCGGACGGGTTGTCCACGACCGTTGTCGCACCCACCGGTACCGGGGCGGCGCCGCCCAGGTATCAGCCAGGTATCAGGACCGTTGACGGGGTACCAGCGGAGGGTCACATTCAAGGAGTGCGCATCGCGGTGCTCGGCCCCCTCGAGGTCGACGAAGGACGGATCCTGCTGGCCCCCCGGGACCAGGTGGTCCTCGAGGCCCTGGCCGCCCGCCCCGGTGAGACCGTGCGGGCCGAAGCCCTTGCGGAGGCCCTCTGGGGCGAACACCTCCCTCCCTCGTGGCCCAAGGTGGTCCAGGGGTGCATCTCCCGCCTGCGCAAGGCGCTCGGGTCCACGGCGATCGCGACGGCTGGCGCCGGCTACCGGCTCGTCCTGCACCGCGACGACTACGACCACCTCTGCTTCGAGGACTTGTTGCGCCGGGCCGGCGAACTGCTCGCGACAGGCGAACCGGAGCGCGCGCGGTACGCCAGCGGACAGGCGCTCGGCCTGTGGCGTGGGGACCCGCTGGAGCGGCTCACCGAGTGGGAGTCGGGCCGGATCGAGTCGCAGCGGCTCGACGAACGCCGACGCGACGCCGAGGACCTCTATGCCGAGTCCACCATCCGGTCCGGGCGCCATTCAGACGTTCTGGGTGAGCTGCACCGGATGGTCGCCCAACAGCCCACGCGCGAAAGGCGATGGGGGCTGCTGGCCCTGGCGCAGTACCAGGCCGGCCGTCAGGCCGAGGCTCTGGCAACCCTCCAGCGGGCCCGCGCCACTCTCGTCAACGAGTTCGGTCTCGACCCGGGACCACAGCTCGCCGAGCTCGAGAAGGCGATCCTGCGCCA
>NZ_JBFUCP010000020.1:0-16442 GCF_056405175.1 Pedococcus sp. P1_H8
ACGCTCCACCACCGACAACGCAACCAGTGCCAATCCCGGCCTCCTGCCCTCGGGGCGCCCGTGGAACGCCGCCAAACAGGATGTCCGAACACGGCCGGTGTAAAGCATCAGCCGAGACACGGCTGTCAAGCATCACCCGAGACAGGGCAACCCGAGAACGGTTCCGGGGTGAAGCGCAACCTTTCGGGGTCTAGCCCCGGGCGACCTGGTCGAAGGCGACGACGGCGCGCACCCCGGGCGATGCATCCTCGAGCCACACGCGAGCGCCATTGCGCCGCAACAGCTCTCGCGTGATGGCAAGACCGAGGCCGCTCCCGCCGCTGTCCCGGTCGCGAGCCTCGTCGAGCCGGGCGAACCGGTCGAAGACCCGCTCGCGGTCGGCTTCGGGTATGCCGTGCCCGTCGTCGGTGACGACGAACCACACGGCGTTGCCGTGCTGCTCCCAGGACAGGGTCACGCGAGTGGCCGCGTGGCGCACCGCGTTGTCGACGAGGTTGCCGACGGCCCGGGTGAGGTCGTCTGGTCGGGCCAGCACCGTCGCATCCCCGAAGCGACCGGAGGGCTGGGCCCGGACGGGCACGCGAGAGGAGGCGTAGCGCCGCTCGGTGTCGGCCACCAGCTCGGCCACCGACAGGTCCCGCGCCTGCGCCAGGGAGCCCTCAGCGCCCGAGCGCGCCAGCACCAGCAGGTCTTCGACCAGGGCGGACAGACGGTCCACCTCCGGCAGCAGGTCGCCGGGCAGGGCACCTCCCTCGCCGACCCGCGCGGCCACCTCCAGCTGGGTGCGCAGGCTCGCCAGCGGGCTGCGCAGCTCGTGGGCCGCGTCGGCGACGAAGCTGCGCTGCTGCGCCCCGGCCGACTCGAGTCGGGCGAGCATGTCGTTCAGAGTGGTCGCGAGCGCGCTCACCTCGTCCCTGGTGTCAGGCACCGCGAGCCGCTCGGTCGGGTCGGCGGCCGCGCCGATGCGCTGGGCGCCCTGACGCAGGGACTCCACCGGACGAAGGGCCGAACCGATCACCCGCCAGGCCACGACGCCGAGCAGGGCGAGGAAGAGGGGGAGGAGCACCAGCATGAGGGTGCGCAGCACCCGTCGGCTGTTGTCGAGGTCAGCCGTCGGCACCGCCGCCACGACGAGCACGCGTGCCGTGGCGGGGCCGGCCTCGACCCCCGCCACCTGGAGCTCCCCCGACAGGCCGGCCCGTGAGCCCGGCACCCGAAGCCCCGAGCCGCGAGCGACGAGCCGGCGCTCGGCCGGGTCCACGAGCGGGGTCAACCGGTCGGCGGTCACCGAGGCGCCGACCACGCGGTTCTGCGGGTCGAGCACCTGCACCACCTGGGCACCGCTCGCGGGGACCGGCTCGGGCAGTCGCCCCTCGTCCACGAGGATCGCCACGTCGTGCGCACTGGACCTGGCTTCGGCGGTGGTGGCCCGGTCCAGTGCGGCGCCCATCGCGGCATACAGGACGATCCCGCCCACGAGCAGGGCTCCCGCCACGCCGGCCAGGCCGACGACCATGAGCCGAGAACGCAGGCTGCGCCGACCGAACCACCCGGTCATGCGCGCAACCGGTACCCGACGCCACGCACCGTCTCGATGCGGTCGCGGCCCAGCTTGCGCCGCAGGTAGCCGATGTAGACCTCGACCACGTTGGGATCGACGGTGTCGGCGGATCCCCAGACGTTGTCGAGCAGCGACTCCTTGGTCGCGACCCTCGGGTGGGCGCGCAGCAGGTGTTCGAGCACGAGGTACTCCGTCCGCGACAGCGCCACCGCCTCTCCGGCCAGCTCGACCCGGCGCGAGGCGGGGTCGAGCCGGAGGCTGCCGGCCGCCAGGGTCGTGGCGCGTGGCACCGGGTCGCGGCGCAGCAGGGCCCGCAGTCGGGCGAGCAGCACCACGAAGGAGAACGGCTTGGTGAGGTAGTCGTCGGCGCCGTAGTCGAGCCCGTCGGCCTGGTCGTACTCGCCGTCCTTGGCGGACAGGAGCATGACCGGCACCCAGTTCTCCTCGGCCCGCAGCGTCTGGACCACCGTGTACCCGGACATCCTCGGCAACATGATGTCGAGCAGCACCGCGTCGTACCCGCCGAAGCGGGCAGCCTCCAGGCCGCTCGGTCCGTCGGCCGCCGTGTCGACCACGAAGCCTTCTGCCGCAAGGCCCTTCGCCAGGGCAGCGGCCATCCGGGGCTCGTCCTCGACCACCAGCACCCGCACCCCGCCACTGTGGCACGAGTGCCGCGCGCGAGCCCGCAACCCTCAGCCCATGATCCTTAGAAACCTCACAGGTCCCGCGCGGCACGATGGACCCATGAGCCTGTTCACCGACCACCCGGGCGCCCGCTGGGCAGCGCCGGCCGCCGCACTCGCCGTCATCGGTGCCGTGGCGCTCACGGCCAACCACGTTGCCAGCGCCGACCCGAGCCTGCCGCCCCGGTCGGCGGCGCAGCTGCTCGTCGACGTGCAGCAGGCCAACCTCAAGGGCCTGTCCGGCACCGTCGTGCAGACCTCCAACCTGGGGCTCCCCGACATCAATCTCGGCGGGTCGACGCAGGGCGGGTCGTCCTCACTGACCTCGCTGGTCTCGGGCACCCACACCTGGCGGGTCTGGCTCGCCGGGCCGCAGCAGCAGCGGCTCGCCCTCGTCGGCAGCCTCGGCGAGTCGGACGTGATCCGCAACGGTCGTGACCTGTGGGTGTGGTCGAGCAAGGACAAGACCGCCACCCACACGACGCTTCCCGCAGAGGGGGCCAAGCCAGGCGAGGGGACCAAGGCAGGCGAGGGAACCAGGGCCGCGACCCCGGACCAGCTGCCCAGGACGCCGCAGGAGGCTGCCCAGCTGGCCCTGTCCGCGATCGAACCCACCACCAGCGTCGCCACCTCGGGTGCGTCCGTGGTCGCCGGACAGCAGGCCTACGACCTCGTCCTCAAGCCCAGGGACTCCGCCAGCCTGGTGGCGTCCGTGCGGATCTCGCTCGACGCCGTCCACCACGTGCCGCTGAGGGTGCAGGTCTTCTCCACCAAGACCGCCAACCCGGCCTTCGAGGTCGGCTTCACCCACGTCGACTTCGCGAAGCCGGCTGCCCGTCAGTTCGCCTTCAACCCGCCGCCCGGCACCAAGGTCACCCAGTCGACCCTGGGCAGCGACGCCGGCAAGGCAGCCGCGACCAAGCCCACCGCGCCGGCGTCCAGCCCCGCGGGTGACAAGCCCAAGGTCGTGGGCACCGGCTGGACCGCCGTCGTGGTCTCGCGCCTGCCCGACGCCTCGGCCGCCGGTTCCAAGGCCGGTTCCACGGCCGGCCAGGGCGACCTCGCGGGCCAGCTGCAGCGCGTCCTGGGCCTCCTGCCCAAGGCGTCCGGTTCCTGGGGCGCCGGCCGCGTGCTCCAAGGCACCCTGTTCACGGTGGTGGTCACCGACGACGGCCGCATCGCCGTGGGCGCCGTCGCCCCAGAGCGGGTGTATGCCGCGCTGGCGGCGAAATGACCCAGCTCACCGAGGCGGGTGAGCAGGCGGCGCCAGCAGGGCGACCGACCCGCGCGCCCCGGCCAGCGACGACTTCCCCGGGACCGACGACGTCGCCCGAGACCGGCCTCGCGATCTCGACGCGGGGGCTGACCAAGCGGTTCGGCTCGCAGGTCGCCGTCGACGACGTCGACCTGCGAGTGGCCATCCCGCAGCAGGCCACCATCGCCCTGCACCGGGTCGGCTCGCTCGTCGAGGGTCCGGCGTTCCATCCCTACCTGTCGGGGTGGGCGAACCTCGTGCGGCTCGACGCCGCTGACGTCCTGGCCGACCCCCGCACGACCCGCGCTCGCATCGGCACCGCCCTCGACCGGGTGGGCCTGACCGCCGCCGCGGGCAAGCGCTACCGCGCTTACTCGCTCGGCATGCGCCAGCGGCTGGCCATCGCGGCCGCCCTGCTCGCGCCCCGCGACCTCCTCGTGCTCGACGAGCCCACCAACGGACTCGACCCGCAAGGCACCCGTGAGGTGCGCTCGCTCATCGGGTCCCTCGCCTCCGACGGCACGACGGTGTTCGTCTCCAGCCACCTGCTGGCCGAGGTCGAGCAGATCTGCAGCCACCTGGGAGTGATGCGCGAGGGGCGCCTGGTCGCACAGGGCACCACGTCGGAGGTGCGCGGCGGAGGCATTGTGACGCTGTACCTGGAGACCGCCCAGCCGGAGGAGGCAGCAGCAGTGTTGACCGCCCTCGGCGTGCAGTCGGTCACGGCACACGCTGGTGAGGTGCGCGGCATACCGGGTGAGCTCGAACCGGAGGTCATCGTCGCCGCCCTGGTGCGCGCGGGTGTCGGGGTGCGCTCGTTCACCGCGAGCTCGCCGAGCCTCGAGGACCTGTTCGTGTCGCTCACCGGGGAGGGCTTCGATGTCAGCGGCTGAGGCGCAGGTGGCGGGCGTCGGCGCCGCCCCCGGCGTGGGCGCTGCCCCCGGCGTCGGCGCTGCCCCCGGCATCGTGCCCACCCGTCCGAGGGGCCGACGACTGTCGACCCGGCTGTTGCGCTCCGAGCTGCGGATCATCGCTGGCCGCCGCCGCAACCAGGCGGGCCTGCTCGTCCTCGCCGCGGTGCCCATCATCATGGCGATCGCCGTCAAGGCCTCGACACCACAGCCGGGCGAAGGTCCCGACTTCCTCTCGTCGATCACCTCCAACGGCCTGTTCGTGCCCCTCGCGGCGCTGAGTGTCGAGATGGGGATGTTCCTGCCGCTGGCGATGTCGATGCTGGCGGGTGACGCGATCGCGGGCGAGGCCAACCTCGGCACCCTGCGCTACCTCCTCACCGTCCCGGTGAACCGCACCCGCCTGCTCCTGGTTAAGTTCGCGTCGCTGTGCATCGGGGCAGTGTGGGGCATCGCCGCGGTGGCCCTGCCGGGGGCCGTGATCGGCATCGCGCTGTTCGGCACCGGCCCGCTGACCACCCTCTCGGGCACCCAGCTCGGTTTCGGCGCAGCGGTATGGCGCGTGGTGCTGGTCATGCTCTACCTCGCCGCCGGGCTCGCCGGCCTTGCCGCGGTGGGCCTGTTCATCTCGACCCTGACCGAGGTGCCGATTGCGGCCGCGATCGCGCTGATGGTCTTCACGATCGTGTCGTGGATCCTCGACGCGGTGCCCCAGCTGGGCTGGCTGCACCCGTGGCTGCTGGTCGACCACTGGCTGGCCTTCGGCGACCTCCTGCGCGACCCGATGGCCGGTGGCGAGATCGGACGTGGCCTGTTCACCGCCGCCGGGTATGCCGTGGTGTTCTGGCTGGCGGCCTGGGCCCGGTTCGCGGGCAAGGACATCACGAGCTAGGTGCGCGTGACGGCCACCAGGGAGCGGGGCCCGCTCGGCGTGACGAGGGCCACGGGCCTTCCCGGTACCGGGGCTACCGCTCGGTAACTAGGCTCGCAGCCATGACGACGCTCTCCGGCAAGACCATCATCATGTCCGGCGGCAGCCGTGGCATCGGCCTGGCGATTGCCGTGCGGGCCGCCCGCGACGGGGCGAACATCACCCTCATCGCCAAGACCGACAAGGCCGACGCGCGCCTCGTCGGCACGATCCACACGGCGGCCGAGGCGATCGAGGCCGCTGGCGGCAAGGCGCTCGCGGTGGTCGGCGACGTGCGCGACGACGAGACCCTCGCGGCTGCGGTCGAGCAGACGGTGGCTGCGTTCGGCGGGATCGACATCGTCGTCAACAACGCGAGCGTGCTCAACCTCAGCCCCACCGCCACGCTCGACCCCAAGCGCTACGACCTCATGCAGGACGTCAACGTCCGGGGCACCTTCATGCTGACCAAGACGGCCCTCCCGCACCTGCTGGCTTCACCGGATCCCAAGGTCCTGACCTTGTCGCCGCCGATCAACCTGGACCCGCGCTGGTTCGCCGGCCACCCGGCATACACGATGGCGAAGTATGGGATGACGCTGGCGGCGCTGGGCTTCGCCCACGAGCTCGGCCAGAAGGGTGTCTCGTCCACCTGTCTGTGGCCGGCGACCCTCGTGGCGACCGACGCGATCGGCAACCTGCCGGGCGGCGACCAGATGGTCAAGGTGAGCCGCAAGCCCGACATCGTGGCGGACGCCGCGTGGGAGATCCTCACCACCGAGGGCCAGGGCCTCAACGGCCAGACGGTGATCGACGAGGACCTGTTGCGGGCCCGTGGCGTCGCCGACTTCGCGGCCTACTCGATGACGGGCAAGGACGAGGGCCTCGCGCCCGACCTCTTCCTCAGCTGACCTACTGACCGTATGCCGCGACGCTGTGACAGCGCGACGCCCGCCTAGAGCTCGCGGAGGCGGCCGTCCTCGACGTGCCAGCGACGGGTGGCGTTGACGTCGGCCAACATCCGGCGGTCGTGGGTGACGAGCAGGACGGTCCCGCCGAACGAGTCGAGGGCCTGCTCCAGCTGTTCGATGGCGGGCAGGTCGAGGTGGTTGGTGGGTTCGTCGAGGACCAGCAGGTTGACCTCGCGGGCCTGCAGGAGCGCCAGCGCCGCCCGGGTGCGCTCGCCCGGTGACAACGAGTCGGCGGGGCGGTGCACGTGCTCGGCGCCCAGCCCGAACTTTGCGAGCAGCGTGCGGACGTCGGCGTCGGGCCAGCTCGGGAGCGCGTCCGCGAAGGCGCGGGCCAGCGGCTGCGGCCCGACGAAGAGCCCACGAGCCTGGTCCACCTCACCGACCCGGACCGACGACCCGAGACCGGCGGCCCCTGTGTCGACCGGGATCGTGCCGACCAGCACCCCGAGAAGTGTCGTCTTGCCCGAGCCGTTGGCGCCGGTGACGACGATCCGGTCGGCCCAGTCCACCTGCACGTCGATCGGCCCGAGGGTGAAGTCGCCCCGCCGCACGACCGCGCCCGCGGCCCAGGCCACGACCGACCCAGAGCGTGGCGCGGCGGCGATGGTCATGCGCAGGTCCCACTCCTTGCGGGGCTCCTCGACGACCTCGAGGCGTTCGATCATCCGCTCGGTCTGCCGGGCCTTGGCGGCCTGCTTCTCCGAGGAGTCAACACGGAAGGCGGTCACGAACTTGTCGTTGTCGGACTTCTTGCGCCGGGCGTTCTTCACGCCGACGGTTGCCCAGTTGCGCTGGGTAACGGCCCGCTGCTCGAGCCGTTCCTTGGTGTCGGCGAACTCGTCGTACTCCTCGCGCGCGTGCCGCCGCGCGACCTCCCGCTCGGCGAGGTAGCTGTCGTAGCCGCCCTCGTAGACCCCCACCTGCTGCTGCGCCAGGTCCAGCTCGACGACGCGGGTGACGGTGCGGGCCAGGAACTCCCGGTCGTGGCTGATGATCACGGCCGGGCTGCGCAGTCCCGCGACGAACTGCTCCAGCCGTTCGAGCCCGTCGAGGTCGAGGTCGTTGGTCGGCTCGTCCAGCAGGAGCACGTCGTAGCGCGAGAGCAGCAGTGCCGCCAGCCCCGCCCTGGCCGCCTGCCCGCCGGACAGGGCCGTCATCGGCATGTCGAGATCGACGCCCAGGCCGAGCGAGGCGACGGTGCTGGCTGCGCGCTGCTCGAGGTCCGCGCCACCCAGCGCCAGCCACGTCTCCAGCGCCGCGGCATACCGGTCGTCGGCGCCGGGCAACGGGTCGGCGAGGGCGTCGGCGGCGTCGTTCATCGCATCCTCGGCGTGGCTCACGCCGGTGCGCCGCGCGATGAACCCCGCCACGGTCTCGCCCGAACGGCGCTCCGGTTCCTGGGGCAGGTGCCCGACGGTCGCGCTCGCGGGAGTCAGCGTGACGGAGCCTTCCTCGGGCTCCAGCTCGCCGGCGAGGAGCCGCAGCAGCGTGGACTTGCCTGCGCCGTTGGCGCCGACGAGGCCGACCACGTCGCCGGGCCCCACGATGAGGTCGAGTCCGGCGAAGAGCGCTCGGACGCCGTGCCCGGCGGCGAGGTTGGTGGCCTGGAGTGTGGTGCTCATGTCCCGACGGACGGTACCCGCAGCCGACCGCTCGCCGACACCGGGTTGGCGTTCACCGACGACCGGGCGCACGGGGTTGTGGGATGCCGGTGTGCGCGGTGGGATGACAGGCATGACAACGCTGTCGCACGCCGCGGGTGAGACCGACGTCCCGCTCCTGGAGCAGACGATCCCCGACAACCTGGATGCGACCGTGGCCCGGTTCGGGGACCGCGACGCCTTGGTGGACGTGGCCCAGGGGATCCGCTGGACGTATGCCGAGTTCGCGGCCGAGGTGGACCGGCTCGCCCGAGCGCTGCTCGCGTCCGGCCTGGCCAAGGGGGAACGTGTCGGCATCTGGGCGCCGAACTGTGCGCAGTGGACCGTGGTGCAGTACGCCACCGCGAAGATCGGGGCGGTCCTGGTCAACATCAACCCGAGCTACCGGACGCACGAACTGGAGTTCGTCCTGAAGCAGGCAGGCATCTCCGCTGTCTTCCTGGCCGAGTCCTTCAAGACCAGCGACTACGTGGCGATGCTCGAGGAGGTGCGGGGAAGCTGCCCGGACGTCCGGGACTCCTACGTCTTCGGACAGGACTCGTGGGCTGCCCTGCTGGCTCGGTCCGACGAGGTCACGTCGGAGCAGGTCGAGCAGGTGCAGGCGACCCTGGATCCGCACGACGCGATCAACATCCAGTACACGTCGGGCACCACCGGTTTCCCCAAGGGTGCCACCCTGTCGCACCGCAACATCCTCAACAACGGGTTCTTCGTCGGCGAGCTCTGCCGCTACACCGAGGCCGACCGGGTCTGCATCCCGGTGCCCTTCTACCACTGCTTCGGGATGGTCATGGGCAACCTCGCGTGCACCACTCACGGCGCCGCGATGGTGATACCGGCACCCGGTTTCGACCCGGCCGCGACGCTCAAGGCGACGGCCGACGAGAAGTGCACCTCGCTCTATGGCGTCCCCACGATGTTCATCGCGGAGTGGTCGCTGCCCGACTTCGCGGCCTACGACCTGTCCTCGGTGAGGACTGGCATCATGGCTGGATCGCCTTGTCCTGCAACGATGATGACCAAGCTCATCGACGCCGGGATCACGGAGGTGACCATCGCCTACGGCATGACCGAGACGTCTCCGGTCTCCACGCAGAACCGCACCGACGACACCTTCGAGCAGAAGGTCGGCACCGTGGGCCGCGTCGGCCCCCACCTCGAGATCAAAGTGGTCGACCCGGCGACGGGCGAGACGCTGCCGCGCGGTGAGGCAGGCGAGTTCTGCACCAAGGGCTACTCGGTGATGCTGGGCTACTGGGAGCAGCAGGACAAGACCGATGAGGTGCTGGTCGACGGCTGGATGCACACCGGGGACATCGCGGTGATGGACGAGGCGGGTTACGTGCAGATCACCGGGCGGATCAAGGACATGGTCATCCGGGGCGGCGAGAACGTCTACCCGCGCGAGATCGAGGAGTTCCTCTACACCCACCCCGACATCCTCGACGCCCAGGTGATCGGGGTGCCCGACGAGAAGTACGGCGAGGAGCTGTGCGCCTGGATCCGGATGCGTGAGGGCGCCCAGCCGCTCGATGCCGAGGCCGTGCGCGCGTTCGCGACGGGGAAGCTGGCGCACTACAAGATCCCGCGCTACGTCACGATCGTGGACGAGTTCCCGATGACGGTCACCGGCAAGGTCCGCAAGGTCGAGATGCGCGAGAAGTCCGTCGCCGACCTCGGCCTCAGCTCGTAGCCCGCGCACCGCCTCTGACCTGCGCAGATGTCCACGCCGGCGGTGGACGTTTGCGCCGGGCTGCCCTAGGTTGCCAGTGCCGGGGACCCGTTCCGGCCCAACCAGGAGGGCTCATGAAACCCATCGTCTGGATCATCGTCATCGTCGTCGTACTGGCCGTCATCGCCTGGCTCGTCATGATGAACAGGAGCCGTCAGCTCGACACGCGTCGTGAGGAGGCCGCCACCCTGCGGTCCGAGGCGCAGCAGCACGACCGCGACCACCGCGAGCGCGACGCCGCGGCAGCCGAGGCCAAGGCTCAGGCCGACAAGGCCAGGGCCGAGGCGCAGGAGCAGCAGGCTCGCGCAGTCCAGCTCGAGGCGGAGGCCCAGCGACGGGCCGAGGACGCCGAGACGGCGCGCGTGAACCGCGACGAACAGCTCCGGCAGGCCGACGAGCGCGACCCCGACGTCGAGGTCGAAGAGACCCGCGACGGCGACCCGGACGTCACCGAGACGGACGAGCGCGACGTGGCCGCACCGCATACCCACGACAGGGACGGCGACCCGGACGTCACCGAGACGGACGAGCGCGACGTGGCCGCACCGCATACCCACGACAGGTACGGCGACCCGGACGTCACCGAGACGGACGAGCGCCCCCGGCAGGTGTGACTCCTCTGCAACCTGGGCGCCCCGGAGGGCGCCCAGGTTGCAGGGAATGGGTTGACCGGCGGCATGGTTCTACGGGATAGTTGAAATTCGAACTAGATCGGGAGTGACCATGCCTGCTGTCTCCGTCGCCGACCTCACGGTCCTGCCGCGCGTCCCCGCGCCCGGCGCCATCGCCGAGCAGCGCCGCGTCCGGTCCGTGACCAGCGCCCCCAGCGGGCTCGAGGGGGAGGGCTTCCCGGTCAAGCGTGCTTTCGCCGGCGTGGACCTGCGCGACCTCGACCCGTTCATCCACCTGGACGAGATGGGGGCCGTCGAGTACGCGCCCGGTGAGCCCAAGGGCACTCCCTGGCACCCGCACCGCGGCTTCGAGACGGTCACCTACATCATCGACGGCATCTTCGACCACCAGGACTCGTTCGGCGGCGGCGGCACGATCACCGATGGTGACACCCAGTGGATGACCGCGGGGTCGGGGATCCTGCACATCGAGGCCCCGCCGGAGCACCTCGTCGTCAGCGGTGGGCTCTTCCACGGGTTCCAGCTGTGGGTCAACCTGCCCAAGGTCGACAAGCTCAAGGCGCCGGCCTACCAAGACCTCCGCTCCAGCGAGGTTGGCCTGCTCACCTCTGCCGACGGCGGCTCGCTGCTGCGCGTCATCGCGGGCGAGGTCGGGGGAGTGCAGGGTCCTGGCTCGACGCACACCCCCATGGCGATGGTCCACGCGACCGTGGCTCCCGGCGGCGAGCTGTCCCTCCCGTGGCGACGCGACTTCAACGCCCTCGTCTACGTCATGAGCGGTGACGGCTTCGTCGGTCCCGACCAGACGCCGGTCGGCCCGGGCCAGCTCGCCGTGTTCGGACCCGGCGACGCCATCCAGCTGTCCTCGGCCCGCACCCAGCAGGAGCGGTATGCCGCGGGGCTGGACGTCGTCGTGCTCGGTGGCCTCCCGATCCGCGAACCAGTCGCCTGGGCCGGCCCGTTCGTCATGAACACCGAGGCCGAGGTCCGCAAGGCCTTCGAGGACTACCAGGCCGGCCGACTGGGCCAGCCCGTCCCGCACGGCGACGTCGGCGGCGGCACCGCCTGACGCCCGAGGGTCGCGGTCAGAGTGCCGCGTCGGAGGCGGGGATGGGCGCCCCGGGAGCCGGCTCGGCGCTGGCAGCGGGCACCGCGGCATACCGGTCGCGCAGCTGGCGGTAGAAGCGGCTGGTGAGCGCGTAGGTCGTCAACGCCAGGCCCAGCAGCCCCGCGAGGACGAACACCAGCGCGACCCCACGCATCGGACCGGTCCCGAACCACCCGCCGATCCAGTCGGCCCCGCGCCCGTCGGTCATGAACGGGATGAAGGCGAACTGGGCCAGCGGGCTGATCAGGAAAGCGGTCAGCGGCGAGGCCGACTGCTCCACGCTCTGGGCGAACCCGAAGACCCGCCCCTGCCGCTCGTAGGGCACGACCTTCTGCAGCACCGTCTGCTCGGAGGCCTCGACGTACGGGACCAGCGCCATGTAGACGACCATCCCGACGGTCAGCCAGATGATCGAGTTGCGCATCGGGAAGACCACGGTCGTCGTCCACAGCGCGAGGTTGATGAGCAGGATCAGCCGCACCGGGTTGGAGGACAGTCCGGTGCGGGTGATGAGCAGCCCCGCGATGATCAGGACACCGGACAGTGCGCCCCAGAGCAGCCCCCACGTCTGCACCGACACCATCGACAGGCCGTAGGCGTCCATGAGGGCCATGAACACGCCGCCGAGGAAGTTGTTGATCGTCGAGAAGACGATGAGGGCAGGCATGCCAGGTATGCCGCGGACGACCTTCACCGTGCCCGCAAGGTCGACCTTGTGGTCGCCGCCGTCGGCCGCCGAGTCGACGTGTGAGGGGATCGTCACGAACGGCAGGTGCACCAGCGCGAGCCCGATCACGACGAGGGCCAGGACCAGCACGCCGAACATGCCGTTGGCGCCGACGAGCAGGCCGCTGATCACCGAGGTGACGAGGAACGACACGCCCGACGTGGTGCCGACGAGCCCGTTCGCGCGGTCGCGCTGCGCCTCGGGGACCAGCGCGGTGACCACGGTCGGCAGGGCGATGGTGCGCAGGTTGCCCGCGATCATCCCCGTCATCAGCAGGACCACGAAGACCCACAGGCGCACGCTGGTCGGGTCGGTGAACTCCTCGCGCGGCGTGACGACGTAGAGCCCGAACGACGCGGCGTAGAGGACCAGCGAGGCCAGCGCCGACCCCTGCATGACGGCTTTCTTGGAGTGGTGGTCGACGAGGCTGCCGAACCAGATCCCGGTCAGCATCGTGGCCACGAGGAAGATGCCGGCGATCATGCCCGTCGCGAAGACCGACCGCGTCTCGAGGTAGACGAAGAACGTGATGGCGAACCAGACGGTGAAGTTGATGACCGACACGAGCAGCACGTTCGCCAGCAACTGGACGAACGTCGGCATGAAGGGATCGCTCCAGCGCAACCGGTGGTGGGTCGCTTCGGGGTGCGGTCGATCCGTCACAGGTCCTCCTCGGGTCACCAGTATCGACCCGGACCAGTCGGCGAACTCATCGCGGTTTGCCTCGTCCGTGGAGTTACGATACGGTACGTAGCGTATTGAAAGGAGTGAGTGACATGACCAGTACCACCACCCGAACCCGTACCCGCGCCGCAGAGCGCGCCGGCCGCCACTCCCGCGGCCGTGCCAGCAAGTACCCCCACGACTACCTGCACAGCGACCGCACCTATGCCGAGACCCAGTCCGACATCGGTGGCGGCCTGTTCCTCGGAGCGATCACCCTCATCGCCCTGATGGCCCTGATCGTGGTCGGCCTCGTCTGAGCCGTCCCACCAGGCAGCTGTCCCACCGGCAGCTGTCCAACCAGGCAGCCGTCCCCCCGCACCGCCTCGCGCCCGTCGTCCACCCAATGGACGGCGGGCGAGCAGCAGTGCGGATCGGTGTTCCAGCAGAGTCCAAGCCGGGCGAGACCCGGGTCGCCGCCACGCCCAAGACCGTGGGCCAGCTGATCGGGCTCGGCTACGAGGTGGTGGTCGAGACAGGCGCCGGTGCCCGTTCCTCGTTCTCCGACGACGCGTATGCCGCGGCGGGCGCCACCGTCGTCGACGGCTCGGTGGGCAATGGCTCGGTGGGCAATGGCTCGGTGGTCAATGGCTCGGTGGTCAAAGGCTCGGTGGTCAAAGGCTCAGACGCGTGGACGAGCGACGTCGTGCTCAAGGTGAACGCGCCGAATGACGAGGAGCTCGGCCGGCTGCGGGCCGGCTCGCTGCTGGCCTCGCTGGTGTCGCCGGCCCTCAACCCCGACCTCGTCGAGAAGCTGACCGCCGCAGGCGTGACGGCGCTGGCGATGGACGCAGTGCCCCGCATCTCGCGGGCCCAGTCGCTCGACGTGCTCTCGTCGATGGCCAACATCGGCGGCTATCGCGCCGTGATCGAGGCGGCCCACGAGTTCGGCTCGCTGTTCACCGGACAGGTCACCGCGGCCGGCAAGGTCCCACCGGCCAAGGTGCTGGTCGTGGGCGCTGGGGTGGCCGGGCTCGCCGCGATCGGCACCGCGAGCAGCCTGGGTGCGATCGTGCGGGCCTTCGACGCCAGGTCCGAGGTGGGCGAGCAGGTCGAGTCGATGGGCGCCGAGTTCCTGCGCATCGCCGTCGACGACGAAGGTCCCTCGGCCACCGGCTACGCCAAGGAGATGGGCGAGGACTTCAACCGCAAGGCCGCCGAGCTCTACGCCGAGCAGGCCAAGGACGTCGACATCGTCATCACCACCGCCCTCATCCCCGGCAAGCCGGCCCCACGCCTCATCACCGAGGAGATGGTCGCGACGATGAAGCCCGGCTCCGTGGTCGTCGACATGGCCGCCTCCAACGGCGGCAACGTCGCCGGCTCCGTGGCCGACCAGATCGTCACCAGCGCCAACGGCGTCAAGCTGATCGGCTACACCGACCTGCCCGGCCGGCTGCCCACCCAGGCCAGCCAGCTGTTCGGCACCAACCTGGTCAACCTGCTCAAGCTGCTCACGCCGGGCAAGGACGGGCGCGTCGTCCTCGACCTCGACGACGTGGTCCAGCGCGGCATGACCGTATGCCGTGACGGCCAGACCCTCTGGCCCCCACCTGCCGTGCAGGTGAGCGCCGCCCCTGCCGCTGCTGCGAAGGCGGCACCCGAACCCAAGGCCCCGAAACCGCCGCCTGACCCGCGCCGCAAGTACGCGGCGATGGCCCTCGGTGCGGTGCTGTTCGGCCTGGTCGCCGCGAACTCGCCGGCCGTCTTCCTCGGTCACTTCACGGTGTTCGCGCTCGCGGTCATCGTCGGCTTCTACGTCATCTCCAACGTCGCCCACGCCCTGCACACCCCGCTGATGGCCGAGACCAACGCGATCAGCGGCATCATCCTCGTCGGTGGCGTGCTCCAGCTCGGCAGCTCGAACGCGCTGATCCAGGCGCTCGCCTTCGCCGCCACCCTGGTGGCCAGCATCAACATCTTCGGTGGCTTCGCCGTGACCGGCCGGATGCTCCAGATGTTCCGGAAGGACTGAACCGGTATGAGCGGCAACGTCACCACGAACTTGGTCCAAGCGGCATACATCATCGCCGCGGTCCTCTTCGTCCTCTCGCTCGCGGGGCTCTCGAAGCACGAGAGGGCCAAGGAGGGCAACGCTTTCGGCGTGGCCGGCATGGTCCTCGCGCTCGTCGCCACCATCTGGCTCTCCGTCGACCGGGCTGAGCACGGGCTCCTCACCTTCGCGCTGATCGCTGTGGCCATGGCTGTCGGCGCGGCGATCGGGCTGTGGCGGGCGCGGGTCGTCGAGATGACCCAGATGCCAGAGCTCGTCGCCATGCTGCACAGCTTCGTCGGTGTGGCCGCGGTGCTCGTGGGCTACAGCTCCTACCTCGCGTCGCGCGATGCGGGGACCGACGACAAGTTGCACCTCGTCGAGGTCTTCCTGGGTGTGTTCATCGGTGCGGTGACCTTCACGGGGTCGATCGTGGCCTTCCTCAAGCTGAGTGCACGCATCAAGTCCTCGCCCCTGATGCTGCCGGCGCGCCACTGGCTCAACCTCGCGGCCCTCGTCGTGTCGGCCGGACTGCTCGTGTGGTTCGTGCAGTCACACTCAGTGCTGCCGCTGCTGCTCATGACGGTGATCGCGCTGGCCTTCGGCTGGCACCTCGTGGCCTCGATCGGCGGCGGCGACATGCCCGTCGTGGTGTCGATGCTCAACAGCTACTCCGGATGGGCCGCTGCCGCGGCGGGCTTCATGCTCGGCAACGACCTCCTCATCGTCACCGGTGCGCTGGTCGGGTCCTCCGGTGCGATCCTGTCCTACATCATGTGCAGGGCCATGAACCGGTCCTTCTTCTCAGTGATTGCAGGCGGATTCGGCCAGGAGGTGTCCGTCGGTGACGACAAGGACTACGGCGAGCACCGCGAGACGATCGCCGCCGACGTCGCGGAGCTGCTGCGCGACGCGTCCACTGTCGTCATCACTCCGGGCTACGGCATGGCCGTCGCCCAGGCGCAGTACCCCGTCGCCGAGCTGACCAGCCAGCTGCGCAAGAAGGGGGTCAACGTCCGGTTCGGCATCCATCCCGTCGCGGGTCGGCTGCCCGGTCACATGAACGTCCTGCTGGCCGAGGCCAAGGTGCCCTACGACATCGTGCTGGAGATGGACGAGATCAACGGCGACCTGTCCGACACCGACGTGGTGCTGGTCATCGGCGCCAACGACACGGTCAACCCCTCTGCCGCCGAGGACCCGACCAGCCCGATCGCCGGCATGCCGGTGCTCGAGGTCTGGAAGGCCCGCAACGTCGTCGTCTTCAAGCGGTCCATGGCCACCGGCTATGCGGGAGTGCAGAACCCGTTGTTCTTCAAGGAGAACAGCCAGATGCTCTTCGGGGACGCCAAGGAGCGCGTCGAGGACATCATCAAGGCCTTGTGAGCCCCCGCCGGCGACTTTGAAGGATCTGCCGGGTCCAGGTGCGTGTCGAGTCCGGGGACATCTGGGACACCTGATGTCTTGGGACATGTGAGACACGGCTGCTGACCGCCTCGTGGGGCACCAGGTGCGCTATGGCTGGTGTCATGGCGAGATCGGCGGCTCGGATGAAGATGCTCGATGCGGCGTTGC
>NZ_JBFUCP010000021.1:0-4241 GCF_056405175.1 Pedococcus sp. P1_H8
GCATACTTCGGCCGCGAAGCGGACGTGACGGCGTGCCTGCAACGGCTCGACGAGGTGGGCGTCCTGGCCGTGGTCGGGCCGTCCGGGTGTGGCAAGTCCTCGCTGATCAGGGCCGGGGTGGCCGCGGCGCTGGTGCGCGACGGCCACGCCCTCAAGATCGTGACCCCTGGAGGACATCCCGAGGAGGTGCTGGCCCAGGCGCCGCCCGGGGCAGGCGCGGTGTTCGTGGTCGACCAGTGCGAGGAGGCCCTGGCCCTCGACGAGACCTCGCCCGAGCGGGAGGCGTTCTTCGCAGGGCTGGTCGACTTTGCCGCCCGTGGTCGACTCGTCCTTTCTTTACGCGCCGACCGGCTCGGGGAGCTCGCCGCCCACCCCGAGTTCGCCCACCTGGCTGAGAAGGGGCTGTACCTGCTCGGCGGCATGGGCCCTGCCGAGCTGCGCACCGCGATCGAGGGTCCCGCCGCACAGGCAGGGTTGCGGCTGGAGCCGGGGCTGGTGGACCTGCTCGTGCGCGAGGCCGAAGGGTCGCCAGGGGCGTTGCCCCTGCTGTCGCACGTGCTGCGCCAGACGTGGCGGCGCCGCGAGGGGGACACGCTGACCGTCGAGGGGTATGCCGCGACCGGAGGCGTGCGCGAAGCCGTCGCCCAGTCGGCCGAGCGGCTCTATCGCGAGCTGACGTCCACCCAGCAGGGCATGCTCCGCGACCTCATGGTGCGCCTTGTCTCCTCCGACGATGCCGGCGAACCGGTCCGCACGAGAGTTTCTCGACGGATCGCGGCCTCGGACGACGAGCACACCGCGGTGGTCGAGGCCCTGGTGGGGGCTCGGCTGCTGAGCAGCGACGGCGACACCGTCGAGATCGCCCACGAGTCCCTGGCCGTCGCGTGGCCGCGGCTCCGCTCGTGGCTGGACGACGACGTTGACGGACTGCGGATCATGCGCCACCTCACGGTCGCCGCCGAGAGCTGGGACGAGCTCGGTCGACCCGACAGCGAGCTCTACCGCGGGGTCCGGCAGGCCCGCGCGGCGGAGTGGCGACAGGGCCACGAGCCGGAGCTCACACCGCCGGAGCGGGCCTTTCTGGACGCCTCCGCCGAGCTGGCCGAGACCGAACAACGCGCCACCCAGGAGCAGGTCCGCCGGGAACGCCGCTCCAACCAACGCCTTCGCGCCGGACTCGCCGCAGTCGCATTGCTCCTCGCCGTCGCCATCGTGGCCGGGGCCGTCGCCAAGACCGCCGCAGACAAGGCCGACCAGGAGAGTGCTCGAGCCGAGCAGCAGTCGCGGGTGGCCGACGCGCGGCGCCTGGGCGCCGAGGCGTTGCGGAGTGCTGCGCCGGACCTCGCGCTGCTGCTCGCGGTGGCCGGAACCCGGCTCGATGACTCCCCCGACACGCGGAACAACCTGAACGCTGTCCTCGAGCGGGCGCCCGAGCTGATCGGCGTCAGCAAGGTTCTCCACCCGATTGCCCTGGCGGTGCGACCTGACGGGCGAGCCGTGGCCGTCACCGGATGGGACATCGGGGTGACCATCGTGAGCACCGAGACCCGCAAGGAAGTGGCGCGCAACCACGACATCCCGCTCAACGGGGTGCGCTTCAACCCGAACGGCACCCAGCTCGCCGTCGCAGTCAACGTGTTCATGGCGAGCGGTGAACGGCGGGTCGACCCCATCCCCGTTCGGATGCTCGACCCCCAGACCGCGGCCCTGGCCCCCACCCAGCTGGGCGGCCAACCGCAAGGACGCGTGGTCCATTCGCAACTCGCCTTCAGCAGCAACGGCCGCTGGCTGGCAGCCGGCTTCATCCACCCGACCCAGCTGGACGAGGACACCTGGTTCAGGGTGTGGGACACAAAGTCCCTCGCCCGTCCAGCGGCGGCGTTCACCGTCCCGTTCCTGGTCAATGGCCTCGAGGTCGGCGACGACGGCACGAGGGTCTACGCATCGGCGGGCGAGCGGATCCACACCCTGGACGTGGCCGCGGGTCGCGAGATCAGGTCCGCGCCGAGCGCGGGGGGGATCGCCCTCAGCCCCGACGGTTCGACCCTGGCGGTGGTCCGGGGAAGCCAGATCGCGTTGCTCGACCCCAAAAGGCTGACGCTGAAGTCGGTGTTCGAGGAGGAAGCCGGCATCGGCGAGCTCGCGTTCTCACCGAGGGGCGACCAGCTGGGCTACGAAGTCGGCGAAGACACGCTGGTCGTGCGATGGCTCGCAGATCCCGACGCGTCCGGGGTGCGTCTCAGCCCGAGGGCCGGCCCCGGCTCGATCGGCTTCAGCCCCGACGGGCGGACGCTCTACAGCAGGGGCGATGACCGGCTGCTGATGTGGGACCTCGTGGGCGACCGTCGCTTCGTGCGCTCCCTCCTCGTGGAACCACAGCAAGACTCGGACAGAGTTGGGACGATGGTCTCTCCGAACGGGCGGACCGTGGCAAACCTCATCGGCCGTGAGCCAGAGTCCTTCGCTGTCCAGTTCCTCGACGTCAAGTCCGGCACCCGGACCCCGCTGTCTGCATTCCGAGAAAGCAACACCTACTTCGCCGATCTCTCCTGGCGGCCGGACAGCCGAATGTTCGCCAGCGTCCAGAACGACCAGTGGGTCGACCTGTGGGACGCAGTAACCGGGCGGGTTGCGGGTCAACACCGCGTGCCCGACCGCTACGGAGTCGTCGAGTCGGTGAGGTTCAGCGGCGACGGCGCTCGGCTGGTCGTGGGAACACAACGAGGCTGGGTCTACATCGTCGACGCCTCCACCTTGAAGACCCTCGGCACCCCTGTCGAGGTGAAGGCAGGCGTGCCCATGCGCGGTCTCGCCGCGAACCATGACGGCGCTCGGGCGATCGTGTGGATCGACCGCAAGCTCCGGCTAATGGACCTCATCCAGGGGCGGGTGCTCAAGACCGTCGACCCTGGCCTTGACGTCGGGGGATGGGCCTGGACCCCCGACGGCAAGACCGTCGTCGTGGTCGGCAGCGACCCCTCCCAGGAGGGCCACGGCACGGTCGCCTTCCTGGATCCGACCAGCCTGTCGACGAGGTCCAGGACATCGGGACCGCACATTGCCGTTGGGGGGGCGATCCAGTTCTCCCCCGATGGCGAGCGGTTCACGACGTCCGGGTCAGGCCGGGTGGGGCTCTGGGACGTCCGGACGCGTGATTACCTCGGTTCCGTCCCCGCTGAGGGTGAAAGCCACGCAGGGTTCGTCCAAGGCACCTCGGAAGTGCTCATCGCCAAGGTGGACGGGGAGGTGTCGATCTGGGACCCGCGGCCGGACGCAGCGGTCGAGGCGGCATGCCGCATCGCCGGGCGGGAGCTGACCCAGCAGGAGCGGCGCAGCTACCTCCCAGGCCGCGAACGCGTGAAGCTCTGTTGACCCGTTGGTGGTGGAGGGCCAGGGGGCGATTCACGGCCTTCGCCCGATTCCGAAGCGCGTCAGCTGTTTCCGCGGTTTCGGCGGTCCGAACGCGTCGGTATCACGCCGGTATCGCGGTGGTTGACGGCGGACCACCATGGGTCGACCGTCATGGGTATGGGTATCGGCGTCCTCGGCCCACTTGAGCTCGACGGAGCGGAGTCCGCTCTCGGGCTGCGAGACCGCGTCGTGCTGCAGGCGCTCGCCGTGCGCCACGGGAGGCCCGTCAGCGCCGACACCCTCGCCGAGGCGCTGTGGGGCGAGAGCCCTCCGAGCTCCTGGACCAAGATCGTCCAGGGCTGCGTCGTCCGCCTGCGCAAGGCACTGGGCGCCGACACCATCGAGACCTCGACCCAGGGCTACCGGCTCCAGGTCCACCGGGACCACCTCGACCACGTCCGCTTCGAACACCTCCTGGACCGGGGCCGTCAGCTGACGGGCGCCCGCGAACCCGACCGCGCGGCATACCTACTGCGTGAGGCGCTCGAGCTCTGGCGAGGCGAGCCGTTCGCCGAGCTGGTCGAGTGGGCGCCGGGGCGGGCGGAGGCCGAGCGGCTGGTCGAGCTGCGCCACGATGCCGAGGACCTGCTCACCGAAGCGCAGCTGCTGGCCGGGCGGCACGGCGACGTCCTGGGTGAGCTGCACCGCATGGTCGCCCAGCAGCCCACACGGGAGCGTCGTTGGGGGCTGCTGGCCCTGGCGCAGTACCAGGCCGGCCGTCAGGCCGAGGCTCTGGCAACCCTCCAGCGGGCCCGCGCCACTCTCGTCAACGAGTTCGGTCTCGACCCGGGACCACAGCTCGCCGAGCTCGAGAAGGCGATCCTGCGCCA
>NZ_JBFUCP010000022.1:0-1973 GCF_056405175.1 Pedococcus sp. P1_H8
TGCCGAGTCTCAGTTGATCCTTAACGGATCTGTGTCAGGTGATGCTTTACACCTGGCCTAGGAAACTGAGTGGTCCGTCCACGGTCGGTCCGCCTTGATGTTACGCACGGGCAGGGTCGTGGTCCGGCGCACCACGCGGGTCTCGCCGTCGTCGAGCTCGATCGCCAGGGTGGTGTCGGAGACGGCGATGGTGAGGGTCTGGTGGCGGTGGACCCGGCCGAGGGCGACCTTCTGACCGCACACCATGACGACGCCGGTGTTGGAGGCGCGGCGCTGCACGGTGATCGGTTCGGTCGACGGGCGTGGTGGTGGGCCGGCTGGGCGGGCTCCGCGCAGCCGTTGCGCCTGGACCATCGTCAGCGGGTTGGCGCGGGTGCGGAGCAGGACGCGCGTGTCCAGGTCGAAGAACAGCAGGGTGGGTCCCTCAATACGGATCCCGACCCGGCGACCGCCGAGGATTTCCGCGGCCAGCAGCTGGTGGTTGCCCAAGGAGACCAACCCGATCCGGGAGACGGTCCGCTCGACCTCGAGGGCCTGTCCGTCCTCAACCGGTGGTAGCGGTGCACCCTGGGCCGGGACAGCGCCGTCGGCCACGAGCCGGGCCAGGTCGTTGACGGTCAGGTGGGAGCGGATGGTCTTGACACGGGCGCCGCCGATCATCAGGTGGATCAGATCGACCCCGGCCCAGAAGTGCACGACCTGCCCGGAGCGGGCCGGGCCCAGCCAGAGCTGTTTGCCGACCAGCGTCATGTTGCCAGCGGGTGGGACGACCTTGTCGAACTCCACCGGGCCACCCACCCAACGCTGCGCCATCGGCTGTCCGGAGGTGGGCTGGTCCGCCGACTCGGTCGAAGCCTCCGAAACGAGAAGCGTTGGCGGCAGCCACAGTTCGAGCAGGTCCCGCTGCTCGGCCGGGACCGGAGCGAACCGCTGCGAGGGAGTGACCGGCAGATCCTGATCGAGGGCTTGATGGGGCCGGTCGGTGTTGTACTCGGCCGCGAACGTGTCGAGCGCGGCCTGCGCGGCAACCAGGGTTGGGTAGGGCTCGTGGTCGTCCAGGAGCTCGCGGCGCAGCGTCAGATGGAACCTCTCGATCTTGCCGGTGGTGGTCGGTGACGCGGGCTGGGTCAGCCGGTGCGTGATCGCGTTCTTGCGGCAGATCTTGTCGAACAACACCTCCCCGCCCTTGCCGAAACGGTCGGTGAACTGCTTGCCGTTATCGGTCAGGATCTCCTCCGGTGGCCCGAACCTGGCCAACGCCTGCGCCAGCGCCAAGCACACCGCCCGGCTGGTGGCCCGCTCCACCACCGCGGCCATCACACAGAACCGGGAATGGTCATCGACGCCGGTGACGACCTTGGCCTCCCGGATCTCGCCGGTGCCGGGGTTGACCAGCATCACCCCGCCGACGATGTCGATTTGCCACAGCTGCATCGGACCCGACCGCTCCCAACGCACATACGAGGATCGGGGACGCTTGCGCTTCCTGGGCACGACCAGCCCTTGCCGGACCAGAATCCGGTTCACCGTCGGCACCGACGGCACCACCAGCCCCTCGACCGGCCTGCGCAGCATCTCCATCCGGATCCGCTTCGCACCCCACCGCGGATGCCGTCGCCGCATCTCAGCGACCGCGACCTCCACCTGGGCCGACACCTGGTTCGGAGACGACGCAGGCCGGTGCGAACGGTCCGCCAGCCCGCCGATCCCTTCGGCCAGGTACCGCCCGATCCACGCATGAACGCTGACCCGTGACACCCCGACCGAGGCAGCCACCTCGCTCACCGTCGCACCCGCGAGCACCGCCCGTACCGCGTCCAACCGACGCTCCACCACCGACAACGCAACCAGTGCCAATCCCGGCCTCCTGCCCTCGGGGCGCCCGTGGAACGCCGCCAAACAGGATGTCCGAACACGGCCGGTGTAAAGCATCAGCCGAGACACGGCTGTCAAGCATCACCCGAGACAGGGCA
>NZ_JBFUCP010000023.1:0-1338 GCF_056405175.1 Pedococcus sp. P1_H8
CGACGCTCCTATGCTTCGTCAAGCAGCTGCGGCCCCACTTTCAAGCAGGCGGTAGAGGTCGCGGGCGATGTAGCGAGCCAGGCAGCGTTTGATCTCGCGGCCGGTCTTGCCTTCGGCGGTTCGGCGAGCGACGTAGTCGCGGGTGGCGGGTTGGTACTGGATCCGGATCTGGACCACGGTGTGCAGTGCCGTGTTGAGGTGCCGGTCGCCGTAACGGTTCAGTCGATACCGCGTGGTGACCTGGCCGCTGTTGGCCGGGATCGGTGCCACGCCGGCGAGCATCGCAAACGCGGCCTCGGAGTGCACGCGGCCTGGGTGGGACCACGCGCACAACACCGTTGCCGCGACGATCGGTCCGACGCCGAACTCCTCGAGCAGGTCAGGGCGCCAGCTGCGGATGATGGCCAGGATCTCCTTTTGCAGCTCACGTGCCTCCTTCAGCATCGCGTGCGCGCGACGAGCCAATGTGCGCAGCGCGACGACAGTGCTGGTCGTTTCGACGTCCCACGCTGAATGAACCCGCAGTTTGGCGGCAGTGTTGAGCATCGCGGCGAGCTTTTGCCCACGGAACCGGACGCGGATCGGTTCCGGCGCGGCGATCACGAGGCTGAAGACCTGTAGCTGCGCCTCGGTGGAGGCATTGATCGCTGAGCGGCGTGCGGTCAAAAGCACTGACAGGGCTTGGCGTTCGCCTCCGCTGCGCGGTGTTCCCAACCGCGGTCGCGCCATCGCCTCGCGTGCGGCTCGGATCGCATCAAGGGGGTCCGACTTCGCGCCGTTGCGTCGCGCAGTCCGCTTCGGACGGTCCAACTCGATGACGAGCTCCGATGACTCCAGCAGGTGACGGGTCAAGCCGGCGCCGTGGCCGCCGGTTCCTTCGATCGCCCATGCCCGCGACATCGGGTGGTTGTTGGCGAACTCCACCAGCTCGGCATAGCCCGCGGCTGTTGCCGCGACGGTGATCTCGCCAAGGACACCACCGGTCGCGGCGTCGATGACCGCCGCGGAGTGGGTATGGACGTGGGTGTCGACGCCGATGACGACATCGACCAGGTCACGTAGATCGGTCAGACTGTTCATGCGTTCTCTCCTTCGCCGGATGGGACGTGGTTCCGGTCCGGGACGAAGGCTCGGCAGGACTGTGATGAGACACGCTCGGCGCCGCTAACGCCGGGTGGTCAAGCTCCTAATCAGGCCAGCTCCTCCGACCGGGCCGGGGCCGGCGACCGCGAGCGGACACGTCGCACCAAGGCACGAAAGCCAGTCACACCGGGGGTCACACCCGCAGCCGCCAACCCACAGCCCATCACCATCAGGCTGCAAAGGCGATCCTCACAG
>NZ_JBFUCP010000024.1:0-993 GCF_056405175.1 Pedococcus sp. P1_H8
CGGCGCAGGAACTCGTCGACGGCGCGGTCGGCGTAGGCCTCGAACGGCCATGCCGTACCGGTGGTTTCGCGCCGGCCGACCGACACGAATTCGGCGTCGATGCGCTCGGCAACCTTGGCGGCCCGGTCGAGGTCGGACCCCCACACAGAGGTGCTGAGGACATGCGAGGGCTCGTTGAGGCGGTCGAGTGTCTGGTCGAGGTCGTGGTAGCCGATGACGGTGAATACCGGGCCGCTGTTCGCAGTCTCGGTGGTGGCCGATCCGTCCCTGTCCTGCAACAGGGTTGGCTCCAGGAAGTGTCCCGGCAGGTTGGTGCCGCGGCCGCCGCCCGTGACGAGCACCCCGCCGGACGCGATGGACTGGCGGAGGCGGTCTTCGGTGACGGCCAGCTGCCTGGCGCTGTGCAGTGGGCCGACCGTGACGCCGGGGGTCATGCCGTCGCCGACGGTCAGCGGCCGGATGGCCTCGACGAACGCGTCGCAGAAGTCGTCCACCAGATCGGCGGGGACGTAGGCACTCTTGGGGGCGTCCAGTGTCTGCCCCGAGTTGGCAAAGGCGCTCTTGGCCAGTGCTGCCGCCGCGTCGTCGACGGATGCATCGCAGAGGAGTAGCGCGGTCGCGCCGGAGGCCGTGGTCGTCGTCACCGGAGTGAGGGTCCGGGCCGCCTGGCCGACAATCCGCTGCGCGCCACCCCGGGTGCCGGCGTAGGAGACCAGGCCGACGTTCGGATGCGCGACCAGGGCGCTGCTGGCCCTGCGGGTGCCGACCGAGACGTCGAGAACCCCTGCCGGGAGAACGGAATTGAGAATCTCGACGGTTCGCGTTACCGAGAGCGCAACGGTGGATGGAGGCTCGACGACGACGGTGTTGCCGGCGGCCAGGGCGGGGCCCACCTTTGCGGCCATGCGGAGGATCGGCAGGTCCCACGGGACGAGTACGGCGACGACCCCGACCGGCCGGTACTCCACCACGGCGGTGCGTCCGTCGTAGCGG
>NZ_JBFUCP010000025.1:0-972 GCF_056405175.1 Pedococcus sp. P1_H8
GTCTGGAACCGCGACGTCGACGGCAAGGAGGTCCCGGTCGCCGGCCTCCCCGCCGGGGTGGGCCTGGCCAACTTCGCCGACGACCGGTACCGCAGCCTCATGTACTTCGCCCGGGACATCGGCTTCACCGCCGGGACCATCCCGTTCCAGGAGTTCTACTGGGGCGCATGGCTTCGCGACACCCAGGCCGCCGACCTGACCGGCTGGAACCCGCGCGAGCTCGCCAGCTACCTCGACACCGTCAAGCGGGTCACCAAGGCGCAGACGGCCCTTCCGGCCGGCGCCGTGGTCGACGCCGGCTTCACCGCGAGCCAGCTCGGCGTCCTGGCGGAGTGGAACGACGGTAAGGCCGAGGACAAGGGCGAGTTCGCCAAGGTGTCCAAGCCGTACTCCGACGGCAAGCCCGGCAAGATCGCGTACGCACTGGAATACAAGGCGGCGCACGGGAAGTAGGCGCCGTCACCGCCCGAGAATCGGCGGTGTCCGCATGACGCCGAAGGCCCCGGCGCGATGTGCCGGGGCCTTCGCCGTGCCCAGCGGCGGTAGAGTGCGGCCATGGCGATCAGCCGCAAGTCCAGGTACGCGCGGCGACGCAAGCGGCGGATGGACCTCGTCGAGCACGACCTCACCGCCCCGCAGTGGACCGCGCTACAGGAGGCATGGAACGGCTGCGCCTACTGCGGCGCCCGGGACCAACCGCTGCAGCGCGACTGCGTCCTGCCGATCTCGCGAGGCGGCCGCTACACGCTGGGCAACATCGTGCCGGCCTGCGCCTCGTGCAACTCCAGCAAGTGCAACGGCGAGGTCACCGCCTGGATGCGCCGCAAGGGACACGACGAGAAGGCCTTCCTGCTGCGGCTTCACGAGATCGGCTCGGCAATGAGCGCGCGCTTCCCGAATCCGCCGGACGACGACGCTCAGACCCCGGCAGAGAGCACCCGTCAGGGCTGAGAGGTCACACCGTCACGACCG
>NZ_JBFUCP010000026.1:0-919 GCF_056405175.1 Pedococcus sp. P1_H8
TCCCTGCTGAAAGAGGTTTACAACCCGAAGGCCGTCATCCCTCACGCGGCGTCGCTGCATCAGGCTTTCGCCCATTGTGCAATATTCCCCACTGCTGCCTCCCGTAGGAGTCTGGGCCGTGTCTCAGTCCCAGTGTGRCCGGTCACCCTCTCAGGTCGGCTACCCGTCGTCGCCTTGGTAGGCCATTACCCCACCAACAAGCTGATAGGCCGCGGGCCCATCCTGCACCAGTAAACCTTTCCACCCCAGGCCATGCAGCCCGAGGTCGTATCCGGTATTAGACCCAGTTTCCCAGGCTTATCCCGAAGTGCAGGGCAGATCACCCACGTGTTACTCACCCGTTCGCCGCTCGTGTACCCCGAAGGGCCTTACCGCTCGACTTGCATGTGTTAAGCACGCCGCCAGCGTTCGTCCTGAGCCAGGATCAAACTCTCCGTTGAAGACTCTAGACGCCGGCAAGCCGGCAATCAGTCATAGACATCGAGTCAAATCACTAGCAAATAAACTCAACTAGCTTAAAACACTGACCCCCTCAGACGGAAGAATGAGGTGATCAGCAATACCCACACCGTCRAAAGACSRTGCGGAGTACCAAATAATTTGGCACTGACATTCATCGGCACACTGTTGAGTTCTCAAAGAACACGCACACACCTTCACACCCGAGATTAGCTCTCTCGGTGTTCCGGGGCAACTTTACCAGCCTAACCCATCGAAGTCGCGGGCGCAAACCCGCATTCTCTGACTGGTGGGATGGTCAGCGACTTCGTCCTACCTCGTGTCCCGTACCTCTCGGTCCGGGTCGGTGTCCGTGTCGCTCTGACTTGGAATAAGTTACGGGACGTGGACGAGAAGTACCAAATCGCCTGGTCAAAGGTCTGTGAGCCGTAAAAATCGTTCGTTTGGGCGGCATTCACCC
>NZ_JBFUCP010000027.1:0-857 GCF_056405175.1 Pedococcus sp. P1_H8
GCCCCGGCCACACCGAGGCGGCCGTCGACCTGGCCCGGATGGCGGACCTGCGTCCGGCCGGCGTGATCTGCGAGATCGTCAGCCAGAAGGACGAGGGCCACATGGCCCAGACCGACGAGCTGCGGGTGTTCGCGGACGACCACAACCTGGCGATGATCTCGATCGCCGACCTGATCTCCTGGCGGCGCAAGCACGAGAAGCACGTGGTGCGGATCGCCGAGGCGCGGATCCCCACCGCCCACGGCGACTTCCGGGCCGTCGGCTACCAGAGCATCTACGACGAGGTCGAGCACGTCGCCCTGGTCCGCGGCGACCTGGCGGGACCGGACGGCGACGGCAGCGACGTGCTGGTGCGGGTGCACTCCGAGTGCCTGACCGGCGACGTCTTCGGCTCGCTGCGCTGCGACTGCGGCCCGCAGCTGGACGCCGCGCTCGACATGGTGGCCCAGGAGGGACGCGGCGTGGTGCTCTACATGCGCGGCCACGAGGGCCGCGGCATCGGCCTGATGCACAAGCTGCAGGCCTACCAGCTGCAGGACGCCGGCTCCGACACGGTGGACGCGAACCTCGAGCTGGGCCTGCCCGCCGACGCCCGCGACTACGGCATCGGCGCGCAGATCCTCGTCGACCTCGGCATCACCTCGATGCGGCTGCTGACCAACAACCCGGCCAAGCGGGTGGGCCTGGACGGCTACGGCCTGCAGATCACCGAGCGGGTGCCGATGCCGCTGCGCGCGAACGCCGAGAACCTCACCTACCTGCGCACCAAGCGGGACCGGATGGGCCACGACCTGGTCGGCCTGGACGACTTCGAGACCGGAGGAGCACGGTGAGCGGTGAAGGACTTCCGTCCCTGC
>NZ_JBFUCP010000028.1:0-840 GCF_056405175.1 Pedococcus sp. P1_H8
GATCAGGGACGCCCTCGGGTAGGGCTTCCCGGACACCGCACGAGAGCGAAGGGAGGGCGTTCGACTTGCCGGTTCGCTCTGGGCTGCATGCGAATCCCTGGGATGACCAGTCGGTAGTCGCACTTGACGATGGCTCCTGATCACCTAAATTTGGATGAGTTCCATGTTGTTGCCGGTCAGGTGCGCGTTCAGGTCTCCGGCGGCCAGACCTCGGCGGAATCGCGGCGTCGGAGGAACATGTCCAGTTCGGCTCCGACGTACTCACGTACGAAGCGCATTCACTCTGGAAGGGCCCCGTTCCAGGTGATCGGACGGCTCCGCATGGCTCCTCTCGAGGAGTTGTGGCGACGATGTCGATCGTGGGGCACTGCAACGCGGGCCGAACCGAAGGAAGCGAATCCGTGACGAAGTACGACGACGCCGCCTGGCATTACGGCGGCGAGTTTCCCGACGATCTGCCGAATGCTGCCGGTGGCACTCACATCGGCATGTTTGCAGCGTGGTGCCTGTTGAGCGGCTTCGCGGGGGAGGACGTCGAGGACGAACTCGAACCGCTCGAGTCGCGGGAGGCGACGCCCGGCGCCTTTYTGATGAAGGTGCTCGACGAGAAGTTCGTCAGCGACGATCTCACCGCCGAYGGCAGCGCCTTCGCCGTCGCGTACTACGCCGGCGAGAAYGACGACTCCCGATTCATCGACGACTACCTCGACGCGTTCGACACCACCGCGGCGGATATCTACCGGGTCGAGGACAGCTGGGAAACGTACGTCGTGATCGCGGACCGGATCGACGCCCGCTTCCGCGACTGGGTGGACGCCGGACGGCCGCGCTACCTCGGCT
>NZ_JBFUCP010000029.1:0-827 GCF_056405175.1 Pedococcus sp. P1_H8
CCTCCGGGGCTTCCGGCGCCGATCGCCGGCGGCGCACCACGGCGACGGCCGTGGCGAGGGCCGCCGCGAGGCACAGCAGGTACTCGGGGATCGAGCCGAGCCGGGTCGCGAGGGTGGTCGTGGCCCGCAGCGGGTCCTCCGCGACGAGCGTGGTCGGGGCAAACAGCGGCGACGACTGCTGGACCGACCCGTCCGGGGCGACGATCGCGCTGACGCCGGAGGTGGCGGCCACCACTACGGCCCGGCCGTGCTCGACGGCCCGCACCCGCGACATGGCCAGCTGCTGGTAGGTCATCTCGGTGTCGCCGAAGGTCGCGTTGTTGGTCGGCACCGCGATCAGTTGCGCGCCGTCGCGCACCGCCTCGGTGAGGGCCCGGTCGAAGGCGACCTCGTAACAGGTGGCGACCCCGACGGGAGTCCCGGCCGCGTGCACCACCCCGTTCCCGTCGCCCGGCACGAAGTTCCCGGCCTTGTCCGCGTACGAGGACAGGTGCCGGAAGAAGTCGCGGTACGGCAGGTACTCGCCGAACGGCTGGATGATCTTCTTGTCGTGGCGTTCCTGCGGACCGGTGTCCGCGTCCCACACGATCACCGAGTTGGTGGTGGTGCCGTCGCCGTTGACGAGCACGGCGCCGACCAGGATCGGCGCGCCGACGGCCCGCGACGCGGCGCTGATCGCGGTCGCCGCGTCGGCGTTGCGCAGCGGGTCGATGTCGGAGGCGTTCTCCGGCCAGATCACGATGTCCGGCCGGGGTTGGCGGCCGGCGTCGATGTCGTCGGCCAGCCGGACGGTCTCGCGGACGTGGTTGTCGAGGACCGCGCGGCGC
>NZ_JBFUCP010000030.1:0-814 GCF_056405175.1 Pedococcus sp. P1_H8
GTGCCACGTCACCAGGCGGGCAGGTCACCGTGACCGCGGGACCGGCCGGCGCGACCAGCTGGTCCGCGACCGTGACCCCGCGCAGGGTCACGTCCCCGGCGTTGGTCACCTTGAACGAGAACGTGATCTTGTCCCCGACCCCGGCCTTGGCGTCGTTGTTCGCGTCCGTGCTGATCGCGGCGCTCTTGACCAGGGTGACCGCCGGAGCGGTCGGACCACCAGGCACCTGCGCCGAGGACGGACCGGAGTCCACGACCGGACCGGTCGGTGGGGTCCCCGACGCCTTGGCCGTGTTCTTCACAACCCCGGCATCGAAGTCGGCCTGGGTCACCAGGTACGACGCAGTACACGTGGTGGCCTTGCCCGGAGCCAGCTCACCGGCGGCCAGCACCGGACACGTAGCAGCCGGGGCGGTCCCGGTGCCGGAGAACGACACCTCACCGACCGTGACCGGGTTCAACGTCACATCCCCGGTGTTGGTCACCAGGAACGTGTAGTGCAACACCTGACCCGGACCAGTCAAGGCCGTCTCCTGCACCGACTTCAGCAAGCTCAGCGAAGCCCCTGCCGGGGTCGGGGTCGTTGTGGCCGAGGGCGGGCTCGTGACCGGCGGACCGGTCGGCGGAGTCCCGGACGCGGTCGCGGAGTTACGCACCGCGCCGGCATCGACATCGGCCTGGGTCACCACGTAGGGGCTCGAGGTGCAGGTCACGAAGTCACCCGGTGCCACGTCACCAGGCGGGCAGGTCACCGTGACCGCGGGACCGGCCGGCGCGACCAGCTGGTCCGCGACCGTGACCCCGCGCAGGGTCAC
>NZ_JBFUCP010000031.1:0-798 GCF_056405175.1 Pedococcus sp. P1_H8
CCCTATATATTCAGGCGCGGGTAACACGACATCACTCGTGCTGGGTTTCCCCATTCGGAGACCCTCGGATCACAGCTCGTTTGACAGCTCCCCGAGGCTTATCGCAGCCTACTACGTCCTTCATCGGCTCCTGGTGCCAAGGCATCCACCGTACGCTCTTAACTACTTACAACAAAGATGCTCGCGTCCACTGTGCAGTTCTCAAACAACACACAACCAGGAAACCATGCGCAGACACCGGACCAACAAGGGCTCWCACCCTCGCTGCGGTTTGACCTGCAGTTTCCCGCTTGTCGTTCTTGCCTAGAAAGAAACACTCGCGTGTTCTCTCAGGACCCAACAGTATGCCGATATATTCACCGCCGGCCGGCCACAAGGGACCAACCGATACGCGGAAAAGATTGTCAGTGTTCCACCCATGAGCTCCCGCAGCGAAACAGTGTTCACTAAACGGGCTCTGCCAGACACGACCTCGACTCTTCGAGACCGTCTGCTGGAGATGCTCCTTAGAAAGGAGGTGATCCAGCCGCACCTTCCGGTACGGCTACCTTGTTACGACTTCGTCCCAATCGCCGATCCCACCTTCGACAGCTCCCTCCCTTACGGGTTAGGCCACCGGCTTCGGGTGTTACCGACTTTCATGACGTGACGGGCGGTGTGTACAAGGCCCGGGAACGTATTCACCGCAGCGTTGCTGATCTGCGATTACTAGCGACTCCGACTTCACGGGGTCGAGTTGCAGACCCCGATCCGAACTGAGACCGGCTTTAAGGGATTCGCTCCACCTCGCGGTATCGC
>NZ_JBFUCP010000032.1:0-794 GCF_056405175.1 Pedococcus sp. P1_H8
CCCCGGTGCCGGCCCATTCGCTGTAGATGCTCTTGATCGCATCGGCACCCTCGAGCCGAACCGTGCGGCCGAAGGTGCTGAAGTTGTAGACAGGGTTCTCGACCATCATGTCCGGCGCGAAGATCTCCTCCCACCGGCCGGCGACTTCGAGGTTGCGGTGCCGGTTGTAGGCATGCAGCAAGTACTTGTGCCGCGGGTTGTCGGTCCGCTCGATCAGCTGCGCGACCGCGATATTCGTCTTGGTGACGTCGAACTTGCTCATTGCGATTCCTTTCAAAGGCTGAAAATGGGGTGTACATGCCGGGCGGGTCCAGCCCGCAGCAAATACGTCAGAATGGTGAATCTCAGAACGGCTTGTCGCCCGCAATCGTCGCGCGCTCCATTTTTCGGACGGCGGGCCAGTAGTCCTGCACCGCGTAATGCTGTGTTGATCGGTTGTCCCAGATAGCGATGCTGTCCGTCGTCCAGGTCCAGCGAACCTGGTACTCGGGGATCGCTGCACGACTCTTCAGGTAGTTGAGCAAATCGCTTCCACCCGGTGAGTAGTCGGCACCGTAACGGACGCGGTCCGGGGTGTGAAAATTGGTGAAGTGCGTGGCGAAGACATTCACATAGAGGATCTCCTCCCCCGTCTCGGGATGCGTGCGCACCACAGGATGCTCGGCATCGGGGAATCGTTCTCGAAGTTCGTACCGTTCTTCCAGCGGCTTGGCGGCGCCGAATACCGCCTCGAAGCTGTGCCGGGCACGCAAGGACCTCACGTCCTCCTTGACCCGGTCCGGAAGCTCCCGATA
>NZ_JBFUCP010000033.1:0-779 GCF_056405175.1 Pedococcus sp. P1_H8
CCACAGCGGTGCGCAGCACCAGGGTGTTGACGAACATGCCGACCATCTCGTCGAGTTCGGCCTCACCACGACCGGCCACCGCGGTCGAGATCGCGATGTCCTCGTTGGCGGTCAGCCTGGACAGCAACGTGGCGAGCGCYGCGTGCATCACCATGAACAGCGTGGCACCGCCGCGGCGCGCAATCTCGTGCAGACCGGCCACCAGGTCGGCGTCGATCTCGAAATCGACCTTCCCGCCGCGCATCGACTGCCGGGCCGGACGCGGGCGGTCGGTGGGCAATTCGATCAGCCCGGGCATGCCCGCAAGGGTGCCCTCCCAGAAGTCGAGCTGACGCCACGCCAGCGACTCGGAATCGTCCTCGKCGCCGAGCACCTCACGCTGCCACAGCGCGTAGTCTGCGTACTGCACGACCAGCGGTGCCCACTCGGGGGCCGCGCCGGTGACCCGCCGGCCGTACGCCAGCATCACGTCGCGGGCCAACGGACCCATCGACGCACCGTCCGCACTGATGTGGTGGACGACGAGCGCCAGCACGTACTCCTGGTCGTCGGCCTGGAACAGCCGGGTGCGCAGCGGCGGCGTCGTGGTGACGTCGAAGCCCTGCGAGGCGAACTCCACCAGCGCGGCAGGGACCGCGTCCCCGTCGACCCGCACCGGGGACAGGTCGATCTGGACCGAGGAGACCGGCAGCACGACCTGTCGCGGCACCCCCTCGTCGTCCGGGTACACCGTCCGGACGGACTCGTGGCGGCCGAGCACGTCGGCCACCGCCAACTCG
>NZ_JBFUCP010000034.1:0-760 GCF_056405175.1 Pedococcus sp. P1_H8
GAGCAGCACCAGTGAGCGCAACGAGCGCCGTGGGGGTCGCTGGGTTTCGCGCATCAGAATCAACCTCCGTCACATCAGTAACTTGGGTCACACTGACAAGCACGGTATTACCGGTGGCATGCAATGACGGGGTCTGTGCGCAATCGTTACCTCGGCTCACCCCATCGTGATCTGCGTGAACTCCCGTGGCCTGGACGAGGTGCATCGTCGAAATTGCTGCTGGATAGTGGCCACCATGAAACGTGTGGTGGTGGCGCCCGACAAGTTCAAGGGATCGTTGACCGCAGCCGAGGTCGCGAACGCCCTCGCCGCCGGATTGGTGGCGGGCGACCCCACCCTGGAGGTCCAGTGCGCTCCGGTGGCAGATGGTGGCGACGGCACTGTCGCCGCCGCCGTCGCCTCGGGCTGGTCGCCCGTCCTCGTGGACACCACCGGCCCCACCGGTGAGCCGATCTCGACCACCTACGCGGCGCGCGGATCGGTTGCCGTGGTGGAACTCGCATCTGCGGTCGGACTCGAAGCCCTCCCCGGCGGGGTGCCGGACCCGCTCGGCGCCAGCACCTTCGGGCTCGGCACCGTTGTCAGGCAAGCACTGGAGGGGGGCGCTCGCGAGATCGTCATCGGCCTCGGGGGCAGCGCGTCGACCGACGGCGGCGCCGGGATGCTGCAGGCGCTCGGCGTTCGGATACTCGACGCCGAGGGAAACGACGTCACGCGCGGCGGCGGCCCACTGCGCGGCGCGCGGCGGGTGGACCTGAGC
>NZ_JBFUCP010000035.1:0-725 GCF_056405175.1 Pedococcus sp. P1_H8
CATGGTCTCCAACGTCGTCCCGCTGCGGCTGCGGATCGACTCGGACACCACCGTGGACGAATTGATCGCCGCGGCGAACCTCGAGCTGACCGGGGCACTGCGTCGGCAGATGTACCGGCACGAGGACATGCGTCGCGATGCAGGTGCCGTCACCGGCGAGCGGGGTTTCTTCGGSCCGKCGATCAACATCATGATGTTTCACCGTGAGCTCCGGTTCGGCGACTTCACCGGCCGGTTCAAGGTGCTCAGCACGGGCCCGGTCGAGGATCTCGCGGTCAACCTCTACCCGAGTGTCGCGGGCAAGAGTGTCCAGATCGACTTCGAGGGCAACCCGAACCTGTACTCCGAGGGCGAGCTCGGTGGCTACCACCACCGGTTCCTGAACTACCTGCGGACCTTTCTCTCGGCCGACCGCGGCAGTGCGGTCAACCGGCTCGACCTGCTCGAGGCAGGCGAGGCTCAGCAGCTGCTGGCTGCCGGCACCGGGGCTCCGGTGTCCTTCGGCGTCGACATCACCGACCGTTGGGACCGCTCGGTCGCGGCGGACCCGGCCGCGGTGGCCGCGGTGGCGGGCGAGCTGACCGTCACCCGTGGCGAACTCGACCGTCGTGCGAACCGGCTGGCCCGTGAACTGGCCGGTCGTGGTGTGGGTGTCGACGACGTCGTCGCGCTGATCGTGCCTCGGTCGATCGACTGGCTCGTCAGCATGCTGGCGGTGTGGAAGG
>NZ_JBFUCP010000036.1:0-718 GCF_056405175.1 Pedococcus sp. P1_H8
GAGTACCACGTGCTGCCCGCGGTGTTCGACCCCGAGCAGGCGATGGCCCACGGCGCGCCCGCGCTGCACGGCTCGCACGACCCGTACGTGCGGGACCCCGTGCACAACGTCCTGCTCGAACTGCACGGGCACGTCGGCGACGTCGAAGCCGGGTTTGCCGAGGCCGACGTCGTCCACGAGGGCACCTACTCCTCCCCGCGCGTGCAGCACGCGCACCTGGAGACGCACGGGTCCATCGCGTGGATGGAGGAGGGCCGCCTGCACGTGCGGACCAGCTCCCAGTCGCCCTCGATCGCGAAGGTCAAGCTGGCCCACCTGTTCGCCCTGCGCCCCGACCAGCTGCGGGTGTTCTGCATGCGGGTCGGCGGCGGGTTCGGCGGCAAGCAGGAGGTGATCTCCGAGGACCTGGTGGCCCTCGCCGCGCTGGACACCGGGCGCCCGGTCTGCCTGGAGTTCACCAGGGAGGAGGAGTTCACGACGGCCTCGCCCCGGCACCCGATGAAGCTGACGGTCACCCTCGGCGCGAAGGCCGACGGCACCCTCACCGCGATGAAGATCCGCTGCGTCTCCAACACCGGCGCCTACGGAAACCACGGCGGCGAGACGCTGTTCGCGGGCGGGGCGGCGGTCTCCATCTACCGCTGCGCCAACAAGAAGTACGACGCGTACTCCGTGTACACGAACACCGTGCCGAGCGGCGCACTGCGCGGGTACGGCA
>NZ_JBFUCP010000037.1:0-715 GCF_056405175.1 Pedococcus sp. P1_H8
GCCTAGCACCACCTTCCGCAATGTTGCCATCGTCGCACACGTCGACCATGGCAAGACCACCCTCGTCGACGCCATGCTCCGCCAGTCGGGAGCGTTCGCCGAACGTGCCGAACTGGTCGACCGCGTGATGGACTCCGGTGATCTCGAACGCGAGAAGGGCATCACCATTCTCGCCAAGAACACGGCGGTGCACCGGCACAACGAGGACGGGTCCGTCACCGTCATCAACGTGATCGACACCCCCGGCCACGCCGACTTCGGTGGCGAGGTCGAGCGCGGCCTGTCCATGGTCGACGGTGTCGTCCTGCTCGTCGACGCCTCCGAGGGCCCGCTTCCGCAGACCCGCTTCGTGCTGCGCAAGGCGCTCGCCGCGTCGCTGCCGGTGATCCTGGTGGTCAACAAGACCGACCGCCCCGACGCCCGCATCGAAGAGGTCGTCACCGAGGCGCAGGACCTGCTCCTCGACCTGGCGTCGGACCTGTCCGACGAGGCCGCCGAGGCAGCCGAGCTGGCCCTGGGCCTGCCGGTGCTCTACGCGTCCGGCCGTGAGGGCAAGGCGTCCATCGAGCAGCCCGCGAACGGCACCGCGCCCGACGCCGAGAACCTCGACGCCCTGTTCAAGGTCCTGATGGAGCACGTGCCGGCGCCGAAGGGCGACGCCGCGGCGCCGCTGCAGGCCCACGTCACCAACCTCGACGCCTCGGCGTTCCTCGGC
>NZ_JBFUCP010000038.1:0-704 GCF_056405175.1 Pedococcus sp. P1_H8
CATTCGGGCCCACCGCGACAGCAGCTCGTTCAGCCATGCTGAACATCGTAGCGATCGGATCACCGCGTCCGATGATGTCTCCGTGTCGTAGGGTTTAGTGCGTCTCGCCGAGCGTCCTCCGAGGCGGCAAGCAGTGCGGGATCGAGAGAGGTGAGAAGGTGACATCCCCGAACAGGCCGTGGCTCGCCAGTTTCCCCGCCGAGCATCCCGATTCGATCACTCCCGACTTCGACAACGCGTTGGCGATGTTCGACGCCGCCGTGCAGCGGGCGCCGGCGGACGTCGCCATCCACTACTTCGACGGCACGCTCACCTACGGTGAACTGTCCGCGGCGGCGGATGCTCTGGCCTGTCACCTCCAAGAACGGGGATTCGGCCGCGGAGACCGCCTGGCGGTGTGCACGCAGAACAACCCGGCGTTCCTGATCGGTGTCGTCGCGGCGTGGCGTGCGGGCGGCACATCCGTGTCGCTCAGCCCGATGTGCAAGGAACGGGAGTTCGCCCATTTCGTGAGCGACTGCCGTCCCAACGCAATTCTGATCCTCGAGGACGTGTTCGAGACCGTTGCTCAGGCAGCGCTTCGTGAATGTCCCATCGGCAACATCGTCACCGTGTCGGCACTCGACGGCCAGAGCCGCAACGACGCCCGCCTGTTCGCCGCGAGCCGCCGGATCCCGACCGGCGCCACGGACCTGTACGAACTG
>NZ_JBFUCP010000039.1:0-704 GCF_056405175.1 Pedococcus sp. P1_H8
CGTCATCTCGGCGCCAACCGGAGGTCGGTCCGGCGTACGCCGTCGCGCTCGGCCGGGTCCAGCCGCTCCAGCAGCGCCTGCGCCGACGTCACGACGCCGTCCACCACCAGCGCCGCATCGGGATCCACCTCGAGCCACGGGGCCAGCACGAATGCCCGCTCGTGGGCACGCGGGTGCGGCAGGGTCAGCTCCGGGTCCGAACTGACCACGCCGTCGCAGTCCACGACGTCCACGTCCAGGCTGCGCGGTCCCCAGCGCTGCTCGCGCACGCGGTCCGCCTCCGCCTCCAGGCGACGGCCCAGTCGCAGCCAGCCCCAGCAGTCCAGCTCGGGGTCCTGGGCGATCACCGTCGCATTGAGGAAGTCCTGCTGCTCGACCCCACCCCACGGCGCGGTCGCGTAGACGCTCGACACCGCGACCGCCCGCTCGCCGAGGGCATCGACCACCGACTGCAGGTGCGCCAACGGGTCTCCCATGTTGGACCCGATCGACAGCACCGCCCGGCTCATCCCTGCAGCCCCCCTCGACCGCCCGCGCCCTTGCGGGATCGTCGGGCGACCACGGCCACATCCGCGAAGGTCAGCGGGATCGGCGCCGACGGCTTGTGCACGGTGACCTCGACCGCGCTCACCCGGTCGTCGCGCAGCACCGCCTCGGCAATCTCGGCCGCGACCGTCTCGATGAGGTCGCGCGGCGGTCCCGCG
>NZ_JBFUCP010000040.1:0-701 GCF_056405175.1 Pedococcus sp. P1_H8
GCGAGTTGTCGAGGACGATTTCCTTGGCGCCGCTGGAGATCTCGTACCCGCCGAAGAGGAAGCCGAGCGCGATCAGCAGGCCGCCCGCGGCGACGAACGGGATCATGTAGCTCACGCCGGTCAGCAGGATCTGGCGCAGCCGGGTGCCCCAGCCGACGTCCGAGGCCGCCTCGGCGGTGTCGGTTCCGGCGGCGGTGCCGGCCACCCGGGCGGCGGACGGGTCGTCGGCGGCCCGCACGGCCTCGGCGAGCATCACGTCGGGCTCGTTGATGGCGCGCTTGACGCCGGACGCGACGACGGGCTTGCCCGCGAAGCGTTCCCGGCCCTTGACGCCGACGTCGGTGGCGAAGATGACGGCGGCCGCGCCGGCGATCACCTCGGGGCTCAGCGACGTGCCGCCGCTCGAGCCCTGGGTCTCCACCCGCACCGGGACCGACGCCCGTTCGCCGGCCGCGACCAGCGAGTCGGCGGCCATGTAGGTGTGGGCGATGCCGGTGGGGCAGGCGGTGACCGCGACGACGTAGCGCGCGGAGGTCGACGGTGCGGCGGGGACGGGCGTCGGTGCCGCGGGTGCGGGGGCCGGTGCGGCCTGCCCGGGCACCTCGAGGCCGAGCGCCTCGTGCACCAGCGCCACCACCGCGTCGGCGTCCGGGGCCGCGCGCAGCGACGCGACGAACTCGGGCCGCACGAGCGCGCGGGCC
>NZ_JBFUCP010000041.1:0-699 GCF_056405175.1 Pedococcus sp. P1_H8
GATCTGCTGTTCCCCTCGATTTCCTCCCGCCGGACCGGCGCCGCGCAGCGGAGGAGGCACTACTGCATGCCGACTTGGCGACCCCTCGGGGTGCTGTCTGGCGCCAGCAAGTTCAACTATCAGAGGAGTTCTTCGATGGCCAATTACGGCACAGTCATCACTGGCACCGGCACGAGCAGCGGCCAGTTCGGCGTCGGCGGTACAGATCTCGCCATCCCCTACAAGCGCTGGGACGGGACGGTCGGCTACGTCCTCGGGGATACGTTCAACAACAACGGCGTCGGCGGCGCAGGTTGGCGATCTCCGGTCATGCTCTACGGTCCGGGCGGATCCATCGCCAACGGCATCACCTTCAACGGCGCATACGGCGGCAGCTACGCAACGCAGATGCTCAACTACGCGCACAACGCCAACAATGGGCTTGGTTTCGAGGGAACCCGGATTCCCACCGATGTCATGAGTGCAAGCAACAACAACTACCTGGCCTACGCATCGGTGAAGGATGTACACGCCGGCACGGTTAACTGCGGCCGAATCTGCTACTGGGACAACAGTACCAACCCTGTGATGCACGATGGACTGGTCACCTTTGATGACATCAACTTCACCAACATCGTCTTCTGTGACAGCGAGGGCGGCAAGCACTACATGATGTCCAAGCCCTGGGGCCGAAACAACTCGGACGGGCCCATCCTGTTC
>NZ_JBFUCP010000042.1:0-691 GCF_056405175.1 Pedococcus sp. P1_H8
CGTTGGAGCTGCTCGGTGTGCAGGGCAACCTGCCCGACATCCAGCAGGCAATCGACTACCAGGACAAGCAGATCGCCCTCGCCGGGCTGGCGCACTTCCTGAACCTCGACCGCGGCGGCTCGCACGCACTCGCGTCGGTGCTGGCCGACCCGTTCGTGCAGTCCTTGAACGCATTCGCCGAGACGATCGCGGACACCGCGACTGCGCACATCGTCGAGGACCTGGTCGACGTGAACTGGGGTGAAGACGAACCGGCCCCGCGAATCGTGTTCGACGAGATCGGCTACGACGACTGGTGGGGCGGCGGGGTCAGCTCGAAGCAGTTCGCCCAAGACCTGTCCGCGATCGAGTCCGACTCGATCACCGTGCGGGTGAACTCGCCCGGCGGTGACGTGTTCGAGGGCATTGCGATCCTCAACGCGCTCCGCAACCACAAGGCCCGGATCACGGTCTACGTCGACGGCCTCGCAGCGTCCGCGGCGAGCTTTATCGCGATGGCCGGCGACGAAGTCGTCATGTGCCGCAACGCGGAGATGATGATCCATGACGCCTGGGGCTACTGCTCCGGGAACGCCGCCGAGATGCGCAAGATGGCTGCCGATCTCGACCGGGTCAGCGACAACATCGCCTCGATCTACGCCGAGCGCACCGACACCACGGCCGCCGAATGGCGCGACGTGATGAAGGAAGA
>NZ_JBFUCP010000043.1:0-691 GCF_056405175.1 Pedococcus sp. P1_H8
CCTGCTCGAGCCATCGGTCACCGGTGAACAGCACCGGATCCTCGCCCGCGGCAAGCAGTTTAGGCACAGTGCGATGGCGGGAAAGGCATGGCCGGCATCGGGCCCGGCGACAACGGCGACTCGCATCCGCCCAGGGTGCCACAGTGCCCGCGGGCGGCCCGTCACCAGTGCGGCGGACGAGCCGCGACCGCGGCGGCAACGGCCTGTGCCGTCACCCGTCCGTTGCCGGGCCGGGCCGGCGGGCGACGAGGATGAAGACACTGATCACCAGGACCCACGCGGGGAACACCAGCGTCACCCAGAGGCTGAGGCTGACCACCAGCAGCAAAGTCAGCGACAGCAGGTAGGTCGTCAGCACCAACCAGCGCGGCATCAGGCCGGTGCGCAGCCAGATCGTGCCGAGCGAGATCATGAACACCCCGGCCATCCGCACCGCGTAGACGTTGCTGACCTGCAGCATCACCTCGCGGCCGAAGTAGACGATCTCCGCCTCGGAGCCGCCTGCGTGCCGGGACATCGCGAGGATCCCGCCGGCCACCGCCGTCGAGACGAAGGCCATCGCCAGGAACAGCAGCCCGCTACCGAGGAACACCGTCGCGAAGAACCGGTCCTCGAGGTCGCCGAGGCGGTCGCGGACGACGCCGATGAACCACAAGAACGCGATGCCCGCGAACGGCGCCAGCACCAGGGC
>NZ_JBFUCP010000044.1:0-689 GCF_056405175.1 Pedococcus sp. P1_H8
GTGTTGCGCAACAACTCCGCGACCAGCAGCAGGGCCACCAGCCAGGCCACCAGGRATCCGATCGAGTAGAGGAAGCCGTCGTAGCCGTAGACCGCGATGGCGCCGGCGATGCCGAGGAAGGACGCCGCCGACAGGTAGTCGCCCGCGATCGCGAACCCGTTCTGCGGGCCGGAGAACTGGGCGCCGCCGGTGTAGAAGTCCGACGCCTTGGTGGTGGTGCGGCTGGCGCGGATCACGATGGTCATGGTGATGACGACGAAGGCCACGAAGATGGCGATGTTGAGCATCGGGTTGCCGACATCGGCCGACGATGCCGCGAGGATGGTGTTCACAGCTGCGGGCCTTCCAGTTCTTTGCGGATCGCCGAGGACCGCGGATCGAGTTCACGGTTCGCGAACCGCACGTAGAGGCCGGTGATCACGAAGGTCGTCACGAACTGGCCGAGTCCGAGGATCAGGCCGAGGTTGACGTTCCCGATGACCTTGGTGGCCATGAAGTCGCCGGCGTACGTCGCCAGCAGCACGTAGACGGCGTACCAGAGCAGGAAGAAGGCCGTCATCGGGAACACGAAGTTCCGCAGCCGGCGTCGGAGGTCCTGGAACTCCGGGCTCGCCTGCATGTCGATGAAGGCCTGCTCGTCCGGTGCCGCCCGTTCGGGCGAGCCTTCCGGAATCACATCGGCTGTGGTC
>NZ_JBFUCP010000045.1:0-686 GCF_056405175.1 Pedococcus sp. P1_H8
ACCCGGACCTGCCGGTGGACCCCGGCCCGGACCCGGTGACGGTCGGCTCGATCGGGCACCCCGACCAGCACTGGCGGGCCCTGACCGCCGTCACCCCCGAGGGCGCCGTCACGGTCGCGATCCGGCTCGCCGACGTCGACCAGACCGTGGAACGGCTGGTCGGACTGCAGGTGGGGATCGGCGTCGTGGTGCTCAGCGTGCTCGGCGTCGCGGGCTACCTGGTGGTGCGCCGCAGCCTGCGTCCGCTGGTGGAGGTGGAGCACACGGCGGCGGCGATCGCGGCGGGGGACCTGCACCGCCGGGTCCCCGAGCGCGACGAGCGGACCGAGGTCGGCAGGCTGTCGGTGGCGCTCAACGGGATGCTCGCGCAGATCCAGACCGCGTTCGCCGCGACCGAGGCGTCCGAGGAGTCCGCCCGGCGCTCCGAGGGCCGGATGCGCCGGTTCGTCGCCGACGCCAGCCACGAACTGCGCACCCCGCTGACCACCATCCGCGGCTTCGCCGAGTTGTACCGGCAGGGCGCGACCACCGACACGGACATGCTGATGGCGCGGATCGAGGGGGAGGCGTCGCGGATGGGTCTGCTCGTCGAGGACCTGCTGATGCTCGCCCGGTTGGACGCGCAGCGACCGCTCGCGCAGGAGCACGTCGACCTGCTGGCGGTGGCCTCCGACGCCGTCCACGAC
>NZ_JBFUCP010000046.1:0-683 GCF_056405175.1 Pedococcus sp. P1_H8
GTCCTGGCCCTCTCCGGCTGTGCGCCGGATGCCTCGTCGACCACGTCCCCGGCCGTCGAACGGCTCCGCGTCGAGGTGCTCGACACTCGACCGCACGACCCCACCGCCTTCACCCAGGGACTCGAGATCTCCGACGGCGAACTGCTCGAGGGCACCGGGCTCAGCGGCCGGTCGTACCTGAGCGCGCGGGACCTCGGCACCGGCACGGAGCGGGTCCGGGTGCCGCTGGCGGACCCGCTGTTCGGCGAGGGCATCACGGTCGCGGGCGACACCGTATGGCAACTCACCTGGCGCGACGGCGTGGCGGTCGCGTACGACCGGGACACGCTCACCGAGCTCCGTCGGGTGAACTACGAGGGGGAGGGCTGGGGGGTGTGCGCGCAGGACGGTCGCCTGGTGACGAGCGACGGCTCCGACACACTCACGTTCCGCGACCCGGCCACCTTCGACCGGCTCGGCACGGTGGTCGTCACCCTCGACGGCAAGCCGCAGTCCCAGCTGAACGAACTCGAATGCGCAAGCGACGGGAGCGTCTACGCCAACGTCTGGCAGTCCGACGTCATCCTCCGGATCGATCCGGGCACCGGCGACGTCACCGCGGTGGTCGACGCGTCGGGCCTGCTCACCCATGACGAACGACGGTCCGTGGACGTCCTCAACGGGATCGCGCAGGTACCCGGGAC
>NZ_JBFUCP010000047.1:0-662 GCF_056405175.1 Pedococcus sp. P1_H8
CCCGTAGCGTTGTCGCTGCGAGTGGCATCGGCGACCGCGCGGGCGAACTCCTCGACCGTCGGCAGTGGCCCTTGGTCTCGACGCGCCTCGACGGCGTCGCTGTTCCGGCGTTCGAGTAGTCGCACGATGATCGTGCCGTCGATCATGTCGCCCGACACAACGGTGAGCTCGATTCCGCGATCGGAGAGCAGCGGGATCATGTTCCGCAATGCGTCTTCTCCTGCGCGCTTGCTCTCCGCGATGGGTTCATACTCCGCCGGCACAGGCTTGCGGCCGTGGAAATGCGCCTGATGGCTGGTGACGAACACGATCCGAGACCCAGATGGCATGAGCGGCAACGCCAGCTGGACGAGCCTGAGCTGCGCGTCACGGTTGATCTTCATCGGATAGTCCGGGCCCGCACCGAGTTCGAGCCCACCGGACGCGTTCAGGACCAGCACATCCAGGCGCCCGAACTCCTTGGTCACCTCGGCGATCAAGCGATTTGCAGCCACTTCGTCGGACAGATCGCCGCCGGCGACCGATGCGGTCCCTCCTGCTTGAGCGATGCCGTCTGCGATCGCCTGCGCACGCTTCAACTTCTCTCGATAGTTGATGATCACATGATCGCCATCCGCCCCGAGCACCTGCGCGGTCTCTGCGCCAATCCCGCGCGATGCCCC
>NZ_JBFUCP010000048.1:0-661 GCF_056405175.1 Pedococcus sp. P1_H8
CCTCCCGACCGATCCGGTCCCGCGGCTACTCCCATTCGACCGGGCGTCACGCCTCGATCGGGTCGTACCAGTCGGCGTTCCTGAGCAGCACCCTCGTGCCCAGGTCGCGATTCCATTCCGGCTCTATGCCGTGCCGCCGGAAGACGGGAAACATCACGTCGTCGAGCAGGCGCGTCACGTCGGCCGTGTAGAGGTCTTCCTTCACGTCATCGCTGAGCGCGCCGTAGGTGGCCTCGTCGAAGTCCTCGGGCGGGAACGCGCCGTAGCCGATGTGGGTCTCGCCGTCCACGACGAGACGTTCGGTGTCCTGCTGGTGGAAGTAGGCGTAGCCCTTCCAGTGCCGGCTGTCGTCGAGCTCGCCCCAGATCTCGCCGGACGCGCAGGTACCGCAGCAGGTGAAGTCGGCGCGGGCGAGGACGCCGTTGGCGTTGAGCTCCTCGAACGCGGCGATGGTGCGGGAGGTGTACGCGCCGAGCTCCGTCTGCTGGCGCAGCCGCGCGGCGCGGAGAGCGTCGAACGCCGCCCCGAGCTGCTCGTCGGTGAGGTCGTATTCGTCGCCGTAGATGTCGATGAAATCGTCCGCGTCGTCTCGGCCGGTGATCAGCTGATCCCAGATCTGCCGGGTCAGCTCGGCGCGGCCGTCCTCGTCGAGGGGCAGCTC
>NZ_JBFUCP010000049.1:0-657 GCF_056405175.1 Pedococcus sp. P1_H8
GGTCGTGAACTCGCCGGGAATCGCGAAGCCGGGGATGATCTCCTTCGAGTGGTTCGGCGCGTCCAGCGGCGAGCTGTCGATCCGCATGCCGTCGGCCAGGTTCGTGTCGGCGCTGCGGAAGAGCACGTTGCTGCGCCAGTCGTCACCCTCGGAGCCGCACTCGCCGACTGTGTCGCCGAACGCGACCAGTGTGTCGTGGTCCGCGCCAGGCAAGCCGTTGTCCCACATGATGCCGAGATCCGTGCCGGAGACGTTGAACCTGTTGATGGTGTCGTTCGGGCTGCCGGGGCCGGTGACCATCTCGATCGCCTTGGTGCGGCCGGTCAACTGCGGCAGCGCCCCGTCCGGCGAACCGGTGATCCACGGCAGGACCTTGCCCAACGAACCGGTGGCGCTACCGGAACTGCCGGAGCTGTTCCCACCCTGCCCGCAGGGTCCACCTTCCGCGGCGGTGGCCGGCGGGGCCATCACCACGGACAGCGACACCGTCACCGCGGCGGCCGACACGACTGCTGACCATGATCGTCTCACTGAGCGCACAGGCAATTTCCCTTCCGGCGTATGCAAGTCCGGCACGGGACAAATGGCCCGATTCCGACGATTCGACGCCACAGCAGACCACGAACAGCTCACAGTTGCTGGGCGACAGCCGTGCGT
>NZ_JBFUCP010000050.1:0-654 GCF_056405175.1 Pedococcus sp. P1_H8
ACCTCCAGCTTCGACGAGGGACGTCTTCCCCAACGACCTCGTGTCGGCTCCACGCGCTTTCGAGGTATCAGTGTGCACCAGGGGCCAGCTTTACGCATCACGAACAAGTAACCGGCAGTTGGCCGACGGTCCGGCGCCTTCTCGGCTACGGTCCGGACACCTCCGCGAGCACCGCGTCGCTCAGCGGCGGCCAGGCCTGCTTCGCCCAGTCCCCGAACGGCTTGTCCGCCAGCGCCACACACGCGAGCGACCGCGCGGGGTCGCCCCACAGGAAGGTGCCGGACTGTCCGAAGTGCCCGTAGGTGGCGGGCGAGTTCGCGGCGCCGGTCCAGTGCGGCGCCTTGCCGCCCTTGATCTCGAACCCGAGCCCCCAGTCGTTGGGCCGCTGCGAGCCGTAGCCCGGCAGCAGGCCGTCGAGTCCGGGGAACTGCACCGCGGTCGCGTCGGCGGCGGTCTGCTCGGAGAGCAGGGTCGGGCGCAGCAGTTCGCGGGCGAAGCGGGACAGGTCGGCGACCGTGGAGCGGGCGCCGTGCCCGGCCGGGCCTTCGAGCGTGGACGCGGTCATGCCCAGCGGCGCGAACACCGCCTCGCGCAGGTACTCGGGGAACTCGATCCCGCTCTCGGCGGCGACCAGGTCCGCGAGCACCTCGAAGC
>NZ_JBFUCP010000051.1:0-651 GCF_056405175.1 Pedococcus sp. P1_H8
CCCTCGCACTCTCACGTGGGGGATTTGGCCAGACCGGTACATGCGCCCGACCGTCCGTGAGGAGATGGAGAGCCGCTCGGCCGTCTGCTCGACTGTGAGTAGTTGTGTTGGTTTCACCTCAGCTCCTTGCCTCGGTAGTTGCTTGATGTGTCACCACACCCATGCGTTGGGTGTGTTTGACCTGGCGGCATCGGTCGTCGCGTTTCCTCCGCAGTGTCGAATGTTGCTGCGGGTCTGCACCTTTGAACCAATGGCAGGTGTATGAGCGGCGCGCTCGCCAGGTCGAATGTCTCCGCTGTGAAGGTATGAAAGGGCGCGCCAGGTGGATGCCTGGCGAAAAGCGTTGAGAGAATGGCCTATGCGGCCTGAGTGACTCGGCAGACGAAGTCGAGTCGATCGCGGCCGGTGATGGCCGCAATGGCGAGAGCCGTCACGTATGACGGCGCGGCGCCGTGGCGGAGACTTTCAACCTCCTTGGCGGTGCATCGGATCGCGGCCCCGAGTGCTTCGTCCGACGGAAAGCGATGTGCTTCCTTCAGTCGGTCAATCAGACCTGGCTCGAGAGCCGCCTTGAAGCTGGTGGTCACTGATCTCACCTCCTTGCGTTCCGATCGGCTGTCCGTCTTGCGTTCCGATCGGCCGTCTTTCAAG
>NZ_JBFUCP010000052.1:0-646 GCF_056405175.1 Pedococcus sp. P1_H8
GATCGCGCACCGACGAACTCGGCGACCACGTCACGGGCGCCCTCGTAGCTGGCGGTGCAGACCTGCGAGGCGTAGCCGGCGCCGCGGTGCACGCTGGCGTAGTACGGCAGCAGGTCCTGGACCCGGGCGGTGACCTGCGCGAGGGCGGGCGCGCTGGCGGCGTAGTCGAAGTTGGCGTACGTGCAGGTGCTGCCGTCGGCGAGCGGGACGGACAGTCCGGCGCCGGAGACCTCGGCGAACGGGGCGTCGATCCGCGTGGCGGTGGCTGCACAGGTAGCGGCAGCGGTGGCGGCGGTGGCGGCACAGGTGGGGTCGAGTACGGCAGTCATTGAAGCTTCCCTCTGGTTCAGGGACTCGCGTGCAGCGAAGGCGACGTACCGGCCGGACCGAACGAGTCGGCCGTACCTAGATGTCGCGGGGGTGTGCATCGAGTCCGCGCTTGCCGTGTCCGGTATTGGACTACAGCCAGGTCGTCACCCGGGGCACCCCACCGCGGCGGAGGGTTGCCGGCCAGCAAGCCGGGGCTATCTGCTGGCACTCATGACCTGACCAGAGAATTGCAGCCCGTCCGCCGTCCTGTCAACCCCACCCTCGTGACCTCGCCCACCCCACCCGCCGGCAGCCAACTTCGACGGAACCGAAAACA
>NZ_JBFUCP010000053.1:0-636 GCF_056405175.1 Pedococcus sp. P1_H8
GGCCAGGCGTCGGTGACGCTGATGCCCGACGCGGTGGCCGCCGTGGCCTGGCTCGAGGCCGCGCACGGCCCGCTCGGCGACGCCGTGGTCGGGGTGTACCACCTCGGCTCCGCGGGCCTGGACGTCTCGCTGGTCCGCACCGGCGAAGACGCCGGGCTGCTGCGGCCGTCGACCTACACCACCCTGTTCGGCGGCGACAGCCTCGACCGCACCGTCGTCGAGCACGTGCTCTCCGTCGTCGCCGCCGATCTCGGGCCGGTCGACACCGCCGATCCGGCTACCCGTGCGCAACTGACGACGCTGCGCGAACGCTGCCGCGAGGCCCGGGAACAACTGTCGACGCAGGACACCGCTGCCGTGCCCGTCGAGGTCGCGGGCGTCCACACCAGCGTCACCCTGACGCGGACCGAACTGGACGAGATGCTCCGCGGCCAGGTCGCCGGGTCGCTGACGATGGTCGAGGAGAGCATCCGCGCCCACGAACTCGAACCCGCCGTCGTGCGGACGGTGCTGCTGACCGGTGGCGGTTCGGCCATGCCGCTGGTCGCCGAACTCGCCGCGCAGACCCTCGACCTGCCGACCGTCTCCGCACCGGAGCCCGGCCGGGCGGTCGCGCACGGCGCCGCGATCCTCGCC
>NZ_JBFUCP010000054.1:0-636 GCF_056405175.1 Pedococcus sp. P1_H8
GGGCCATCGATTCCGTTGCCTGCGAGGCAGGGTCGCTGACCGTGGACCTGTCCGTCCCCGGCGGCGAGCACCTGCTGCACGGTGAGGCCAAGTACTCGGTGCGGCGCGAGGTGCGGCCGCCGATCACGATTCCACTGGTCGATCCTCGCGCACAGGTGCATCACTGATGCATGCGCCGACCGCCCGGTAGCGCTTCGGGCACACGCCCCGCGCTCAGACCACCGGTGCCCGGTTGATGTCGGAGACGTCGGCGCCGGCCTCCTCGAGCCGCCGGAACAGCGCGTCCGGGCCGCTGTTCGACGCGAAGTCGAGTTCGCTGTCGCTGATCGGCACGGCCTGCAGCCAGGTGGTGACACCGTCGTCGTCCTCGACCAGGATCTCGAGGTCCGGCCAGATGAACGGGGCCACCAGCAGGGCGTGTCGCATCGCGGCGTCGGGGTCCACCTCGCGGACCGCGTTGGGGATGATGCAGTTCGGTGTCACGTGGAACGAGCCTGTCGCGATCGCGAAGGCGCAGCGGGCCAGCACGTCCGCGAGCGGGCGGTAGTCGGCGCGGCCGACGGTGACCAGCTCGGTGCGGATCTGGGAGCCGTCGTCGGTGGTCACGTTGGTGGGGAAGCGTGCCATGTCCAGGGT
>NZ_JBFUCP010000055.1:0-634 GCF_056405175.1 Pedococcus sp. P1_H8
AACGGGGCCCGGTTGGTCTCGCCGACCATCGACGTCACGTAGATCAGGAACGACGGCAGCAGCAGGAAGACGTACCAGGTGCCTTCCTGCGCGGCCACGATGCCGGAGGTGGACATCGTGCCGGCGACCAGGAAGACGGCGGCGAACGTCAGGCCCATCGCGATCTCGTAGGAGATCACCTGCGCCGTCGAACGGAGCCCGCCGAGCAGCGGGTAGGTCGAGCCGGAGGACCACCCGGCGAGCACGATGCCGTAGACGCCGATGGAGGTGATCGCGAGGATGTACAGGACGGCCACCGGCATGTCGGTGAGCTGCAGCGGTGTCCACTGCCCGAAGACGGACACCTCCGGGCCGAACGGGATCACCGCGAACGCCATGATCGCCGGGACCACCGCGATGACCGGGGCGAGGAGGTAGACCGCCTTGTCCGCGGCCGCCGGGACGATGCCCTCCTTGAGCGCGAGCTTGATGCCGTCGGCGAGGGACTGCAGCATCCCCCACGGGCCGACCCGGTTGGGCCCCACCCGCATCTGCATCCAGGCCATCACCTTGCGTTCGGCGAGGATCGCGACGATCGGGGTCAACATGAGGAAGGCGAAGATGGCCACGGACTTGGCGACGACCAGCCACCACG
>NZ_JBFUCP010000056.1:0-626 GCF_056405175.1 Pedococcus sp. P1_H8
ACGTGCGGCAGGTCGGGTATCCCGACTCGCTCGCCGAGTGGTCGACCGCCGGCGGGTTACCGGTACTCGACCGAATTGAGTGGCGGCGAACCCTTGACGAAGCTGTATATACAGGACTATACATATCGCGATGGTGTGACTCGCCGCACAGCGCGAGGGGCCGGCCCGGCCGGATCCACCAGCACAGTCCAGGGAGATCGATTGTGAAAGACACCGCCGCGGCCCTGACCCGAGGTCTGACAGCACGCCACATCAGGTTCATCGCCTTGGGTTCGGCCATCGGGACCGGACTATTTTACGGATCGGCGGAAGCAATCAACCGGGCGGGTCCGTCGGTGTTGCTCGCCTACCTCATCGGTGGTGCGGCGATCTACATCGGGCTGCGCGCGCTCGGCGAGATGGCCGTGAGCAATCCCGTGTCGGGTTCGTTCGGAGAGTACGCGAGCAAGCACCTGGGGCCGCTCGCCGGATTCATGACCGGCTGGACGTACACCTTCGAAATGATCGTGGTGTGCCTCGCCGACGTGACCGCATTCGGCGTCTACATGGGCTTCTGGTTCCCCGACGTGCCGCGGTGGATCTGGGTGCTGTCCATCATCTTCTTCATCGGCGCGATCAACCTGCTC
>NZ_JBFUCP010000057.1:0-626 GCF_056405175.1 Pedococcus sp. P1_H8
TCCCCACCTCGGATGTCGAATCAGCGACCACTGTCGAGAATCCCACTGCCCTGGGCCTTCACGATGTTCGCCAGGTGCTCGTCGTAGCCCTTGGTGAACAGCGTGGTGCCCTGCTTGTCGATGGTCACGAAGTACAGCCAGTCCCCCGCGGGCGCGGTCTCGACGGCCTGCACCGCGGCGATGCTCGGCGAGGAGATCGGCGTGGCGGGCAGCCCGTCCTTGGCGTACGTGTTCCACGGGGTGACCCGCGCGCGGTCGGCGTCGGTGGTCGCGACCTCGGTCGTGTCGAGGGCGTAGTTGACCGTGGAGTCGAACTCGAGTTTCTGCGGCTCCGCGAGCCGGTTGATGATCACCCGGGCCACCTTGCCGAAGTCCTCGGGCAGCGACTCACGCTCGACGAGCGATGCGGCGATGAGGACCTGGTACGGCTGCAGCGCGACCGCGGCACCGGCCGTCCTGATGCCGGTGGACTCGTACTTCTCGGCGCTCCCGCTGACCAGGGTCTGCAGGATCTCGGTCGCGCTGCCGGTGGGGTCGAAGTCCCAGCTGCCGGCGGCGATCAGGCCCTCGAGCTGCCGGTTACGGTCCGGCACGTCGCGGACCTGCGACGCCGCCCAGTCCGGCAC
>NZ_JBFUCP010000058.1:0-622 GCF_056405175.1 Pedococcus sp. P1_H8
CGCTGCAGCAGCGCCTCGACCAGGTCCGCGCGGGTGCGGAAGACCGTGTACAGCACGGGCTTCCCCACGCCCGCCGCGTCCGCGACGGCCTCCCTGCTGAGGTCATGCAGACCGGACCGGCGGGTCACCTCGAAGGCGGCGTCAAGCAGTTGCGCGCGGCGCTGCTCCGGGGGTAGCCGCGGCGCGTACTTGCGCCGGGGCCGGTCCGCCGGGGTTGCCGACTGGGGTCGCGTCGTCACGGGAGCCGATCCTACGCATCCGTTGTATTTGCGATCGACCATTGCTACGGTCGCGTTGTATTCACTCCCGGCCGGCGGCACCACCGCGGCCGCCCTCGGCAGGAGAACACCATGAGCGAACCCCGCACGATGGCCGGCCGCGGCTGGCCGTTCGACCCGTCGCGCCGCCGCGAGGACCACGGGTTCTTCGGGCCGGGGTCGCCGACCTGGAAGGCGTGGACGCACCCGACCGCGCTGCTCGGATTCCAGCGCGCGGTCACCCTCGAGCACTTCGACCCGTTCCTCACGGCCGCGGTCGCCGATGCCCGCGGGATCTACCTGGATCCGCGCGGCCGTCTCGACGGCACCCTCTCCTACTTCCTGATCGTCGCGGTCGGCGACAC
>NZ_JBFUCP010000059.1:0-620 GCF_056405175.1 Pedococcus sp. P1_H8
GCACCGTGCTGGTCTCCTCGATCGAGGACGGCCTGCGGGTGGTCAACGCCTACGCCGCCGAGCACCTGGAGATCCAGACCGAGAACGCCGCCGAGGTGGCCGGCCGGGTCCGCAGCGCGGGCGCGATCTTCGTCGGCGCGTGGTCGCCGGTGAGCCTGGGCGACTACTGCGCCGGCTCGAACCACGTGCTGCCCACCGCCGGCTGCGCGCGGCACTCGTCCGGCCTGAGCGTGCAGACGTTCCTGCGCGGCATCCACGTCGTCGACTACTCGGAGGCGGCACTCAAGGACGTCTCCGGTCACGTCATCACCCTGGCCAACGCCGAGGACCTGCCCGCGCACGGCGAGGCCGTCCGGCTCCGCTTCGAGGCGCTCAAGTGAGCGCGGCACCGGGCGGGGACGCCCGGCTCGACCAGTTGCCGATCCGTGAGAACCTGCGGGGGAAGTCGCCGTACGGGGCGCCGCAGCTGACGGTTCCGGTGCAGCTGAACACCAACGAGAACCCGCACCCGCCCACGCAGGCGTTGATCGACGACGTCGCCGAGTCGGTGCGGGAGGCCGCACGCGAGCTGCACCGCTACCCGGACCGCGACGCCGTGGCCCTGCGCACCGACCTGGCGG
>NZ_JBFUCP010000060.1:0-617 GCF_056405175.1 Pedococcus sp. P1_H8
GTCCTCGGCCGTCCAGCCCGACGAAGTACAGGGCCGGACTCAAGGCCCAGCCGCCCGGCTGATTGCGGGCCCTGACGCGGAAGGTCAGGTGCCATTTGTCGCCCGACACCTTCCAACTGGTGATGTCGACGGTCGGTTTACGGCTCGCGGTGCCCGAGGACCCGCCTGCACCAGGCTCGCCCCGAAGGAACCGAAGGTGCTTGAACACCGATTCCGGCGGCTTGCTGTCTGCGGGTGGCGGTGCCCCGAACAAGTCGAGGAGCTTCTCGGTGACGTTCTTCTCGATAGCCTGGAGGTTCGGGACCCAGGGTGCAACGTAGTGCGCACTCAAACTCGACTGGGAGCTCTTGTTCCGACCTCCACGCGGGATCCACTGATCATGGGCGGGGGGTTCCGCGAACCGCAGGAAGTCGTCCGCCCACCGATCCTCGGGAGTCGACGCATCCGGATGAATCGCACCGCCTGCAAGGAGAAAGGCGTGGTAGGTGTGGTTCTCGAATGTCCGGTCCAGCGTCTGCACCACCATCTCCGGTTGGCGGAGCAGACACACCTTGTTCTCGAGGGTGTCCTTCTGCTTGTCGGACTTGGTGACGATGAGCTTGGCGTTGTGCACGAAC
>NZ_JBFUCP010000061.1:0-615 GCF_056405175.1 Pedococcus sp. P1_H8
CCCGCGATCTCGCGATTCGACCGGCCTGCCGCGAGCCCGGCGAACACCGTCCGCTCCCGGTCGGTGAGCGCGTTGAGCACCGTGTCGCGCCGGGCCTGCCGGTCCGGTTCGGGCAGAAGCGGCATGAACTGGTCGATCAGGCGTCGGGTCGCGGTCGGAGCGAGCACGGCCTCCCCGTCGGCCACCGTGCGAATCGCGGCGAGTAGAGCCGTTGGGGGCGCGTCCTTGAGCAGAAACCCGCTGGCACCGGCCTTCAGGCCGGCATAGAGGTACTGGTCGACATCGAAGGTGGTGAGGATCAGGATCTTGGAGGCGGGCTGGGCGTCGAGAATGGCGGCGGTGGCCGCGATGCCGTCCATGGCAGGCATCCGGACGTCCATCATCACGACGTCCGGTTCGAGGGCCGCCGCCATCCGGACCCCGGCCGCGCCGTCCCCGGCCTCGCCGACCACCTCGATATCGGACTCGGCCTCCAGGATCAGCCGAAATCCCATTCGCAGCAGGGATTGATCGTCGACCAACAGCACACGAATCACGTGCTCTCTCCTTCGTCCAAGCGAAGCCGCGCGGAGACCCGCCAACCGCGGGGCCCCCTCGGACCGGACCGCAATATGC
>NZ_JBFUCP010000062.1:0-610 GCF_056405175.1 Pedococcus sp. P1_H8
GGACAGCCCGATGTGCAGGGTGGCCGCGTCGAGGTCGGTGCCGTCGTAGGCGGCGGTGTACGAGCGGGCCCGGTCGCTCCAGCCGCGGTCCTTGACCTCGTCGGAGATCTCGGTGCGCAGCGCCTCCCAGTCTTGTCCGGCCTCCCGGTCGAAGCGCGTGGCCAGGGTCAGCGCCCGGTCCACGGTGACCCAGCACATCACCTTCGAGTACACGTGGTGCCGCGGGTTGCCGCGGATCTCCCAGATGCCGTTGTCGGGTTCGGACCACCGGCGCTGGACCGCGGAGACCATGGCGCACACCAGGTCCCAGTCGGCGTCGGTCAGGGCCTGCGCGGTGCCCTGCTTCTCCCGCGCGTGGGCCAGGTGCGAGATCAGGTCCACGATCGGGCCGAAGACGTCGAGCTGAACCTGCGAGTTCGCGGCGTTGCCGACGCGCACCGGCCGGGACCCGGCGTACCCGGGCAGCGAGTCGAGGACTGCCTCGGGGGGCAGGCCACCGCCGTAGATCGTGTACAGCGGGTGCAGCCGTTCCGGTCCGGGCAGCGTCTCGAGCACCCGGTGCACCCAGTCGAGGAAGTTCTCCGCCTCGGTCAGGGAGCCGAGCGAGACC
>NZ_JBFUCP010000063.1:0-609 GCF_056405175.1 Pedococcus sp. P1_H8
ACCCGATCGAGCCTGGGCAGCGGCGGCGCTCTCCCGTCTCGGCCGGATGGACCTGGTGACGGCCCGGCTCGATCGGCTGCCCCGGGAGGTCGCCGTCCGCGGGCTCACCGCCCCGTACACGTCCTTCCGGGACGTCGGCGTCCACCAGCCGTTGGACTACGGCCCGTTGGAGGCTGCGCTGACCGAGCATCCCGCGCTGCACGACGCGGTGTGCGATCGSCTSKCTCCCGGCAGCGGGTACTGCACGATCGACGCGGACGAGGCCGAGGCCGCGTTCGTGGGACTCGCTTCGCCCTGGGCCGCGGTGCGGCGGCACGGCGTGTTCGTGCTGACGGACACGGCGCTCACACCGGACGCGCGCGGGCGATACGACGCCGAGCTGCGCCGCCTGGCGACGGATCCGGATGCCCTCGTCCGCGATGCCGTCGCAATGGCCGGCGATCGCGGTCCAGCCGTGCGTTGAGCCACGGCTCTGGTGGAGCCCGGCCGACTGCGACAACACTCACGCACACCAGCCGGGCCGCCGTCGTGGTCGGTCAGCCCCGGCGCGGACGGCGCAACCGGAGCCGGCTGTAGGTGACGACTGCGAGCACGCAACTGATGAGCACC
>NZ_JBFUCP010000064.1:0-607 GCF_056405175.1 Pedococcus sp. P1_H8
CAGCCCGGCTGTACGAACTCACCGAGGACACGAACCCTCGGTGCTCACGGTCGACCGCGCGATCGGCGCCGTCGACGACGCCTTCGACGTGCCGTTGCAGTACGGCAGCCGGATCGGCCGGCGGCTGGGGCAGTAGATCCCGGCCCGGGCGCAGCTGTCCACCGTTCAGATGACATCGGCCGTGGCAGCGCCTATTTCGGCGCTTGAGTGGACGTAGTCTCCGCCCATGACACATCTCGTACCGGGCAAGGTCCAGGCCCCCACCCGGACCAACCTCTCCGCCCAGATCGGGTTGTTCTCCGCGTTGATCGGATTGATCCCGGTGGCGCTGGTGTTCGGATTTGTCGGCATTCACGAGGTGAGCCGCCGGCCGCACGAGAGCGGGTCTCGACTCGCCTGGGCCGCGGTCGCCCTCGCAGTGGTCGAGATCATCGTCATCGTCACCGTCGGCGTGATCTTGGCAGTGCAGAACGGCTCGCCTTCGTCCAGCAAGACCCGCTACCGCTACGACTAGCTCTTGGCGCCGACAGCTTTCGTCGCGAGGACGTTCCACCAGTTCCCGGCGACGTTGATGGTCGGCCCCTCGATCCGGCCCGGGGCCGTGAAC
>NZ_JBFUCP010000065.1:0-606 GCF_056405175.1 Pedococcus sp. P1_H8
GTCCCGGTGTGGCCGGGCGAGCTGTCCGCGCGTTATCTCGGGGTGGCGCTGGACGCCTTCGACGAGACCGGGCGCCCGGTCCGGGGGCAGGTCGGCGAGCTGGTGGTGACCCGGCCGATGCCGTCGATGCCGGTGCGGTTCTGGAACGACCCCGGCGACGCGCGCTACTGCGACTCCTACTTCGACACCTTTCCCGGGGTGTGGCGCCACGGCGACTGGATCACCGTCACCGATCGCGGCAGCGTGGTGGTGCACGGCCGGTCGGACTCGACCCTCAACCGGAACGGGATCCGGATGGGCAGCGCGGACATATACCAGGCCGTCGAGGGGCTGCCGGAGATCGCCGAGGCGTTGGTGATCGGCGCCGAGCAACCGGACGGCGGGTACTGGATGCCGCTGTTCGTGGTGCTGGCCGAGGGTGCGGTGCTCGACGACGCGCTGCGGGAGCGGATTCGGTCCGCGATCCGGGAGCAGGCCTCGCCCCGGCACGTGCCGGACCAGATCGTCGAGGCGCCGGGCATTCCGCACACCCGGACCGGCAAGAAGCTCGAGGTCCCGATCAAGCGGATCTTCCAGGGCGCCGACGCAAATCGGATCCTCGATCGG
>NZ_JBFUCP010000066.1:0-606 GCF_056405175.1 Pedococcus sp. P1_H8
GGTCACCGCCGTCGAGAACTCCGCCGTAGCCGTAGTAGGCGCCGAGCTGATACGGCATCGCCAACAGGACCTCACCGGTGTTGTCGGTGAGCCGTCCGACGTCGAGCGTCCAGGCGAGCTGCGGCGCAGTATCGAGTGAGGTGGTGACGACGGAACGCTCGGCGCCGGCAGGCGGTTCACCGCCGGTCGGGGAACGGTCCGTGCGAAGGAGCGTCACGAGCGCCCCGACCGCGACCACGAACACCAACCCGAGTACGACGAGTTTCCGGTGGTCCTTCACAGCTGCGCGCATCGCCACACGCTAACCGACCTGGCCCAACATGTTCTGAAGAGAGACAATCGTCATCCTCGTCGCGCAAAGCCGTACGATTGTCGACTCAGTGGACCTCGGGGCTGCTCAGGGCAGCAATGTCGGCGTTCCCCTTATCTTCCAGCGTTGGTTTGTCCAATACTGGTTGCGGCGCTACAGGATTTGGGAAGATCAACTTGCGGATTGCCCATCGACTTTTCGCTGATCACCTCTCCTCAGAAGAATTCCGGGATCGGACCATTGTCACCATCCACGCTGCAGCAAGAATCAACACCAGTGTCCAGCCAGCGATTGCC
>NZ_JBFUCP010000067.1:0-605 GCF_056405175.1 Pedococcus sp. P1_H8
GCATCAGACCGGGGACGGTCGCGTTCTCGTCGGCATCCTTGTAGTACTGCACGCCCTGGACCAGGGACGAGGCACAGTTCCCCACGCCCACAATGGCTACGCGCACCGCGGTGCTGTTCTCACCCATGGTCGGGTTCTCCTTCTTTCTTGAGTGCTGCAGTTGATGTGTTCTCGGCCGCGATCAGCTCGTTGAGCCAGCGGRCCTCGCGTTCACTCGACTCGAGTCCGAGCTGGTGAAGCTGGCGGGTGTACCGGTCGAGTGAGCCGCTGGCCCGCCCGATCGCGTCGCGGAGGCATTCCCGGCGCTCCTCGACCTGGCGCCGCCTGCCCTCGAGGATCCGCATCCGCGCCTCGGCGGGGGTGCGACTGAAGAAGGCGAGGTGGACGCCGAATCCGTCATCGGTGTAGTTCTGCGGTCCCGTGTCGGCGACGAGCTTGGCGAACCGCTCCCGGCCTTCGGGGGTGAGCGCGTACACACGCCGGGCGCGTCGAATGACGGTGCCCGTCGGACCGGTGTCCTCGGCGATCGACCCGTCGGCCTGCATGCGTCGCAGCGTCGGGTAGAGGGAGCCGTAGGAGAAGGCGCGGAACGCCCCCAACAGGCC
>NZ_JBFUCP010000068.1:0-603 GCF_056405175.1 Pedococcus sp. P1_H8
TTTCCGGGGTGGCCGGCAGTAGAGGAAGGCAACGATGAACGCTCCTGTCACGCAGGGAGAAGGACCCGCCCCACGCCGTGTGGTGGTCGCCGAGGACGAGGTCCTGATCCGCATGGACCTGGTCGAGATGCTCCGCGAGGAGGGCTACGACGTGGTCGGCGAGGCCGGGGACGGCCAGCGCGCCGTCGAGCTCGCCGAGGAGCTGCTGCCCGACCTGGTGATCATGGACGTGAAGATGCCTCGCCGCGACGGGATCGACGCCGCGTCGGAGATCGCCGTGAAACGCATTGCGCCGGTGGTGATCCTGACCGCGTTCAGTCAGCGCGAGCTGGTCGAGCGGGCCCGTGACGCCGGTGCGATGGCGTACCTGGTCAAGCCGTTCTCCAAGGCGGACCTGGTGCCGGCCGTCGAGCTGGCCGTGAGCCGGTTCGCGGAGCTCTCCGCCCTCGAGACCGAGGTGGTCAACCTGACGGACCGCATCGAGACCCGCAAGCTGGTCGAGCGGGCCAAGAGCGCGCTGATGACCTCGCAGTCGCTGACCGAGCCCGAGGCGTTCAAGTGGATCCAGCGCGCCGCGATGGACGGCCGCACCAGCATGAAGGT
>NZ_JBFUCP010000069.1:0-601 GCF_056405175.1 Pedococcus sp. P1_H8
CGTCAAGCTCGGCCAGCTGATGGCGTCGTCGCCGGGCGTTTTTCCGGCACCGCTCGCGAACGCCTGCCTGCGCTGCCTCGACGACGTGCCGCCGGTCTCCGCCCGGGCCGCGAGGTCTGTGATCGAGTCGGACCTCGGCCGTCCCGTCGAGGCCCTGTTCACCGAGTTCGACGACACCCCGCTCGCGGCGGCGTCGGTGGCCCAGGTGCACGCCTGCGTGCTGCCCGACGGCCGGCAGGCGGTGATCAAGGTGCAACGACCGGGCATCTACCACCGGATGCTGGTGGACCTGCGGACCGCGTACTGGGGCGCCCGGCTGCTGGAGCGGCTCAGCGAGTTCTTCCGCATCGCAAACGCCACCGCCATCGTCCGGGACCTGCACCGCGCCACCATGACCGAGCTGAACAGCGCGGTCGAGGCGGACCGGCAGACCCGCTTCCGGACGGCCCTGTGGTCGTTCGGTGACAACCATGGGGTGACCGCGCCGGAGGTGTACTGGGAGTACTGCGGCCCGCACGTGATCTGCATGGAACGCATGCACGGCACGCCGCTCGACCGGATCGACCCCGGCGAACGCCCCGACAGCCAGATGCTGATCCGG
>NZ_JBFUCP010000070.1:0-599 GCF_056405175.1 Pedococcus sp. P1_H8
GTACCCGAGGTCGGCGGCCACCGAATCGACCGCCGCGTTGTGGAATCCGTACGGCGGCCGGAAGAACGGTGTCCCATCCACTCCGAACTGCTTCCGCAGGAAGGTCTGGGTCCGCCGCAACTGGTCGGCCACCGCCGAGCTCGAGAGCTTGGTCAGGTCCGGGTGGTCCCACGTGTGGTTGCCGAGCTGAATCTGGCCGGAGTCAACCAAGGGGCGCAGCGCATCCCGGTGAATCGTCCACGAGTCGTAGGACGCGGTGACAAAGAAGGTGAAACGGGCGCCCGTGTCCCGGGCGAACCGTATGTACGCCGCGACCACCTCCGGGTCGGTGCCGTCGTCCACGGTCAACGCGAGGTTGGCGCCCGGTCCGGGCAACGCCGTGAGCGTGCCCGGCGGGACCGCCACCCGCGCCGAGGCCGCGGGCGGTCGACGCAGCTCTGGCGCGGCCGGGCCTGGAGTCGCGGACCCTTGCGCGGGCAACGCGGCGTCGTCGTCCGTCTCGCCGGCGACCGCGGACGCGCATCCGGCCAGGGCGCCGACGGCTCCCGCCGCCAGCAGCGTCACGAATCTCCTTCTGCTGAGCGTCATCTCAAGGACTC
>NZ_JBFUCP010000071.1:0-597 GCF_056405175.1 Pedococcus sp. P1_H8
GGCGCGTACCAGGCACTTTACCCAATCCGAGGGTCCAAATATGGATCCGGCGAGTCATGGGTTACGCTAACCCCGCCCAATGGCACGCCGGAAGTTTCGGCGGGCCCCCGTAGCTCAGGGGATAGAGCGTTCGCCTCCGGAGCGAAAGGCCGCAGGTTCGAATCCTGCCGGGGGCACCACCATTTGACGCGGGAACCCCGATCCAGGRAACTGGATCGGGGTTCTTGCGTTTGCCGGCGCTACTGGCCGCCGAGGGCCGCGAGCGGGGCCATGTCGAAGTAGTCCCGCCAGGCCACGATCTTGCCGTCCTCGTCGACCTCGAACACCCCCATCACCGGCAGTTCGACGGCGGTGCCGTTGATCGTGAACACGTCGGTGCGCTCRTTCATCACCACGCGGCCGGCACTGGTCTGGTGGTGGATCGTGAACACGATGCCGCCGAACGCCCCGAGGAACCCGGCGAGGAAGTCCTTGATTGCGGGCTTCCCCACCACGGGTTCCATCGGAATGTTGTGGTAGACAGCACCTTCGGCGAAGTACTCGGCGAGCGTCTCGGGGTTCGAGTCCGCCCAGCGGGCGCAGAACTCGGTGTAGCCC
>NZ_JBFUCP010000072.1:0-596 GCF_056405175.1 Pedococcus sp. P1_H8
GCTTCCAGCGTCGACCCACCACGATCCCCACCAGGATGGCGAACGGCAGCGCCACGATCGCCGCGCCGTAGAACGAGTAGAACCGGTTGGACAGGTCCGGGGACGCCACCCCGATGAGGTCGGAGATCGACGACTCGACCGACTCCCACCGGCCGCGGGTGACCAGCGAGACCACCACCACGGCGATCACGCAGACCGCCGCGACGACCACTCGTACCTGGTCGTTGGTTCGCCGGCGCAGCGGCTGCAGCAGGCTGCCGTGCACCGGGATGTCTTGTCCGTCGACGCGCATGGTCTTACATCACCCCACGTGGACGTGCGGTCGACGGGACGGGTCGGGTTCGGCCCGTCGGAGCACCTCGCGGGTCACCGGCGCCTCCTCCCCCTGCCCGATGAACAGGAATCGCAACAGGTTGGCGATCGGATCGCCCTCCGTCCATTCGAAGTACACGTGCGGAACCGAACCCGTCCGGTCCCGGATGTCGAGCAGGATCGCCGCGATCGAGTTCGGGATGACCGCACTGTTGACCCACAGGATCCGGTGCTCGTCCCGTTGCCGGCCGTGCACCCGCAGCCTGGTGGCGAACTCCGAGGAG
>NZ_JBFUCP010000073.1:0-596 GCF_056405175.1 Pedococcus sp. P1_H8
CCGTGAAACCCTCGACGCACTCGACGAACACCGGCCCGCGCATGTCATCGGCAATTCCTTGGGCGGGGCGGTCGCCCAGCAGCTCGTCGCGGTCGAGCCGGATCGGGTGGCCAGCCTGGTTCTGGTCGACAGTGCGGGCTTCGGATCCGAGGTGGCAGCTCTGCTGCGGATACTGGCGCTGCCGGGCATTGGCCGGCTCGCTGCCCGCCACACCACCCGGGCCGGCGCAGCCCTGGTCGAACGCCTGATCTTCGCCGATCCCACCTTCGTGACGAAGAAACGCATTGACCTCGCGATGGACATCGCTCGCCAACCCGACCCCGCTGACGTGTTGTACGAGCTGGTTCGCGCAGAGATCGGGATCCGCGGCATCCGGCCGGCCGGGCGTACCGAACTCATCGCCGCGGCCAATCGACACCCTCGGCCGACCCTGATCATGTGGGGCGAGAGGGACCGGGTTCAGCCTGCACGTCACCTCCACGCTGCCCGGAGCATGTACCCGCATGCCGAGACGCATCTGTTTCCGGGTGTCGGCCACATGCCGCAACTCGAGTGCCCCGACGACTTCGCGACCCTCGTATCGGCCTTTCTCGCCG
>NZ_JBFUCP010000074.1:0-595 GCF_056405175.1 Pedococcus sp. P1_H8
CGGGCGATCGCCCGGCGCGTCAACGGCCACGCCACCGCACTCGCCGCCGGGCTGCGCGCCGCGGGCGTCGAGGTGGTGCACGAGGCGTTCTTCGACACCGTGCTCGCCCGGGTGCCCGGCCGCGCCGACGCCGTCATCTCGGCCGCGAAGGCCTGGAACGTCAACCTGCGGCGCGTCGACGCCGACCACGTGGGCATCTCCTGCGACGAGGCGACCACCGCGGCGCACCTCGAGTCCGTGCTGGCCGCGTTCGGGGTGGGCGGTGCGGCGGTGCCGCAGGGCGCAGACTCGCTGCCGGCGTCGCTCGCGCGGACCTCCCTGTTCATGACCCACCCGGCCTTCGTCGCGTACCGCACCGAGACCGCGATGATGCGGTACCTGCGCCGGCTCTCGGACAAGGACATCGCGCTGGACCGCAGCATGATCCCGCTCGGTTCGTGCACCATGAAGCTCAACGCGGCTGCCGAGATGGAGGCCATCACCTGGCCGCAGTTCAACAGGCTGCACCCGTTCGCGCCGACCGGCGACGCCCCCGGCATGCTGCAGATCATCACCGACCTGCAGGACTGGCTGGCCGCGATCACCGGCTACGACG
>NZ_JBFUCP010000075.1:0-593 GCF_056405175.1 Pedococcus sp. P1_H8
ACATTCGCTCGGCCGCATCGAGGATCTCGATGTCGCCGACCGGGACCGCGGGCGTGCGCACCGCGGCGGTGAGGATCCGCAGGAAGCGCGTGGCGAACTCGCGCACGGTCGCCTCGTCGAACAGGTCGGTGGCATAGACGAACTCGGCGGCCGCACCCTCGGCGTCGAGCAGCTCACTGACCGTCAGCTGCAGGTCGAACTTGGCCACCCCGAAGTCGAGCGGCTCGCGCCCGATCTGCAGACCCGGCAGGGCAAACCCGTCGACCGGCAGGTCCTCGAAGGCAAAGACCACCTGGAACAACGGGTGGTGTGCGGTGGAACGGGCCGGTGCGGTGACCTCCACCAGACGCTCGAACGCGACGTCTGCGTGCCCGAAGGCGGCGAGGTCGACGGCACGAACCTCACGGACCAACTCGTCGAACGACCGCGCCGAGCCCACCTCGGTGCGCAGCACCARSGTGTTGACGAACATGCCSACSASGTCGTCSAGCGCGGMSTCGCCGCGGCCGGCGAYCGSSGTRCCGAYYGCGATGTCGYCGGTGCCSGACAGCCGGGCCAGCAGCACCGYCAGCGCCGCGTGCACGACCATGAAC
>NZ_JBFUCP010000076.1:0-590 GCF_056405175.1 Pedococcus sp. P1_H8
CCTCCGACACCCGCGTCATCAGGTGCAGTCCGCCCGCCGCCGAGAAGGCCGCGCCGGCGCCGAGCCGGGCCGGGGAGTCGTGGTTCCCGGAGGTCGCGACGATCACCGCACCCGCCGCACGGATCGCCGCGAAGCCCTTGTTGCACACGGTGACCGCATCGGCGCTGGGGATGGCCCGGTCGTAGACGTCCCCCGGCACCACCACGACGTCGACGGCGTGCTCCGCGACCAGGTCGGCGACGGCGTCGAGCACCAGTGCCTGGTCGGCCAGCAGGTCCACCCCGTGGAAGGTGCGACCGATGTGCCAGTCGGAGGTGTGCAGGATTCGCATGCGCCGACCGTAGTTCACCCCACCGACAGGCCCATTGACGTGCACCTCTCCCCGACCGCCGGAGGCATGTAGGTGCCCTCGTGCACTATCTCGGCATGGAACCCGTCACCGGCTTCGGACTCCTCGTCTCGCTCTGCCTCGGCATCGCGGTCGGCTGGCTCTGGCACGCCTCCCGGACCGGCCAGCACGCCGCGCGCGCGGAGGCTCAACTCGCCGCGCTCCGTGACAACGAGAAGCTGCTCCGGCAGTCCCTCTCGTC
>NZ_JBFUCP010000077.1:0-590 GCF_056405175.1 Pedococcus sp. P1_H8
GACTTCGACGACCTGACCGTCGCCAGCCTCTACCTGCCGTCGGGTGAGGCGCAGACGCCGCGCCAGGAGGAGAAGGAGCGCTTCCTCGACTCGTTCGGCGCGCACCTCGCCGCGACGGCAGCCCAGGCGGAGCGGGACGGCAGGCACGTCGCGGTGTGTGGCGACTGGAACATCGCGCACACCGAACGGGACCTGAAGAACCACAAGGGCAACAAGAAGAACTCCGGGTTCCTCCCGCACGAGCGGGACTGGATGGGTTCGGTGTTCGGCGAGTTCGGCTGGGTGGACGTGATGCGCGGGCTGCACCCGGACGTGGACGGGCCGTACACGTGGTGGTCCTACCGCGGCAAGGCCTTCGACAACGACTCCGGCTGGCGCATCGACTACCAGGTGTGCACCCCCGCGCTCGCGGAGCTGGCCAAGGAGGCCGTCGTCGAGCGGGCCGCGGCCTACGACCAGCGCTGGTCCGACCACGCGCCGGTCACGGTCCAGTACCGGTGAGCCGGCTCGGGACCCGCTCCCGCGTCGTCGTCGGGGTGCTGCTGGCGGTCCTCGTCGCTGTCGCGACCTTCGTCTTCACCGGCCAAGGC
>NZ_JBFUCP010000078.1:0-585 GCF_056405175.1 Pedococcus sp. P1_H8
AGGACATGGACCTCGTTGAGATCAACGAGGCGTTCGCCTCCGTGGTGCTCAAGTTCCAGAAGGACATGAACATCCCGGACGAGAAGCTCAACGTCAACGGCGGCGCCATCGCGATGGGCCACCCGCTCGGCGCGACCGGCGCGATGATCACCGGCACCATGGTCGACGAGCTCGAGCGCCGCAACGCGCGCTACGCGCTCATCACGCTGTGCATCGGCGGCGGCATGGGCGTGGCCACCATCATCGAGCGCGTCTGACGCGGCCCGTCCCTTCCATATCGCCGACTACCAGGAGACTTGAAGCAGTGAGCGAGCAGAACATCATCAACTGGGAGCAGGACGCCGACGGAATCGTCGTGCTCACCATCGACGACCCCAACCAGGGCGCGAACACCATGAACGCGGCCTACATCGCCTCGATGAAGGCCACCGTCGACCGGCTGTACGCGGAGAAGGACGCCATCACCGGTGTCGTCCTGACCTCCGGCAAGAAGACCTTCTTCGCCGGCGGTGACCTCAAGAACATGATCAAGGTCGGCCCCGAGAACGCCGAGGAGATCTTCAACCACAGCGTCACCCTCAAGGC
>NZ_JBFUCP010000079.1:0-584 GCF_056405175.1 Pedococcus sp. P1_H8
GACCGGGTGACCGGGGCCCGGGTGATCGCCGACTTCATCCGCGGCGAACGGGCCGCGGCGAGGATCGCCGGCCGCAGCGGGTTGCCCAACGCCCCGGACACGGCGATCAGTCCCGCGGTCCCATGTGCGGGTACCGATAGTCGGTCGGCGGGACGAAGGTCTCCTTGACCGTGCGGGCCGACGTCCAGCGCAGCAGGTTGATCGGCGAGCCGGCCTTGTCGTTGGTGCCCGATGCCCGCGCCCCGCCGAACGGCTGCTGCCCCACCACCGCGCCGGTCGGTTTGTCGTTGACATAGAAGTTTCCCGCCGTGAATCGTAGTGCGGCACCGGCTCTCTCGATCGCCGCCCGGTCGTCGGCGATCACCGAGCCGGTGAGCGCGTACGGGGCGGTGGTGTCGACGATGTCGAGGACCGACTCGAACGCGTCGGGCGCCGAGTCGTCGTAGACGTACAACGAGAGCAGCGGTCCGAAGTACTCGGTGGCGAAGCACTCGTCGCCGGGGTCGTCCGCGAGCAGCACAGTGGGCCTGACGAAGAAGCCCTCGGTGTCGTCGTACTTCCCGCCGACGGCGACACTCACCCCC
>NZ_JBFUCP010000080.1:0-584 GCF_056405175.1 Pedococcus sp. P1_H8
GGTCTGCGGTACTCGACCATCACCGGCGTCGCCCGCGACGACCTGCCCGACGGCGGCGCGTGGCTCTACGCGGAGACCGTCCGCCAGATCCACGAGCTCAACCCGGGCACCGGCGTGGAGAACCTGGTCCCCGACTTCAACGGCAAGCCGGACCTGCTCGCCGAGGTCTTCGAGTCGCGCCCCGAGGTGCTCGCGCACAACCTCGAGACGGTGCCGCGGATCTTCAAGCGGATCCGGCCGGCGTTCCGGTACGAGCGTTCGCTCGGTGTGCTCACCGCCGCCCGCGACTTCGGCCTGGTCACCAAGTCCAACCTGATCCTCGGCATGGGCGAGACCCCCGAAGAGGTCCAGCAGGCGATGGTGGACCTGCACGAGGCCGGCTGCGACATCATCACCATCACCCAGTACCTGCGCCCGTCGCCGCGGCACCATCCCGTCGAGCGCTGGGTCAAGCCGGAGGAGTTCGTCGACCACTCCGAGTTCGCCACCGAGCTCGGCTTCGCCGGCGTGATGGCGGGGCCGTTGGTCCGTTCCTCGTACCGGGCCGGCCGCCTCTACGCGCAGGCGATGGCGCACCACGGGCG
>NZ_JBFUCP010000081.1:0-584 GCF_056405175.1 Pedococcus sp. P1_H8
ACCCATCACCTCGGCGAGACGGTCCGCGACCCGTGCAGGTTGCAGGACACGAGGAATGCGCTGGTTGAAATCCCCGGCGACCACCGTCGGTGTCGACGGGTCAAAGCATTCGGCGAGCTCCTCGATCTGGTCGAGACAGTCGAGGTGCTCGGACCACGCCGTGGCGTCGCGTCGCCCGGTACTCACGTGTGCGCGGGCCCACGGGATGCAGACTGCGAGGATCCGGATCGGCCCGGCGGGTGCGGTAGCCAGCGCCGTCACGACCCTCCCGGCTCCGCCGCCCGTGGTGAGGCGGTCGACATCGGTGAGCGGCCAACAGGACCGGAGCAGCACCTTGCGGCGCTGCGGCTTGTCTTCGTAGSCCCAGTCGTTGCCAGCATCGACGACGTATCCGCCGTCTGGCAAGAGCCCGCTGCTGCCCTCCGTCACCACGAGGATGTCCGCGGACGCGTCGGCCAGCCGCTCACGAACGTGCGGCCCCCGTCGGCCAGCGGTAGGTGCCCATTCGGTGTTCCAGGTCGCGACGGTGATCTCGGTACTGTCCACGACACCACCCTACGACCGCGACTCCCCCAGCCCAGGAA
>NZ_JBFUCP010000082.1:0-583 GCF_056405175.1 Pedococcus sp. P1_H8
TCCGCATCCCGGTCGATCGCCAGATCGGCGCGCTCGTCGGGGCCACGATCGTGAACGGCTCGATCTACCTGGCCAGCAGAGGGCTCTGGATTGCCGACGGGCAGTTGTCGTTTGAGGGGTACCCCACCCTCGGCTCGACGTACTTCAACGTGCAGATCAGGGTCTACGCACCGAACGGGACCCTGCATTTCCAGCGGATCGCGGAAGCGGTCACCGGAGAGCGGGAGACCCTGACGGTCCATGTGCCGTTCACCGTCCCCGACCCGGGGTACTACGTCGAGCTGTGGGCAAATGCCGCGTTCGGTCGAGGTATCCGCGGCGGCAGCGTGTGGAACGGCATGTCGGTCGACAAACGAAGCACGGAGAAATCATGATCCTCGACCCATTTTCGATGACCTTCGACGCCTCAGAAATGGCTGACGCCGAGATCGAGGAGCTTGCCGTCGCGCTCATTGCCGTGTCGGGCGACCCCGACGCCGACCCGGCGCCGCTGATCGCCGCGCTACGCAATGCTGCGGCTCGCGAGCGCGCGCTCGAGGACCCGTACTGGCGAGATCTCGTGAACAAGGAAGCCGCCGAGGAT
>NZ_JBFUCP010000083.1:0-581 GCF_056405175.1 Pedococcus sp. P1_H8
AGGTTGGCTCGTTACAAGCTGCCGACTGACCTCGTGGTGGTCGATTCGCTGCCGCGAAACGCCTCGGGCAAGGTCACCAAGAACGTGTTGCGCATCCCTGCCGTTACCCTACCTGCGTGACTGCAAAGGAAGATGCACCTCCGAATCGTCCGCAGTACCCGATCGAGTCTGTCGACAACGCGCTTCGGATCCTGTTGCTGCTCGGCGATCGTCGCAGCATCCGGCTGACCGAGGTGAGCGAGTATCTCTCGGTGGCCTCGTCGACTGCGCACCGGCTACTGGCGATGCTGCAGTACCGCGGGTTCGTTCGTCAGGTCGAGGGCTCGCGGGCTTACGAGCCGGGCCCGGCCCTGACGACGATAGCGTTCGCGGTCCTGCGCCAGACCGACGTTCGGGCGCGGGTGCATCCGGTGCTCGAGCGGCTCTCGGCCAGCCTGGGTGAGACGGTTCATCTGGCCCGGCTCGACGGGAACACGGTGACCTTCGTGGACTCGGTCGAGAGTGCTCGGGCGGTGCGCGTCGGGTCCCGCATGGGCATGACCATGCCTGCGCACTGCACGTCGTCGGGCAAGGCGCTGCTC
>NZ_JBFUCP010000084.1:0-579 GCF_056405175.1 Pedococcus sp. P1_H8
GCAACGCGACCGCCCGCTCGGCGACCGCGGCGATCGTCTTCGAGGGGTTCCTGCCTATCGCCCTGGGGATGACCGAACCGTCCATCACGTACAACCCGTCGTGACCGAACACCCTTCCCGCGTGGTCGACGACGCCGGCCCCCGGCGCGGCGGCCATGTTGCACCCGCCGAGCGGATGCGGCGTCGCCAGGGCGCGGAGCCACTTCCAGCTCGCGAGCGGCAGCACCTCGCCCCCGGTCGCCTTCGCCAACCGCTCGTGCTCGGCCGCCATCGCGACGATGACCGTCTCGGTTCGGTAAGGGTTCCAGTTCAGTTTCATCACCTTGCGCCGCGGACGCACCCGGGACCGCCGCAGCCGGAACACCCCGTCCGCCGCGTCGATCGACTGCCCGAACCAGGGCATCACCGTACGGAGTTCACCTGCCCTGGCGAGCCTTTCCCAGTACCAGCGCTGCCACGACGTGCCGCCGCCTTCGCGCAGCCGTGCCTCGTACGCGTTCCGGAACAGGTTCGGGAGACCGCCGTCCTCCACGAAGTACCTGCGGCCACGATCCCCGTCGAGGTGGTCGATTGCCGAGG
>NZ_JBFUCP010000085.1:0-577 GCF_056405175.1 Pedococcus sp. P1_H8
ACCCGGAGGTAGTGGGTCTCGGTCGCGTACGACGGCCCCCAGACCTCGCGGAGCAACTCCTTCTGCCCCACCAGCTTTCCCCTGTTACGCACCAGCATCTCGAGCATCCCCCACTCGGTGGGCGTCAGATGCACCTCCGCGCCGGCCTTCGTCACCTTCTTCGCCGCCAGGTCGACGGTGAAGGAGTCGGTTGCCACCACGGGCTCGCCCGGGTCGGCGGCGGCGGAGTTCCGTCGCACCGCGGCGCGCAACCGGGCCAGGAACTCGTCCATCCCGAAGGGCTTGGTGACGTAGTCGTCCGCCCCCGCGTCCAGGGCGGCGACCTTGTCCGCGGAGTCGGTCCGCGCGGAGAGCACGATGACCGGTGCCGTGGACCAGCCGCGCAGGCCCGCCAGCACCTCGATCCCGTCCATGTCCGGCAGCCCCAGGTCCAGCACGATCACCTCGGGATGACGCTCCGCCGCGGCCCGCAGCGCCGCGGCCCCGTTCGCGGCGGTCGTCACCTCGTATCCGCGCACGGTCAGATTGATCCGCAACGCCCGCAGGATCTGCGGTTCGTCGTCGATCACCAGCACCC
>NZ_JBFUCP010000086.1:0-577 GCF_056405175.1 Pedococcus sp. P1_H8
GTACAACATCGCCGCGGTCGTCGGCGGAATGCCGGAGCGGATCGTGGAGGGTACCGACGCCGGTCTTGCGGACCGGGTTCCGGGCTCCCCGCTGGGGGACCTCCGGGAGCGGGTCTTCGGTGACGGTTCTGGGCTCGGCGGCCTCTTGGGCCTGCCGGGAGAGATCCCGCTGCCGCTGCCCTCGGGCCTGCTGCGAGGTCCGTTCTGATGTCAGTTCCGTCCTGCGGAGCAACGGTGCGTTCCGATGCGAAAGACGGTGACAGGCATGGCGATCGGCGTGCGTGAGCTGACGAGGCGAAGCGTCGCGGCGGTGGCACTCGTGACGGCGGCAGTGGTGCTGGGGGGATGCATGTCCATCGGTGGCGGCGAGCGGTACAGCGACGAGGAGGCGGCGCGCCGGACCGCGGTTCTGATGGCCCGGCCCTCCCTGGAGGAGATGATCGTGCGGGCGGAGGCGATGGGGCACGAGATCCGGTCCGCGATCTCGTCTGCCGTCCCGGTCGGTCCGTGGCGCCAGTCTCGTCCGCCGTCGTCGGCGGGGAACTGCGACGGCTTCTCCTACACCTACGGCCAGGGG
>NZ_JBFUCP010000087.1:0-576 GCF_056405175.1 Pedococcus sp. P1_H8
GGCATCGGTGGTGGGCCCGCCCGACCGTGTCGAGGAGCTGGGCCGGGCCTTGGCCCGCGAACTGCTCGACCTCGGCGCCCGCGAGTTGATGGGTGTCGCCGATGTGTAGATCGTCGAAACCCAGGCGGGCCAGGCACCACCCCGGTCCGCAGCACCCCGTCACAGCACCTGACATCGCACGACCCCACACTGCTCGACACTTGAACGCACTGGAGAACAACCGATGAGCCGAGTCCGAAAGAACACTCCCGGACGGATCCTGTTCGTGGGCTCCGGGCCCGGCGATCCCGCGCTGCTCACCGTCCGCGCCAGGGACGTCCTGGCCAACGCGACGCTCGCGTTCACCGATCCCGACGTCGACAAGGGCGTCGCCGCGCTGGTCGGCACGGCGCTGCTGGTCAAGGGCGTCGAGGTCGACCCGGAGCACCCCCTCTCCGAGGTGCGGCCCGCCCTCGGCGAGCCCGCCGAGGTCGCGAAGACCCTGGCCGCCGAGGCCAAGAACGGCCACGACGTGGTCCGCCTGGTCTCCGGCGATCCGCTGACCACCGACTCGGTGATCGCCGAGGTCACCGCGGT
>NZ_JBFUCP010000088.1:0-575 GCF_056405175.1 Pedococcus sp. P1_H8
CGTCTGGGGCGCGTTCGGACGCAAGCAGCTCCGCCGTCCCAGCCCGGCGGTCGCGGACATGCACCGGGCGGATCCCCTGTTCCTGGCGGTGCCCGCCCTGCTCGCCGTCGCGGGCCTCGCCGCCGGCCTCGCCTCCCCGCTGATGGACCGGCTGTTGACCCCGTACTCGACGACGCTGCCCGCCGGTCCGGACGGCGACTACCACCTGGCGCTGTGGCACGGGTTCGGGCAGGCGCTGTGGCTGACCGTGCTCATCGTCCTCTCCGGCGCCGGCCTCTTCCTGGCGCACCGCCGGGTCAGCCGACTGCGCTTCGAACGKTCGCTGCTCGGCAACGCGGACCGGATGTACGACGCCACCCTGCGCGGCATGGACACCCTCTCGATCCGGCTGACCGGCACCACCCAGCGCGGTTCGCTGCCGCTGACCCAGGCCAGCATCCTCGTCACCCTGGTACTGCTGCCGACCATCCTGCTGGCCGTGCACAGCGACGGCGGCGTCCGGCTGCGGCTGTGGGACTCCCCGCTGCAGCTGGCGGTCGGGCTGATGATGATCGCCGCCGCGATCACCGCGACGG
>NZ_JBFUCP010000089.1:0-574 GCF_056405175.1 Pedococcus sp. P1_H8
CCTGATCACCTCACGGGCCGTCCCGGAACTGGTCGCCGAACTCGGCGGCACCGCGGTGTGCACCCGGGTCGGGCACTCGTTCATCAAGCAGCAGATGGCCGAGACCGGCGCCATCTTCGGCGGCGAGCACTCGGCGCACTACTACTTCCGCGACTTCTGGGGTGCGGACTCGGGGATGCTGGCGGCCCTGCACGTGCTGGCCGCGCTGGCCGGCCAGGACCGGCCGCTGTCCGAGATGATGGCGAGCTACGAGCGGTACGCGGCGTCCGGGGAGATCAATTCGACCGTCGCCGTCGCCGCCGAGCGCACCGACGCGGTCGTCGCGGCCTTCGCGTCGCGGACGACGTCCGTGGACCGGCTCGACGGCGTGACCGTCGACCTCGGCGACGGCGCCTGGTTCAACCTGCGCGCGTCGAACACCGAGCCGTTGCTCCGGCTCAACGTAGAGGCCCGCACGTCGGAAGACGTCGATTCGTTGGTAACTGAGATACTGGCAGTGGTGCGCGGGTAAGCGGGCGCCGGGAACGAAGCGTGCGGACACCTGCCCCCGGGCAGAGGGAGAAAGGAGCGGTGC
>NZ_JBFUCP010000090.1:0-572 GCF_056405175.1 Pedococcus sp. P1_H8
CCACAGGCCGTAGACGATGGACGGTACCGCGGCCAGCAGGTCGATCACGTAGGCCAGCGGCCGGGCCAGCCGCTTGGGCGAGTACTGCGTCAGGAAGATCGCGATGCCCAGCGCCACCGGCATCGCCAGCACCAACGCGAACACCGACACCAGCACGGTGACCTGGAGCAGGTCCAGGATGCCGAACGCCATGTGGTTGATGTCGTCGGTGCTCCAGACGCTGCTGGTGAGGAAGTTCGCCTCGTTGCGCGAGAGCGCGGGCACCGCACGCCAGACCAGGAACACCCCGATGGCGCCGATCAGCACCGTGATGAACACCGCCGACCCCGACGCGAGCGTGGTGAAGATCCGGTCGCCCGGACGGGTCACCGTCTTTGCGGGGGCCTTGGGTGACGAAGTGATCGGAGCCTCCGGTGTTCCTGGCGGACCACCCACCCCGGCCCGAGTGTCATCGGGGCCGGAGGTGAGGGGTGCCGATTGGGCTGGCGCGTCGCTCATCTGCGCTCGCAATCTTCCTGTTGTGAATATAGAGCGGAGGCCGGTTCGGGAAAACTCAGCCGATGGCGGCGATG
>NZ_JBFUCP010000091.1:0-567 GCF_056405175.1 Pedococcus sp. P1_H8
CCTTGGGAACCGTGCAACCCGACGTTTCCGCAGACCTTGCCGAGCTCGACACCACTCTCACCACGGTCGAGAGGGTGCTGGACGTGGATGAGCTGCGCCGACGCATCGACGAACTCGAGCATCAGGCAGCAGACCCCGACCTGTGGAACAACCAGGACCATGCCCAGCAGGTGACCAGCCAGCTGTCCCACGCGCAGGCCGAACTGCGCCGCGTCGAGGGCCTGCGGCAGCGGCTCGACGAGATGCCGATCCTCTACGAGCTCGCCGAGGACGAGGGCGGCGACGCGGTGGCGGACGCCGACTCGGAGCGGGCGAGCCTGCGCGAGGACATCGCGGCCATGGAAGTCAAGACCATGCTGTCGGGTGAGTACGACGAGCGCGACGCGCTGGTCAACATCCGCTCGGGCGCCGGCGGAGTCGACGCCGCGGACTGGGCCGAGATGCTGATGCGCATGTACATCCGCTGGGCCGAGAAGCACGGCTACGGCGTCGAGGTCTACGACACGTCGTACGCCGAGGAGGCCGGCATCAAGAGCGCGACGTTCGCGGTCAAGGCGCCTTACACGT
>NZ_JBFUCP010000092.1:0-564 GCF_056405175.1 Pedococcus sp. P1_H8
TTCAAAACCCGTGCAGTGTGAGTTCGAGTCTCACCGAGGGCACCAGTAAGGCCAGATCAGAGCGGGTATTCGAGCGGGCACCCCTATGGGGGTATGCCCCGAGAAGCTCGCAGTGGCTCGCAGGCATCCCCATTCGTCCGGCACGGTCGGCGCGTCGGGCCCGCATCGAGCAAGTTCTGCGCACCCGGAGCCGTGCCCGCCGGCGCCGCCGTCCGGTCACCGTCGAGGCGGGTAGCGAGCGCGTCCGGCTCGTCGGGAACACGTGGCCGGCACGGGATCGACCTGCGTGACGACCCCCACGGGTGAGCCACTGTCCGAAAGCGGGTTCGCCTGTCCCGCAACGAGATCGGAGACTTCCGACCAAGCGTGGTGACGCACCCCGGCGAAGTGGCGGCCTCGGCGGCCCCACGCTCGTGGACGGCGCAGGCAATTTGCCGACTTCCCCGCAGACGCATTGTGAATGCCATTACTGTCTCCTGGCTCACACCACAACGACGAGGAGAACCACCGTGCGTAGAACCGCAGGAATCACCGGCGCCGCCATCGCCGCCATCGGCCTCACCA
>NZ_JBFUCP010000093.1:0-563 GCF_056405175.1 Pedococcus sp. P1_H8
ATCGAGGATGAACGCGGCCAACGCACTCGCCGCCAACCTCACCAACGCGAACCTGACAGATACGAGCCTGCGATACGCACGACTAGGCAACACCACGCTCACCGGCGCTGACTTCACGCGCGCCGATATCCAGGGCGCGTTGCTCGACGACACCGTGCTCATCCCCTCCTACCAGCGCGCGATCGCTGACGCCGCCACCGGCAAGGCAGTCGTCACCTGGCCGACACCGCCCGACATGACGGGGACGACATTCGAGACGTGCGACCGCCCTTCCGGGAGCAGCTTTCCGGTCGGGAACACCGTCGTGCGCTGCACCGTTCGGACGTCGAATGGCAGCTCGGCGTCCGGCACATTCATCGTGCAGGTCGACCCACACAACCTTCCCCGCGTCTCGGGAAACCCAGGGGAAGCCACGGTCGGCAAGTTCTACACGTACCAATTCGATGTCGTGGGCGATCCTCGACCCGACATCACAACGACCAGTACACCGCCCGGCCTGACGCTCTCCAAGTCGGGAGTCCTGTCCGGGACTCCAACCGCGGCGGGAACGTACTCGCCTGTAC
>NZ_JBFUCP010000094.1:0-563 GCF_056405175.1 Pedococcus sp. P1_H8
ACAAGGGGCAGTACGCCTACTACGGGCGGGTGGGCGGCTGCCTGATCACCGGGAACGAGGACGGCGTCAAGCACTGCGCGATGAACGTGCTCTACAGCCTGCAGCACCTGGGCTACGTGATCCCGCCACAGGCCGACGCCGGCTGGATCGGGGAGGCCGGGCCGGGTCCGTCGTACCTGGACGAGGGATCGGGCGGACCCGACAACGACTTCACCAATCGCAACACGACATTCATGACGTACAACCTGATGCACCTGGCGGCGATGCTCCGCCGGGAGGGCGGTATTCCCGCGTACGGGAACCAGCGCTCACTGTGGGATGCCGGGTGTCACCCGAGCTTCGCCAATCCCGACTACCGCTGACAAGGCGGTGGCCGCGCCCCGTGAGGAGTGCGGCCACCGGGTGTCCGTGAGGTTCTCGGTCAGGCGGGCACGCCGAGCGAGCGGGCCAGCGTCGGCCAGGCCTTGGGCAACTGGTCCACCCAGTAGGCCCAGGCGTGGGTGCCCGTCGCCTCGAAGTCGAACGTCGCAGGAATGCGCAGGTCCTTCAGTTCGGACTGCAGG
>NZ_JBFUCP010000095.1:0-562 GCF_056405175.1 Pedococcus sp. P1_H8
GGTTAATCCGCCCAGGGTGAGTCGGGACCTAAGACGAGGCCGACAGGCGTAGCCGATGGACAACGGGTTGATATTCCCGTACCCGTGTGAACGCGCCCATGGTGAATCAGTGATACTAACCGCCCTGAAGCCGGCTGTGTTCCTTCGGGAATGTGGTCGGGGGATGCGCGGGACCTGATCTGGTAGTAGCCAAGCGATGGGGTGACGCAGGAAGGTAGCTGGGCCAGTGAGTGGTAGTACTGGTGTAAGCGTGTAGGGAGTGACATAGGCAAATCCGTGTCGCACATATCCTGAGACGTGATGCGTAGCCGTTGAGGTGAATTCAGTGATCCTATGCTGCCGAGAAAAGCCTCTAGCGAGCTTTCACACGGCCCGTACCCCAAACCGACACAGGTGGTCAGGTAGAGAATACTAAGGCGATCGAGATAACTATGGTTAAGGAACTCGGCAAAATGCCCCCGTAACTTCGGGAGAAGGGGGGCCTCGGCTGGTGACGGAACTTGCTTCCTGAGCTGGGAGGGGCCGCAGAGACCAGTGAGAAGCGACTGTTTACTAAAAACAC
>NZ_JBFUCP010000096.1:0-561 GCF_056405175.1 Pedococcus sp. P1_H8
CCCCTGGACCTCGCCTCAGCCCCACTGCAAAGACGATGCCAATCCAAAGTAACGACCAGGCCGTGTGACACGAAATCGGGCGCGGTCGGTCGGCTAGCCTGATCCGATGACGTGTGCGCTGGTCACCACGTGGCGGGGCCGGGAGTTGCGACCCTCGGCCGCGGCGGCCGCCGGGGGCTCCGGGGCGACCCGAATCCTCGACTGGCACGACCCGGTGTTCGACGCGGCGAGTTCGGCGGTCGACCTTCCCGCGGACGGGGCGAGCGTCGAGTTCCTGCGGGCCGCACACCGCTTCGCGGGGCAGCGGGTGCGTGCCGTCTACGCGCTCGACGACACGCAGCCGGCGTCCGTGACCCTGACCCGGGGCCGGGGGTCGTGCAGCCAGCGGCTGGCGGTGGTCGAGGCGTTGGCCCGGCGCCGCGGTATCGCCACCAAGGTCGAGGGCCTCGTGCTGCGCGGGGAGTTCTGGTACCCGCGTTTTCGCCGGCTCCGGGCCCTGGTGCCCGACCGGGTCCCGCTGGCCTGGCCGAGCTTCGACGTCGACGGCGAATGGATCGACGT
>NZ_JBFUCP010000097.1:0-559 GCF_056405175.1 Pedococcus sp. P1_H8
GGCGAGTCGGCCGTCGACATGGCCGAACGTGCCCTCACCCCGCTGATCGACCGCCACGGAACGGTGGCGATCGCGGGAATCGACGTGCTGCTCACGCACACCCAGCTGCCGGACCTGCCGGTGCTCGGCTGTGGCGCCGACCTGGCGCGGCGGATGGACATGACCCCGAAGTGCATCCTCGACCTGCACAACGGTGGCTGCGCCGCGTTCGTGTACATGATCGACCTCGCCCGGACCATCCTGTCCACCAACTCCACCGCGCACACGGCGCTGATCGTGACGGTGCAGAACAGCGCCGGTCAGGTCTTCACCCAACCCGATGTCCGCCCGCTCGCGCAGGCGGCGGTGCCCGGCGACGGCTGCGGAGTCGGGCTGATGTGCATCTCGGATCAGGCCCCGGTCCTCGACGTCGAGTGCCGCCACTACCCGCAGTACGCCGGGGACATGACCGCCGCGATCGACCCGCCCCGCAAGTACTGGGAACCTGGCACCGGGCAACTGCGAATTTCCTTCACCGAATCGAAGGTCACCCGGGTCTTCGCCCGCGGCAACCGTCTGG
>NZ_JBFUCP010000098.1:0-559 GCF_056405175.1 Pedococcus sp. P1_H8
CCCGCGAACAGGTCGGTGTGGTGCGGTTCCACCAGCAGTGCCCGGCGGGCGTGCGCAAGATCCATCTCCGCCAGTTCCGCGCCGCCGACGGAGAGGGTCCCGGCGTAGTCCTCCGGCGGCACGTGCCCGGACAGCAGCTGCGCCAGCGCCTCACCGTCCTGTGGCCGGTGTGCGAGCACCGCGAGCAGCTCCCCCGGTCGCGCGTGCAGCGTCAGCCCGCTCAGCGACCGGTAGCGGATGTCCTCGAGGGCGACGCCCGCGGCCTGCGGCGCCGGGCCGGAGCCGGCGGGCACCAGCTCGTCGGCGTCGAGTACCAGCGCCAGGCGGTCCGCCGAGGCCCGCGCGGTCGCCAGCGCACCAGGCACCCGGGAAAGGCTGCCCAGCGGTTCGATGACGAACTGGGACAGCCCGACGACGGTGATCAGTTCGCCGACGCCGATCCGGCCCTGCAGCGCGAACAGGCCCGCGAAACCCGCCACGGCGACGGCGAGCAGTGCGCTGACCGTCACCGACGTCCCGATGTACACGCCCGTGGTGCGGGCGGCCCGCAGCGTCGCGC
>NZ_JBFUCP010000099.1:0-557 GCF_056405175.1 Pedococcus sp. P1_H8
CGGTTATGCGGTCGCGGCCTGGCTGATCGAGGCGTGGGGGCGCCGCGGCACCCTGGCGCTGTTCCTGGTCGGCTCCGCGGTGTCGGCGGGCGCGTTCGGGCTGGCGGACACCCCGACGCAGATCGTGGCGGCGGGAATGGCGTTGTCGTTCTTCAACCTTGGCGCCTGGGGCGCGTTGTACGCGATCGGTCCCGAGCTCTACCCGACGACGACGCGGGGCTCGGGGACCGGGGCGGCGGCGGCATTCGGCCGGATCGCGTCGATCATCGCGCCGCTGATGGTGCCGTGGCTGCTGACGGGAGGCGGAAATCCGTTGGTGTTCGGGGTGTTCGCGGTGTCCTTCGCGATCGCCGCGGTCGCGACGACGGCGCTGCCGGAACGTCGCGGGCAGGCGCTGGAAGAGGTCTGACCGGAACCTTCGGGATCTACTACCTCGTCTGGTTCGACCGGGTGGCAGGGGAACTGGCCGACTTCACCGACAGCCCGGTCGGCGATCTGGTTTGGGTCGACTCCGCGCTACTTGCAGCGGCGGGTGAACATCCTGGCCGACATTCAGG
>NZ_JBFUCP010000100.1:0-557 GCF_056405175.1 Pedococcus sp. P1_H8
GGGTATCTACTGGACGTCCGAGGCGTTGGCGCTCGGGCTCAACGGGCACTCGAATCTGCTGGCGCCGCTCGAGCGGGTCGCCAAGCGCAACATCGCCAGGTCGATCGACGACCCCGGCCTGCGACGTCGGCTGACGCCCGACTACCGGATCGGCTGCAAGCGAATTGTCGGGTCCGACGACTACTACCCGGCACTGGCCCGGCCGAATGCCGAAGTCGTGACCGACCGGATCGAGCGGGTCACCGCGACCGGCATCGTCACGGCGGACGGCACCGAGCGTGAGGTGGATGCGATCATCTACGCCACCGGGTTTCACGTGACGGATGGATTCGGCAGTGTCAACCTGGTGGGCGTCGGCGGCCGCGGACTTCTCGCGCGGTGGAACGAGGACGGCATCGCGACGCACCTGGGCATCACCGCGGCGGGCTACCCCAACGCCTTCTTCCTGCTGGGGCCGAACACCGGGCTCGGCCACAACTCCGTGGTGTTCATGATCGAGCAACAGATCCGCTACGCGCTGGACGCGATGCGCCTGGTCAATGACAGTGGGGCAGAGG
>NZ_JBFUCP010000101.1:0-557 GCF_056405175.1 Pedococcus sp. P1_H8
ACCAGCGCGTCATCCGGTAGGCGCGGGGCTCGGGCACACTCTCGCCGTACATCGCACGCAGAGCGAGCATCCCTTCGGCGACGGTGGTTGTGTCGTCGAGGCTTTCGATGCGGCGCGCGACCGACCCGCCGCGTAGCGCGACGATCACCGGGACACCGGTGACGCCGTGCAGTGGATACCACGCGGCCATCGGTTCGTCCGGCAGACCGAACTGGGCGATGACCTCGGCGTCGTCCCAGAACCGGGTGTCGAAGCGCAGGTACAGCTTGTTGTAGACGCCCATGCCGAGGCGCCCGATCGCCTCCTGTTTCGCCGCGGGCAACGGCGGGTCGAAAGCGACGGCACCGGCCTGCAACACGCCCAGCGGCAGGGTGACGATCACGTGATCGGCGTCGAAGACACCGCGGTCGGTGTGCACCCGGACGCCGGCGGCGTCGTGGACGATGCGGTCGACGACGTGGCCCACGCGCACGTCCAGGCCCTCGGCCAGCCGGGTCGCGATCTCGTCGTAGCCGCGGGGGAAGACCACCTCGTCGCCGCCGTGGCCCTCATGGTGC
>NZ_JBFUCP010000102.1:0-554 GCF_056405175.1 Pedococcus sp. P1_H8
TTCGTACACACCGTCATCGACGACCACTCCCGCGTCGCCTACGCCGAGATCCACGACGACGAAACCGCACAGACCGCGGTCGGGGTGCTGCGCCGAGCCGTCAGCTGGTTCGCCGCCCGCCGCGTCACCGTCGAACGCGTCCTCTCCGACAACGGAGGCTGCTACCGCTCGGCCCTGTGGAAGCAGGTCTGCACCGAGCTGGCGGTCACGCACAAACGCACCCGCCCGTACCGGCCGCAGACCAACGGGAAGATCGAACGTTTCCACCGCACCATGGCRCAGGAGTGGGCGTTCGCCCGGCACTACAAGTCAGAACAGGCCCGACGGACAGCGTTGCCGGCGTGGTTGCACACCTACAATCACCACCGGCAACACTCCGCCATCGGCAGGAACGTTCCCTTCAGTCGTTTGACCAACGTCCCTGGGCAGTACATCTAGTCGGCGAACGCCTCGATCGGCGGGCACGAGCACACCAGGTTCCGGTCACCGTGGGCGCCGTCGATACGACGGACCGGCGGCCAGATCTTCGGGGCGTCCTTGCCCGCGGGGAACAC
>NZ_JBFUCP010000103.1:0-553 GCF_056405175.1 Pedococcus sp. P1_H8
GGATGCAGTAGAACGAGTCGAACCCGTAGTGCGAGCGCAACAGGATCCAGCGGTCGGATTCCTTCCTGTTGCGCCCGAACAGCACCCGTGAGACCGCGGACCGGAGGTTGTCGTAGCGGATCTTCCCGAACGGAACCCCGCCCAACGTGTTGAACGCGATAACGTGCCCCTCGATGAACGCCTCCTGGCCCTGCGAGGCGAACACCCGATGGACCGCCTTGCCGGAACAGGAGAGCCGGAAGGTGAACAGGAAGCACTTCGTCATCGTCCCGGCCAGGTCGACCCACACGTCCCCGAAGTCGACCTCGGCCTCGGCGCCGGGCGGATGGCCCTGGAGCACGAATGCCATCTCTACCCGCGCGCCGGCCTCGGCGGCGATCTCGGGTCGGCGGCGGGCAACGTAGTCCCGCACCGTCGAATACGACACGTCGGCGAGTCCGTGTTCGTCGATGAGCCGGTCTCGGATTCGGGTTGCGGTGTGTTTCTGTTTGCGCGGTGCTGTCAGGTCGGCCCGGAGCATCTCGTCGATGACCGGTTTGAACCTCTCGAGCTT
>NZ_JBFUCP010000104.1:0-552 GCF_056405175.1 Pedococcus sp. P1_H8
GACCCGCAGCTCGAGGACCAGATCATGCTCGCCGACACCAAGGCGCGCCTCGAGGACATCTACCTGCCGTTCAAGCCGAAGCGTCGCACCAAGGCGCAGATCGCGCGCGAGGCCGGGCACCAGCCGGTGGCCGACGCCCTGCTGACCGACCCGACCACCGATCCCGCGCAGTACACGGCGGAACAGCTCGACGGCGCGCGCTCCATCCTGGTCGAGCAGTTCGCGGAGGACGCGGACCTGGTCGGGGAGCTGCGCGAGCTGATGTGGACCCGCGGCCAGGTCAAGTCCGCCGTCCGCAAGGGCAAGGAGACCGAGGGCGCCAAGTTCGCGGACTACTTCGAGTTCTCCGAGCCCTTCGGGAAGCTGCCGAGTCACCGCATCCTCGCGATGTTCCGCGGCGAGAAGGAGGAGGTGCTCTCGCTGACCCTGGACCCGGAGACCGAGGAGCAGGCGCCCGGGGTGGCCAGCGTCTACGAGGGCCGGATCGCCTCGAAGTTCGGCGTCGCCGACCGCGGGCGTCCGGCGGACCGGTGGCTGCTCGACACCGTGCGC
>NZ_JBFUCP010000105.1:0-552 GCF_056405175.1 Pedococcus sp. P1_H8
GCATCCACACCGCSGGCAMCGCMTCGCAGATCTCCGACGGCGCCGCCGCGGTGCTGCTGATGGACTCCGACCGCGCCCTCGCCCTCGGCCTCGAGCCGCGCGCCCGGATCGTCTCGCAGGTGCTCGTCGGCGCCGAGCCCGAGTTCCACCTCGACGGCCCCGTCCAGGCGACCGCCAAGGTGCTCGAGAAGGCCGGCATGAAGATCGGCGACCTCGACCTGTTCGAGGTCAACGAGGCCTTCGCGTCCGTCGCACTGTCCTGGGCTCGGGTGCACGGCCCGGACATGGACAAGGTCAACGTCAACGGCGGCGCCCTGGCCCTCGGACGCCCCGTGGGCAGCACCGGATCCCGGCTGATCACCACCGCGCTGCACGAGCTCGAGCGGACGGACAAGTCGACCGCGCTGATCACCATGTGCGCGGGCGGCGCGCTGGCCACCGGCACCATCATCGATCGGATCTGATCCGACGATGAAGCGCCCACCGTTGCTCGATACGAATTTCACCCGCTCCATCATCAAGTGGATGGCGAAGTCGAACGTGATCGCGTAC
>NZ_JBFUCP010000106.1:0-552 GCF_056405175.1 Pedococcus sp. P1_H8
CCCGGCGTGCTGGCTGGAGCTGACCGGGTACCTCACCGCCGCCGGACTGCGGGTGATCGCCCCGGCGCAGCGCGGCTACTCCCCCGGCGCCCGCCCCGTCGGCGTCGAGCACTACGCGATGCCCCCCCTCGTCGGCGACGTCGTGGGCCTGTTCGACGCCCTGGGACTGGACTCGGTCCACCTGATCGGCCACGACTGGGGTGCCGCGGTGGCCTGGGCCGTCGCCGCGACGCACCCCGACCGCATCCGCACCCTCACCGCGGTGTCGGTCCCGCACCCCACCGCGTTCAGCCGCGCCCGGCGCGAGGACGACGACCAGCGCGACCGGTCCCGCTACATCGACCTCTTCCGCGACGGCGACCGCGCCGAGACCCTGCTGCTGGCCGACGACGGCCGCCGGCTGCGTGCCGTGTTCGGCGACGTCGATCCGGCCCGGGTGGACGCGCACCTGCGGGTACTCACCGAGCCGGGCGCCCTCACCGCGGCACTGTCCTGGTACCGGGCCATGACCCGGGAGGCGAACTCGCTGCCGGCGGTCCGGGTACCCACCAC
>NZ_JBFUCP010000107.1:0-547 GCF_056405175.1 Pedococcus sp. P1_H8
GAGGATGTCGACCACTTCGGGAAGCTCCTCCACCCCCGCCGACGTTGCCGTGACCGCAACGACCGGTTCCGGAATCTCCTCGCCCGACGAGACGACGGCCTCACACAGCAGCGCAAATCCCGCCGCATTCACGACAACCGAGGTGGCGTCCTCGGACCTGCAGTGAACCTGAACCGATGCCCCACCCGGGTGCCGCAGCAAGGTCACGCTTAGGGTCCCCGCGGATGGCACGTCGCCATGGCACACGGACGCGACGACAGAGGCCTGCGGAAGCACCTGTGCCGCAACGGTGGTGGCCAGGTCCTCGAAGTCGGAGACGGCCGATGCCGGCAGCTCCCACGCGTGGCGGCCGTCCGGCAGTGCCACCCGCGCGCCCGAGGCCACTGTGCAGTCCGGAGAAACTGTGCAGCCGGGACATTCCGGGGCGTGGGCGGTGCCGCGATCCGCTCGTGCGGTACCGGCCTGAGCCCCGTCCCCGCTGGTCAACTGTCCGTTCGTCATTCAGTCATTCCCTCCCCTGGCGGTGACGTCCGGCCCTTCTTGCGAC
>NZ_JBFUCP010000108.1:0-544 GCF_056405175.1 Pedococcus sp. P1_H8
CTCGCGGACCTTGTCCATGTCCAGCGCCTTGACCTGCGTGAGCAGGTCGTCGAGCTGGGCCGCGGGCATCGCGCCGGGCTGCGAGTAGACCAGGATGCCCTCGCGGAACGCCATGATGGTCGGGATGGACCGGATGTTCGCCGCGGCGGCGAGACCCTGCTCGGCCTCGGTGTCCACCTTGGCGTGCACCACGTCGGGGTGCTGATCGGACGAGGCCTCGAAGGTCGGTGCGAAGGCGCGGCACGGTCCGCACCAGGCGGCCCAGAAGTCGACGAGGACGACGTCGTTCCCGCCGATGATCTCGTCGAAGTTCTGCTGGGTCAGGGTCTGCGTGGCCATGAAGGTCCTCTCGTCGCTGCTTGTCTCGCCGGTTCAACGCCTCGGCGTGCCCGATTCTTCCTCAGGCTATGCGCCATTCCCTTTTGGCGTCGCCGTCCCAGCGCCGGATCCCGTCGACGGAGCCGGTCAGTTCTCGCGGCGTGAGCGCATTGATCGCCGGGCCGATCTCGTCGGGGAACACGCGCCGGGCGAGGGTGACGTGCGG
>NZ_JBFUCP010000109.1:0-543 GCF_056405175.1 Pedococcus sp. P1_H8
TTCCGGCAGACCGCCCGCATCCTCGCCGGCTTCCCCGACGAGCGGCCCGGGGCCTCGGAGGCCGCGGGCAGCGGCGGCGACGCCACCGTCGCGGGCCTGCGCGTGACGCGCGAGCCCGGCGAGGGGCGGCCCGCCGGGGCCACGCCGCTGACACCCGTCCTGAGCGGGTACTGGGACGACCCGCGGTCCTGGACCCTCGACACCTACCGCGGCCACGACGGCTACCAGGCGCTGGCCCGGGCGCTGCGCATGCAGCCGGCGGAGGTCGTGACGACGGTCCAGGACTCCGGATTGCGGGGCCGCGGCGGCGCCGGTTTCCCGACCGGCACCAAGTGGTCGTTCATACCGCAGGAGCGGAGCCCGCGGAGCGACCCGAATGCACAGTCGGGAGACAAGCCCCACTACCTGGTCGTCAACGCCGACGAGTCCGAGCCGGGGACCTGCAAGGACATGCCGCTGATCATGGCCACCCCGCACGCCCTCGTCGAGGGCGCGATCATCGCGGCGTACGCGATCGGGGCCGGCCACGCCTTCATCTACCTG
>NZ_JBFUCP010000110.1:0-540 GCF_056405175.1 Pedococcus sp. P1_H8
GTGCTGCGCCGGGGCGTCCTGGTCGAGCAGCGTGGGGTGCTCGAACTGTTCGCCGCGCCGCGGGCCCGGTACACCGCTCAGTTGCTGTCCGCGGTGCCGCGGCTGCCCGAAATCGGCCCGGGCGCGGCCGGAGACCCGGCACGCCCGGATGTCGTTGCCACCGAACCGGTCCTGTCGGTACGCGGGCTCGACGTGGTGTACCCGGCCCGCCACGGCAACGCGGCGTTTGCCGCGCTGCGCGGGATCACGCTGGGCGTCGCGGCCGGCGAGGTGCTGGGGCTGRTCGGCGAGTCCGGGTCCGGCAAGACGACGTTGGGCCGCACCGCGCTCGGGGTGATCCGGCCCAGCGCCGGGTCCGTGGTCTTCGACGGGGTCGACCTCGGCACGGTCTCGGGGCGGGAGTTGCGCGGCCTGCGTAAGGGGGTCGCGCTGGTCCACCAGGACCCGGCGGCGTCGCTGGACCCGCGCCGGAGCGTCGGCGAGAGCGTGGGCGAACCGCTGCGGGTGCACCGGGCCGCATCAGGGGCGCTGCTCCGGTCC
>NZ_JBFUCP010000111.1:0-535 GCF_056405175.1 Pedococcus sp. P1_H8
GCACGCCACCAGGGTGCGCGCGTGCGGCTTGCCCGCGATACCGACCAGGTTCCGGACGGTGGACGACGAGGTGAAGCACACCGCGTCGAACCCGCCGGTCTTGATCATCTCGCGGGTCTCGGCCGGCGGCGGCGCCGCCCGGACGGTCCGGTAGGCGGTGACGTCGTCGATCTCCCAGCCGCGCTGACGCAGGCCCTCGGCGAGGGTCTCGGTGGCGATGTCCGCGCGCGGCAGCAGCACCCGGTTGACCGGGTCGAAAACGTCGTCGTACGGGGCGAACTCGGCCAGCAGGCCCTCGCTGGACTGCTCACCGGACGGCACCAGCTCGGGGTTGATGCCGAACGAGCGCACCTTGTCGGCGGTGGCCTGGCCGACGCAGGCGATCTTCACGCCGGAGAAGGCGCGGGCGTCCAGACCGAATTCCTCGAACTTCTCCCACACCGCGCGGACCGCGTTGGTGGAGGTGAACACCACCCACTGGTAGCGGCCGTCCACCAGGCCCTTGACCGAGCGCTCCATCTGCGCGGGGCTGCGC
>NZ_JBFUCP010000112.1:0-534 GCF_056405175.1 Pedococcus sp. P1_H8
CCTGACGATCATGCAGTTCGCCAACACCTTTGCCGCCACCACCACCCCGGCCGGTGTCGGCGGGCTCGCGCTGAGCGCGCGGTTCCTGCAGCACAACGGCCTCGGCGGGGTGCGGGCGACCGCGGCGGTCGCACTGCAGCAGACCGTGCAGGTGGTCACCCACATTGTGCTGCTGGTCGTCTTCAGCATCGCCGCCGGCCGCAACGCCGACCTGTCGCACTTCATCCCGAAGGGGACGGTGCTGTACCTGATCGCCGGCCTGCTGCTCGGGGTCGTCGGCACGTTCATGGTGGTGCCGAAGCTGCGCCGCTGGCTCCGCGAGGACCTGCGTCCGCAGATCGCGGACCTGACGGTCGAACTCCTCGACCTGGCCCGCGACCCGTGGCGGTTCCTGCTCATCGTCGCCGGCTGCGCGGGCACCACTCTCGGTGCGGCGCTGGCACTGTGGGCGAGCGTCGAGGCCTTCGGCGGCGGCGCCACGTTCATCACCGTCACCATCGTCACCATGATCGGCGGCACCCTGGCGTCCGCGGC
>NZ_JBFUCP010000113.1:0-534 GCF_056405175.1 Pedococcus sp. P1_H8
CCGAGACGGCGATGGACGCCGCCGCGAGCTTCTTGCCCTCCAGGGCGCCGCCGAGCAGGTCCCGCAGCCGGGCCAGGTTCTCGTCGTCGATGGTGTCGCCCAGTTCGACGATCCGCTGGTCCACCCGGCCGGAGTCGGTGATCAGCACCAGCAGCAGCCGGGCCGGGGTCAGCGCGACCACCTCGAGGTGCCGCACCGACGACGCCGACAGCGTCGGGTACTGCACGACGGCGACCTGGCGGGTCAGCTGCGCCAGCAGCCGGACGCCGCGCCGGAGCACGTCGTCCAGGTCGACGCCGGACTCGAGGAACTCGAGGATGGCCCGGCGCTCGGCCGGCGAGAGCGGCTTGACGTCGGCGATCCGGTCGACGAACTGCCGGTAGCCCTTGTCGGTGGGCACGCGGCCGGAGCTGGTGTGCGGCTGGGCGATGTAGCCCTCGGCCTCGAGCACCGCCATGTCGTTGCGGATGGTCGCGCTGGACACCCCGAGGTTGTGCCGCTCCACGAGTGCCTTCGAGCCGATCGGCTCCTGGG
>NZ_JBFUCP010000114.1:0-533 GCF_056405175.1 Pedococcus sp. P1_H8
TCGCACCACTGCGCCGAGCCACCGCATCGAGCGCCGCATGCAACTCGGCGTCGATCGTGAACTCTTGCAACGCACCGAGATTCGACATCACAGCCGGACGCGGCCGAGCCGTCGGAAGCTCCAGCACATCCGGAACACCCGCCAGCGCAGCAATCCAGTAGTCCAACTGAGCCGACACCAGCGAACCCGGATCCTGCTCGGAACCGAGCACCTCMCGCTGCCACARSCTGTAGTCCGCGTACTGCACCGSCARCGGCGCCCACTCCGGCAACCGCCCGGCCCGCCGAGCGGCATACGCCACCATCACATCACGCGTCAACGGAGCCACCGACCAACCATCGGCACTGATGTGAAGGACCACCATCGCCAACACGTACTCGACGCCCGACTCCACCTCGTACAGACGCGCCCGCAGCGGAACCTCCGCGGTCACGTCGAACGGCGCCGAGACGAACTCCACCGCCGCACCGGCCACCGACTCCGCATCCACCGACACCGGCGTCAGATCGATCACCGCCTCACCGGCCGGCAAC
>NZ_JBFUCP010000115.1:0-533 GCF_056405175.1 Pedococcus sp. P1_H8
GTTGAGATCGACGCCGCGCACCGTGTAGTACACGGTCGCGTCGTGCAGGTCCGCGGTCACCTTCACGTCGGTGATGGTGACGTAGTCCAGCCGGGGATCCTTGATCYCTCCCCCGATCGCCGTCGCGACGATCGTCGAGATTCGCTTGGCCAGCTTCCGCGCCCTCGCCGGATCTGCCATGACGGGATGTCCCTTCTTCGCGACGGCGGTGCCGTCAAGTTGTGCCGACGGCGTCGCCGTCCGATGTGCGTGGCGGCAGGGCCGCCGAAGTATGTGTGTGTGTTCTCGTTCAGTCTTCTGGACCGAAGATCCTGCGCCGCACGGCCAGCAACTGCAATTCCGGCCGCGACGCCACGTGACGCTCGCAGGTGTCGAGCACCCCGTTGAGGTGGTCGACGTCCGGGCTGACCACGGCCACCCCGATCAGCGAGCGGCGGTAGACGTCCTGATCACCGGTCTCCGAGACGGACACCCCGTACTTGGCCAGTGCCGTGATGACGGGTCTCACGATCGACCGCTTCTCCTTCAGGGAG
>NZ_JBFUCP010000117.1:0-532 GCF_056405175.1 Pedococcus sp. P1_H8
CAGCCACGACGGGAAGCGTCCGGACTGGTCGCTCATCGGGACCGTATCGACTTCCGGCTGCGTCTCGCGTTCACCCATGCCGCGCCGGTCCCGGCGAGCGCGCAGCGGGGATACGCCGCCCTCCACCGCAGGGCGTTACCGGGTGGGTGCGACACACTGCTGTCCGACCTGACGGAGGCGGTCACCGCCATCCTCGCCGAGGGCCCGCCGGCCACCGCCGCCGCCGACCTCGCGCTCCCGGAATCAGCCGAGATCGAACTGATCCGACTCTGCGTCGTCGCTGCCCAACTCGACCAGTACGAGACCGCGGAGGAGTACGCGGCGGGCTCCTTCAAGGGACGGGCCGAGTTCTGCATCGGCGGTACCTGGGTCGCGTTCTACGGCGGAATGTCCTGGGGAGATGAGCCGTTCGACGGGTTCGATGCGGTGAACGCGCTCTCGTGCCTGCCCGGCCTCGCTGTCGCACACACTGCGCCGCCGGCGCCGAGGCTGGCCGACCGGATCCTCGACGGCCTCACCGACGACGGGGGAC
>NZ_JBFUCP010000118.1:0-531 GCF_056405175.1 Pedococcus sp. P1_H8
GGGGTGCTGACCGCGGCATTCGACGCCGGGATGCCGGTCGTCGAGGCCGCGGGAACCCAAAAGCCGCCGTGGTACTCGAATCCGACGGTCTTCTACCGCGTGGTCACCGACCGCAACGCGTTGTCGACGCCGTCCCCCAAGTTCGTCGTCACCGGTCAGCGGCCTCCAGAAACGTTCGGGGTTCTCCCGCCCGGGGTCGCTGGGCCGATCGCCACCTGGGATCCTCGCGGAACCGACCCGAACGTTCAATGGGCATTCGCGACTACACCGACGGTGTGCGCAGCGAACTGCGCCGGGGTTGCGTACTTCAGGTACTGAGACGAGCCGGCCTTACCGCCAGTGACCAGTTCGCAGTGCGGTACCGGTGCGCCGTCGGCGCCCGTGGACGCTTTTCTACCGATCAGGCCGTGCTGAAATGTCTCTATCTCGCCACCCTGGCACTGGACCGACTGGGAAGGTCGGAGCGCGATGGGCAGCGAGGCGGAAGCCAGCGCTGAACGCGCGTCCGCGACCACGTTCGAGGCCCGGATC
>NZ_JBFUCP010000119.1:0-529 GCF_056405175.1 Pedococcus sp. P1_H8
ACGTTGTTGAACACGTCCTGCGCGGTCAGCGACCAGCCGGAGGTCTGCGAGTGGGTACGCAGCGAGAGCGACTTCGCGCTCTTGGGCTCGAACTTCTCGACCAGCTCGGCCCACAGCAGGCGGCCGGCACGCAGCTTGGCCACCTCCATGAAGAAGTTCATGCCGATGGCCCAGAAGAACGACAGCCGCGGTGCGAACTTGTCGATCTCCATGCCCGCGTCCAGGCCGGCGCGGATGTACTCCACGCCGTCGGCGAGGGTGTACGCCAGCTCCAGGTCGGCCGTCGCGCCGGCCTCCTGGATGTGGTAGCCGGAGATGGAGATCGAGTTGAACTTCGGCATCTTCGCGCTGGCGAAGGCGAAGATGTCGGAGATGATCCGCATCGACGGCTTCGGCGGGTAGATGTAGGTGTTGCGGACCATGAACTCCTTCAGAATGTCATTCTGAATGGTTCCGGCGAGCTGCTCGGGCGTGACGCCCTGCTCCTCGGCCGCGACGACGTACAGCGCGAGAATCGGCAGCACCGCGC
>NZ_JBFUCP010000120.1:0-529 GCF_056405175.1 Pedococcus sp. P1_H8
GGGTTAGCCGCGTCATCTCGAAGGGCGGTACGGCGATGTGGAAGAAGCGACAGGGTGCACGGGTGCTTCTCGCCGTCGCAGCGCTGGTGCTGTTCGAGGTCGTCGGGGCGACGGGGGTGGCGTCCGCCGGGTCGAGAACCCAGCCCGGCGGCGGGGTGTCGGCCGTCGCGAACGTCTCGACGCACCAGTTCACGGTCAGCATCGGCGGCCAGGTGGTCAGGACAATGCCCGCGTCGATGGGCAAACCCGGACACGAGACGCCGCTCGGCACCTTCCACGTCATGGAGAAGTTCCGCAACATGGTGATGGACTCGTCGACCTACGGGGTGCCCGTGGACGCGCCGGAGGGCTACCGGCTCGACGTCGAGTACGCGGTCCGCCTCACCTCGGGGGGCATCTTCGTCCACGGCGCACCCTGGTCCGTCGACTCACAGGGTCACGAGAACGTCAGCCACGGCTGCATCAACCTGAGCACCGAGAACGCCGCGTGGTTCTTCGAGAACGTCGAGGTGGGTGACCCCGTCACCAT
>NZ_JBFUCP010000121.1:0-528 GCF_056405175.1 Pedococcus sp. P1_H8
CTGTGACGCCGGTCGCCGCCACGCCCTTCTCCTCGACCGCGGCCGCCATGACCGTGATCCTGTGACGCCGGTCGCCGCCACGCCCTTCTCCTCGACCGCGGCCGCCATGACCGTGATCATCCGCAGTCTGGTCTCCTCGCCCTTCTTCATGGGTTCAGTATAGACCGGTCTACATATTTTGGCCCAGTGTGGCTGCAAGGGGCGGCTCGGGTCCCGCGCTACTCGGCCAGTGCGCGAAGGGTGCGCAGCATCTTGCGGCTCATCACGAAGCTGATCGGTTCGAGCAGGGTCGGGCCGAACGCGAGACTGCTCGCCCGCCCACCGCTGTGGGCGTAGCGTCCCCGCTCGATCAGGCGGGTGCCCCCGCCCCCGTCGTCGAGCAGGTGGAACGCCCACAGCGACGCGTCGGCGCCGTCGGGCGACGAACCGATCAGCACCAGATGCCGACCCTGCTCTATCGCGGCGACCGTCAGCGGTGGCGCTTTGGGGTGCAGCAGCACCGGATCACCCACCGCGAGGTGCTGGAAC
>NZ_JBFUCP010000122.1:0-528 GCF_056405175.1 Pedococcus sp. P1_H8
CGATCGACCCGACGCGCCGGCCGAGCTCGACAGCCTTCTCGCCGTGCATGACATCGCCGTCGAGGACAGACAGGTGGTGCGGCTCCTGGCGACCGGTCAGCGTCGGGAAGTCATCACAGATCAGCGAGGCCGTCATCGCCATCACCGGCAGGCGCGGTCCCCTTCTGCGACTGGATCGACGACACCAGCTGGCGAAGCGCGTTCGCCTGCTGCCTCGACTCCTGCAGCGCCGAGTCGACCCGGATCTCGAGGATGTCATCCTCACCGCGCACCTCGACGAGGCTCAACCAGCAGTCGGAGTCGCCTACGAGCACCCGGTCGAACTGGTCGAGACGGTCCTTGATCCGGGCCGCCTCGACGATCAGCGCGGTCAGCGCGTACGGCTCGTCGTCGGTGTGCAGCGAGTCGTACAGGCGGCGGCCGGCAGAGCCGAGAGAGTCCAGGTCAGCCACACGACCACCCCCTCCCCGGCCCGTACAAAATCCGGGCTGTAAAAAAATGCCTGACTGGACCGTGGAAGTCAGGGAC
>NZ_JBFUCP010000123.1:0-527 GCF_056405175.1 Pedococcus sp. P1_H8
CTACCAGGACTTCCTGGCGACCGTCCGATTCCTGCTCGGCGGGCGCGGCCTGTCCGCCGAGGACGTCGACGCCCGCATCGCCGACCTGGGCCGCGACCTCGAGGCGATGCGCCGCGCCGCGCTGCCCGGCGCCGACACACGCGCCGAGGGGCTCGCGGCCCGGGATCGCGTCCAGCACACGCTGTCCCGGGTGATGTCGAGGGTCGAGCGGCTCGCGTCGACACCGGACCGGGACGGGATGCTCACCGAGAAGCCGATGCCGGTGCCGGTCACCGCCGGCGACCTGCAGGCGTACGCGGGTGGGCAGCGGATCGCGGACGCCATCGGCCGAGGCCGCGGCGGACGCGACATGTTCGAGCTGTGGCGGTCGAGCCCGTACCTGTTCAACATCATGGAGACCTACCAGGTCAAGCAGGGCTTGGCGAAGGCGATCGACTCCGCGGATCCGGCGGTCCGCAAGCCGGTGCACGACGCGATCCGCACCGCCGACGGCCTGCTGGACTGGCAGACGCTCGAGGACTACCGGC
>NZ_JBFUCP010000124.1:0-527 GCF_056405175.1 Pedococcus sp. P1_H8
CCCGCCGAGGGGAGCGGGGCGGCGACCGCGGCGGTGAGTTGCGAGACCACGGTCCGGTGGCCCGGGGGGAGCGAGGCGTAGAACGCGCCGGCGACCGCGGTGTCGGCGAGCACGCCGACCGAGGCCAGCCCGCACAGTCCGCGGTGGTCGCGGAAGCGCGGACCGATCGTGCCCTCCAGTTCGGTGCCGGCGGGGGCCATGGCGAGCACGCGGACGCCCATCATCGTGTTCAGGGGGTCGACGCCGCGGGGGCGGGTTGCGGATACGGTCATGGAATCTCAATAGCAGCCCGCGACGGTGTCGAGTAGTTCAGGGTCCTGCCTGGCGGGACGGCGCGGAATCGAATGGGCCGCCCGGCCCTAACCGCCGAGGCGTGCGCGCATCTCCCAGACCAGCACCTCGGCGGGCTGCGCCGCGCTGAGCCGCTGCCCGCCGGTCGCGGTGAACCGGACCGCGTCGCCTTCGGACAGGATGCCCGCGCCCTCGAGTGCGACCTCGCCCTGTGCGACGAACAGGTGCAGGTAGGG
>NZ_JBFUCP010000125.1:0-526 GCF_056405175.1 Pedococcus sp. P1_H8
CACCGGCCCGATGTGCGGCGAGTGCCGCTCGCTGGACTGGGACACCGTCGACGCCTCGGGCCGCGGCATCGTCTACAGCTTCGTCGTGAACCACCACCCGAAGATCGATGCCTTCGACTACCCGCTGATCGTGGCGACCATCGAGCTCGAGGAGGGCACGCGGCTGATCGCGAACATGACGGGCATCGCGCCCGATCAGGTCGAGATCGGCATGCCGGTGGAACTGGACTGGATCGACGCCGACCCGGAACTGACGCTTCCCGCGTTCCGGCCGGCCGCACGGGAGGACTCCTGATGGACTTCAACTTCACCGAAGAGCAAGAGGCGATTCGCGGCCTCGCCGACGAGGTCTTCACCAGCAAGGCCGACATCGACCGCGTCAAGGCGGTCGAGGGCACCGCCGAGCGGGTGGACCGCGACCTGTGGCGCGAGCTCGCCGGCACCGGTCTGCTCGGCATCGCGCTGCCGGAGAACCTCGGCGGCGGCGGGCTCGGGCTGGCCGAGCTGTACGTGCTGCTCGAGCAGC
>NZ_JBFUCP010000126.1:0-526 GCF_056405175.1 Pedococcus sp. P1_H8
GCGCCATCACCGTGCACACCACGGCCAGGGCGAGACCGGGCTGGGCCAGCGAGGTGCTCACCGCTCCTCCTCTCCCCGGCGACCGCGCGTGGCCGACGGGTCCGCGGACCGGTCAGCGCCGCGCGAACGCGGCCGCGCTCAGAACCGTCCGCTGCGGGTGATCCGGCCGGAGCTGCTGGGCCCGCCGAACGAACCGGGGGAGCGGCCGCCGCCGCCCCCGCCGCCGCGGTTGCCCCAGCCGCCGCTCATGCCGCCGCGCATCATCGAGTCGATCAGGATGCCGCCGAGGATCGCGCCGGTGTTGCTGCCCGCGCTCTGCTGCGGCCGGCGGCTGGCCTCCCAGCGCTGCACGTCGGACTGGGCCTGCCGCATCGCCCGGGCGCCGAGGTCGCCGGCGGCCTGGGCGTGCTGCAGCGCCTTCGACGGGTCCGAGCCGGCCAGCTGGCGGGCGGCCTCGTAGTGCCGCTGCGCCTCGGAGAGCCGGGTCCGGGCCTCCGCGCCGACCGCGCCGCGCCGGGTGTTGACG
>NZ_JBFUCP010000127.1:0-526 GCF_056405175.1 Pedococcus sp. P1_H8
CGCCGTCACCGCCCGGCGCATCGCGGGGACGAAGGTGCTCATCTCCGGCCAGGCCTGCGTCGCGGCGGACTACGTGCTGGTCGAGCGCGCCGCCCGCGACGAGCTGGTCGAGCGAATARTCCACAGCCTCAACGAGTTCCGGTCGGGGGAACCCGTGCGCGGCCTGCGCGTCGTCAACGAGCGCCAGTTCGACAGGTTGGCCGGCTACCTGGCGAACACCGAGGCCACGGTCGCGCTCGGCGGTGGCACCGATCGGGCCACGCTGACCATCGAACCCACCGTGCTGGTGGACCCGAGCCCCGAGGAACCGGTCATGCGGGAGGAGATCTTCGGGCCGATCCTGCCGGTGCTCGCCGTCGACTCGCTCGACGAGGCGATCGCCTTCGTCAACGCGCGGCCGAAACCCCTCGCTGCCTACGTCTTCACGAGGTCGGCGCGGACTCGCCGTCGAGTGTTGTCCGAAGTCAGCTCCGGAGCGGCGGTGGTGAACCACCTGATGGTGCACTACCTGACGCCCCAGTTGCCG
>NZ_JBFUCP010000128.1:0-525 GCF_056405175.1 Pedococcus sp. P1_H8
GCGTCGGTCGGCTCGGCGATCCACCGTCGGAGCTCGGCGCGGCCGGCGTCGCTGACGCGGTAGACGCGCTTGTCGGGGCGGCCGTCCTGGCCGACGACCTCGCCGTCGACCCAGCCGGCGGCGGCCATCCGCTTCAGTACCCGGTAGATCTGCTGGTGGGTGGCGCTCCAGAAGTAGCCGATCGACTTGTCGAACCGGCGGGCCAGCTCGTAGCCGGAGCCGGACTGCTCGGAGAGCGAGACCAGGAGCGCGTGTTCGAGTGCCACGGGTAGGAGTATCTATGCAACGAGGTGACTATGCAACGCGGTGCATCCGCTCGGGCGTCGGCCGCGTGCCGACGACCCGGGTTCAGGAGGCGCCGGCGGACGCCGTGCCGGGAGCGGGCGCGGCGGTCAGCAGCGGCAGGAAGGCCTGCGCGATCACCCGGTGTCCGGTCGGGTTCGCGTGGATGTCCTGGTCGGTGCACATCCAGGTCCACGTGCAGATCGACGCGACATTGCGGGGGAGCGACCCGAACCCGGGGAC
>NZ_JBFUCP010000129.1:0-524 GCF_056405175.1 Pedococcus sp. P1_H8
GACTACCGACTGGTCGTCGAGTACSCGGGCGGGCACACCGTCGTCACCGCCGACGGCTACCGCTTCCTGCCGACGCTCGGGGATCTCGACCTGCACCTGTTCGGCGAGGGCCGGCACGAACGGCTCTGGGAGGCGCTCGGCGCGCACCCCCGCAGCTACGACACCCCGGACGGCCCGGTCACCGGCACCTCGTTCGCGGTGTGGGCACCCGCCGCGCGGGGCGTCACGCTGATCGGCGACTTCGACCTCTGGGGCGGGCAGACCGCACCGATGCGGGCGCTGGGCTCCACCGGCGTCTGGGAACTGTTCGTGCCCGGCATCGAGCCCGGCGCGTTGTACAAGTTCCGGGTGCACGGCGCCGACGGCTCGGTGCGGGACAAGGCCGACCCGATGGCGTGCGCCACCGAGGTGCCGCCCGCCACCGCGTCCGGGGTCGACGCCAGCACCCACACCTGGACCGACGCCGCCTGGCTGCGGGCCCGCGCCGAGACGGAGCCGAACCAGTCGCCGATGAGCGTCTACGA
>NZ_JBFUCP010000130.1:0-524 GCF_056405175.1 Pedococcus sp. P1_H8
AGCACACCCATTGCCCAGACGACCATCTCGGTACCGGGGGACGCCAGGTTGGCGAGCCCGGTCACGGCCACGAGCACGCCGAGAACGATCATCGACCACCGCGCGGCGCTGTTGGTGTCAACCCAGATCGGCGAGAGCGCCACAACCGCACCGATCACCACGGCGGCCCAGTCCTGCCACCGAGACCATTCGACCTTCATTTCTGCCTCCTCGACGAGGGAACTCCTGACTCCGGTATAGACCTGATTGACCGGCCGGTCAATGGCCTGGAATCCGGCGCCGACCAGGCCTTCGTGGGACCCTGTGAGGCATGCACGACGAGGTGGTCAGGGCGTTGGGCGAGGTGGCGGACGCGGGCGACGCGCAGCACCTGCGACGGTTCTTCAAGACCGGCCCCGGCGACTACGGCGAGGGCGACCTGTTCATCGGAGTCCGGGTGCCTGCCACCCGGAAGGTCGCCGCGCGGTTCGCGGACCTGCCGCTGCGGGAGATCGACGCGCTGCTCGACAGCCCAGTGCACGAAC
>NZ_JBFUCP010000131.1:0-522 GCF_056405175.1 Pedococcus sp. P1_H8
ATCCGGGTGCGGGTGAAGAGCAACCGCAGGCCCACCGCGATGGCCACGGCCGCGACGAGGCAGAGGATCTCGTGGTAGCGGACGGTGGCGCCGAAGAAGGAGACCTTGCTGTTGTCGCCGAAGAACATCGTCAGGGTGCGCGGCTCCTCGGGGTGCCAGAACCACTGCGAGAGGAACAGCATGCCGAGCATGATCGAGACAGTCACCACGATCTTGGTGACCTCCGCGGTGTCCCGCAGGCCCCGCATGATGAAGAAGTACAGCGCCAGTCCCATGAGCGGACCGAAGACACCGAGCACGATCAGCAGGGCGAGCGGGGTGGGCAGGTTCCAGCCGACGCGCAGCTGCCAGTAGAGGAACGCGCCGAGCATCGCCTGGGCGCCGTGCGCGAAGTTGAAGATGCCTGAGGTGTTGTAGGTGAGCACCAGCCCGGAGGCTGCGATCGCGTACACGGACCCGAGCACGAGGCCCAGGATCGTGAACGTCACGAAAGTGTCCATGTGAGAACCCTTGTTCTAGGAC
>NZ_JBFUCP010000132.1:0-521 GCF_056405175.1 Pedococcus sp. P1_H8
GCACACACACCGGCTCGGCGAGGGCAAACACCGCGGCCAGTCGCTCGGCCGGCTGATCCGGRTCCACCGGCACGTASGCGCCGCCGGCCTTGAGCACCGCGTACATGCCCACCAGCAGTTCCATCGACCGCCGGGCCGCGAGGACGACCCGCTGCTCCGGGCCGACACCCATCGAGATCAGGTGCCGGGCCAGGCGGTTCGCCCGGTCGTCGAACTCCGCGAAGCTCAGCGTCCGGTCCTCGAAGGTGAACGCCGGCGCCTGCGGGGTGCGGGCGGCCGCCTCGTCGATCAGCTGTGTCAGCGTGACGGCGGGCAGCGGCACGGTGGTGCGGTTCGGTGCGTGCAGCGACCGCTCCAGGTCGGCGGTGTCGAGCACCTCGACGTCACCGATCGCCCGCTGCGGATCCGCCACGACCTCGGCGAGGATCCGGACGTACCACCGCGCCATGGACTCGACGCTCGCGCGGTCGAACAGGTCACTCACGTAACGGAAGACGCCCGCGTAGCCGTCCGGCGTGCCG
>NZ_JBFUCP010000133.1:0-520 GCF_056405175.1 Pedococcus sp. P1_H8
CACCAACTGCGCGAACGCACCACCGTTGACCAAGGGGACAACGAGCATGACCACACCGGCAGCCAGCGCGGTACCGATCGCCGGACGCACGAGTGTAGGCAGCGTCGGTACCAGGCTGATGCCCGCACGGTGCAAGGCAAGCACGGCTAACGGAAGCGCGATGAGTACCGCCACAGCGGCGTGTGCGATGGCTGCGCCCTGGACGCCGTCCAGGTGGGTTCCGACCCACAGGGCGGGAATCAGCGCTATGGCCCAACCGGCGTTGAGCCACACGGTGGCCTTCGTCGCTCCCAAGGAGGTCAAGATGTCGAACGCCAGCGATGTCAGCATCCGCACGACCATCAGGACCGCGAGATAGCGCAGCACGTCTGCGGACGGGCCCCACTGATCGCCGTAGAGGAACAGCACCATCGGTGTAGCGAGTGTCGCCATCAGCACTGCAAAGGGTACGGCCGTGGAGACCTGTACGGGAACCGCGCGCAGCACGCCGAGTGCGAGCGCCTGCGGCCCCTGTTCGGCT
>NZ_JBFUCP010000134.1:0-520 GCF_056405175.1 Pedococcus sp. P1_H8
GCGTAGAAGAGCGGAGAGGTTCAGGCGGGTGGGCGTGCGGTGTCCCGCCGGACCGGTCAGGGCCGGTCGAGGACCCCACCGAAGTCGACGAACAGCGACTCCTCGACGAGATCGCGGGCCCACCCCGGCCGGACGAGGTCGCCGGTGCGCTCCACCTCGATGGTGGGCGGGTCGGTCCGCTCGACCAGCAGTAGTGACCGCGCATCGAATCCGTTGCTGCACCGGTACCGCACGCCGCGTGCCGCGGGCGCTGCGACGAGGATCGCGGTGCACGTCGTGCGGGTGCTGCCGTACTCGCGCCACGTGCAGCCGGTCAGCGAGTTGTTCTGGTTGAGCGCGGTGAGTCCGGGCTGGGTGTCGAGGACGGCCACGATCACGTCCTGCTGCAGGATCATCCGGCTCATCGACAGCTCGGATAGATGGGCGGCAGAGAGGATTCCCGACTTCGGGATGTCGGTGGACCGGAGGATGCCCTCGGCGACCACCGCGCCGACGCTCAGCCCGACGTACAGGTATCCGC
>NZ_JBFUCP010000135.1:0-518 GCF_056405175.1 Pedococcus sp. P1_H8
CGCCACGGATCCGCGCCCCCGGCCCTGTGCCCGGGGCGCGGATCTGTTTTCTCACACCGCCGACAGTAGGTTAGGCTGCCCTTTGTGAAGCTCCCTCTGCGTCTCGGTGTCGCCGCCCTCGCCCTCGCCACACTGGTCGGCTGCTCGGCCGACACCGGCAACTCCGACAGTGCCGCCTCCGGCGCCGACGGCTCCTTCCCCGTGAGCATCGACAACACCTTCGGCACCACCACCATCGACGGTGCCCCCGAGCGGCTCGTCACCATGGGCTGGAACGCGCAGGACGTGCTCTACGCGCTCGGGCTCTCGCCCGTCGGCCAGCCGAGGTACAGCTACGGCGCCACCCCGGCCGGCGTCATGCCGTGGACGGAGAAGTACTTCGACCCCACCGAGACCACGCTGTACGAGGACCCCCCGGCCGGCGAACCGTCGATCGAGGCGATCGCCGCCCTCGCGCCCGACACGATCCTCGCCCCGTACGAGGGCTTCGACGAGGCCTACTACGACAAGCTCAGTGC
>NZ_JBFUCP010000136.1:0-517 GCF_056405175.1 Pedococcus sp. P1_H8
TCCCAGACTGGTAGGTGCGTGTCACATCGCGGAGATGCAAGACGGTGCTGTGCGGGGCTGGTTCGTTCATGGCACTGAGCACACCGCGGTGCACCGGTGCGGCGCAGTAGGGCCGACCGGTCAATCAGGGTATGGCTGGCTCTACGGTGTCCTCGCGATCCTGTCCTTACGATGCGGAGGTGAGCCGTGTGGAGTTGGAACCGGATGCGCTGCCGACCATTGGGCGGTGGCGAGGGGTGCGCTACACCGCCGCCGCCGGCGCACGGGCACTCGCCTCGATAGCCGGAGTTGCGTTGCTGGGCACACCGATCGTCCTCGCAGTCACCGGTCCTGAGCGCGGCACCGGCGGCGTGGGGGCCCTCCTGGTCGCGGGCTTGGCGCTGCTCGGTCTGGGACTTCCGCTCATCGCGGTCGTCCTCGCGCGCACCGATTGGAGTGGGTCCGCGGCTCTGCTCGACCTGGCAGCAGGGGGCCGCCCCGAGACCCAATTGAGCGAGCCTCGAACCCTGGTCAGGCC
>NZ_JBFUCP010000137.1:0-517 GCF_056405175.1 Pedococcus sp. P1_H8
GATCCGGCCTGCAAGGTGTCCGCCACGTGTGTCCCCTTTCAAGGGCAATTTCAGGTGATGTGTATGCGATGTGAACCATGACGGACCCCGGGAACATGACCCCCCACCGTTCGCGGCGAAGCCTACCTGCGGGCGCGGGCAAATCGGCTGTGCGAAACGTACTCTGGGCGCCGTGACCCGATGGCAGAACGAGCGAGACGAGGCGCAGTCGCGCGCCTACATCCAACGATTCGAGCAGCTGGCGGCGGACGGGGCGGACCTGCACGGCGAGGCCCGGATGGTCGACGCCCTGCTGACGCCGCGGTCGCGGGTCCTCGACGCGGGCTGCGGGACCGGGCGTGTCGGACTCGAACTCGCCCGGCGCGGCCACTCGGTGACCGCGGTGGACCTGGACCCGGTTCTGGTGGCGACGGCGCGAGAGCATCCGGAGCTGACTGTGCACCTCGCCGACCTCGCGGAGCTGGACCTGCCCGGCGAGGTGTTCGACGCGGTGGTCGCCGCGGGCAACGTGATGATC
>NZ_JBFUCP010000138.1:0-517 GCF_056405175.1 Pedococcus sp. P1_H8
GTGCGGGGCGTTGGCGATGAGGTTGCCGTCCGGATCGAACAGCGCGCACGAGAAGTCCAGCCGTTCCTTGATGTTCACCGACTGCGCCGTCGACTCCAGGGCAGTGCCCATCTGTTCGGCGATCGACATGAACAGGTTGTTGAAGATCTCCAGCATCACCGGATCGGCCTGCGTGCCGATCGCTGCCTCGGTGGGCGCGACCACCCGCTCGAGCAGCAGGTGCCCGGCCTCGGTGAGCGTGCCGCGCCAGCCGGGGTCCACCACGGTGGTCGAGTTCGTCTCGGCGATTATCGCCGGTCCGGTGACCGCGTCCCCGGGCCGCATCCGTGCCCGCTCGTGCAGTGGCGCCGCGTGCCAGGTTCCGGCGGCGTACATACGAACGGTGTCGGCGGCCTCGTCCGCGGCGGGAGCGGTCGCCGCCGCCACGTCGGACAGGTCCGGTTGGTCGGTCAGCCCGGTCGCCTCGACGGCCACCGCGTCGACGATGAGCGGGCGGTCCATCAGGAACGAGTACGTC
>NZ_JBFUCP010000139.1:0-515 GCF_056405175.1 Pedococcus sp. P1_H8
CCTCGACATGATGCAGCGCGACTTCATGAAGGACGAGCGCGTGCAGCCCGTCACCCGCACGGTGAGCAGGATCCACGTGCTGGAGGAGGCGCGGCACATCCGCTTCGCCCGCGAGGAGGTCGGCCGCCGGCTCGAGGGGGCGAGCAGGGCCCGGCTCGCGGCCGAGAGGGTGTTTACCGCAACCGTCGTGTTCTTCGTGATGAAGTCGATGATCAGCAAGGACGTCTACGCCAATGCCGGCCTGGACCCGCGGCGCGCCATCGCGGCCGCCAAGACCAACACCCACTACCAGGACCGGGTCCGCAGGTCCGGGGCGAAGCTGATGCAGTTCCTCGACGGTTCCGGCCTGGTGGGTGGACCGTCGAGGATCTTGTACGAGAAGGTCCACCTGCTCTGACCGCGGCCCGACCGCCCCTCGCCCTCCCCGGCCCCTCGCCCTCCCCGGCCCCTCGCCCTCCCCGGCCCCTCGCCCTCCCCGGCCCATTGCCCACCCCGTCACCCGCTCCCCGAGGAAC
>NZ_JBFUCP010000140.1:0-512 GCF_056405175.1 Pedococcus sp. P1_H8
CTGCGGATCAGGGTTCCCCTGATCGAGGACGCGGTTCAAGAAGTCCTCCAACATCGCGTGGAGGATCTCCCGCTTGTTGTCGAAGTAGTTGTAGAGCGTGGCCGGAGACTTGCCGGCCTCGTCAGCGATATCGGTCATCCTGGCATTGAGATAGCCGTCGCGCTTGAAGACGGTGCGTGCAGCGGTCTTGATGAGCTGTGCGGTCTGCTGCCCCTTCGTGCCCACGTGCTGGTGCCCGGTACTCGTTGTGTGCACCTTGATGGCCCCTTTGATCTTGTCGCTGTAGGCCTCGATTGTATCGATATCGCTGACGGGGATGCACTTACAGCTTGGGCATGACCTCGGCGGCGAACAGCGCCATCGTGTCCATGAGCATCTCGTGCGGGAGTGCACCGCAGTCGAAGGCGGCGAGGTGGATGTCGGGATCTATGGTCTCCTTGAACGTGCCCATTCGATCGAGGACCTCTTCCGGGCTGCCACACATAGCCGTTCCCTCGATCAGTTCCTCGTAG
>NZ_JBFUCP010000141.1:0-511 GCF_056405175.1 Pedococcus sp. P1_H8
GCCCACCCCGGGATCCGAGCCTCACGGGATCGCCCTCGGCCCGGACGGTGCGCTGTGGGCAGCCCTCGAAATCGGCGCCCTCGCCCGCCTCACACGCTCGACTCGCACCAACGCCCAGACATCACTCGTCCCGAACGTCCTCCGGGCGCAGTAGCGGGTGATGGCGTGGCCGCGCTGGCAGCGGACGCCCTCGGCCCGCAGACTGGGTGAATGGGTGCCTCGCCGCGCGAGAAGTGGGTGCTACACGTCGACCTCGACCAGTTCGTCGCCGCGGTCGAGGTGCTGCGCCACCCCGAACTGCGCGGCCGGCCGGTGATCGTCGGCGGGCGGGGTGACCCCACCGAACGCGGCGTGGTCTCGACGGCGTCGTACGAGGCCCGCGAGTTCGGGATCGGGTCGGGGATGCCGCTGCGGGTCGCCGCCCGCCGGCTCGTCACCCGCGGCGTCACCGATGCGGTGTTCCTGCCCGTCGACGGCGAGGCGTACACGGCGGCGTCGGGGTCGGTGATGG
>NZ_JBFUCP010000142.1:0-511 GCF_056405175.1 Pedococcus sp. P1_H8
ACAGGCTCCCGACCGCGGGCGGCGGTTGCGGACGGTGTACGAATGGGATTGGGTTACAACCCAGAAGCACCAAAGCAAGGTACACACCGGGCGTTCGCGCGCCCGTAAGGAAGGGACCCCCGTGTCTGTCTACTCGCTGCCTGAACTGCCCTACGACTACGCGGCACTCGAGCCGCACATCTCCGCGAAGATCATGGAGCTGCACCACAGCAAGCATCACGCGGCCTACGTCGCCGGCGCCAACGCGGCCCTCGAGAAGCTGGCGGAGCTGCGCGCGTCCGACACGCTCGCGCCCGTCGTGAACCTGCACGAGAAGAACCTGGCGTTCCACCTCGGCGGCCACACCAACCACTCGGTGTTCTGGAACAACCTCTCCCCCGAGGGTGGCGACAAGCCGGAGGGCGAGCTGGCCGCCGCGATCGAGGACCAGTTCGGCAGCTTCGACGCGTTCCGCAGCCACTTCTCGGCCAACGCCAACGCCATCCAGGGCTCCGGCTGGTCCATCCTGGCC
>NZ_JBFUCP010000143.1:0-509 GCF_056405175.1 Pedococcus sp. P1_H8
CTCGAGGAGACCGCGGCCAAGGCGCGAGCCCACGGAGTCGAGGTGCGCACCCTCGCCGTCGACCTGCTGGCGGCGGATGCCGTCGAACGGATTCGGGAGACCACCGCGGATCTCGACGTGGGACTGCTGATCTTCAACGCCGGTGCCAACACCTACGGYCACGAGTTCGTCACCGGCGACCTCGACGCCTGCCGAAAGGTCCTCACGCTCAACATCGACCGCCAACTGGAGCTCTCCCAGGTCTTCGGCGCACCGATGCGCGAACGCGGCCGCGGCGGCATCATCCTGCTCGGCTCGCTGGCCGGTTTCGTCGGCGCCGAACACGTGAGCATCTACGCGGCGGCAAAGGCATTCAGCCGCGTCTTCGCCGAGGGACTCTGGCTCGAGATGGCCGAGCACGGCGTCGACGTTCTCGGGCTCGTCCTCGGCGTCACCCGGACGCCCGCCATGGAACGAGCCGGCCTCGATTTCGATCTGCCCGGCCTCAACGCATCGGACCCCTATGCGGT
>NZ_JBFUCP010000144.1:0-508 GCF_056405175.1 Pedococcus sp. P1_H8
TCGTAGTCGAGGAACCCGACCTGGCCGCGAGCGACGGCGTAGCCGGTGCCGGCGGCGACGCGGTTCGACGGGAAGATCTCGAGTCCGGCCTCCTTGAGGATCTCGTCGAGATCCGGACCGTAGGCGATCCGCAGGTTGTGCTTCTCCTGCGGGTTGAGCAGCCACAGGTCGTAGACCACGCCGAGCTCTTCGACGTCCGCGGCGAGCTGCACCTTCGCGAAGTCCGCGAAGGGGCGCTGGTTGTTCGGCGTCGGCGTGGTGCCGGTGAGGGTGACGTCGGACCAGTTGTTGCCGGGAACGACACCGGCGCCGCCGAGACCGGTGATCGCAGCGTCGAGGGTCGCGACCGTGCGCTGGTTGACCTTGCGGACGATGGTGTTGCCGAGCTGAGTCACCTGGTTGTTGAAGTGCACAACGTCGTTGCGCGACTTCGCCTGATCGGTGATCCAGAACTTGCCGCCCCAGTCCTCGGCCGCCGCGACCTTCGGTTCGCCGCGCTCGCTGCCGA
>NZ_JBFUCP010000145.1:0-507 GCF_056405175.1 Pedococcus sp. P1_H8
GTCGCGTCCGTCGAGGACGGTCACGAACCTTGGGAGGCGCGCGCGGCCGCCCGGGTGGTGGGGCAGGTGTACCGGGAGACGATGGCGCGCGCGGCAGGCATGACCTCCCTCGACATCTGGTACGCACGGATCGAGGCGGACGCCCTGCGTGAGCTGGTGCGGGAGATGGTCGGCTCGCGGCCGGTCGCCGCGACCGAGGCGGTGTTCGCGAAAGCGGAACGGCGCACCCCGCTGGACAACCTGGCACGGTTCGCGACCGTCACCAGCGAGGGCCTGCGGATCAAGGAGGATCCGCCGCTGGTGGTGCGGCTCCCGCACGACCGGCACGCCGAGGCGACCAAGCTGCTCTTCGACGCCTACGCCAACTACCTGGACACCCTCGCCAGCGACCGCCGTCAGCTGGTGGCGCGGTACCGCTTCCAGGACATCGCGCGCAAGGTAGTGGGGGTCGGGTCCGTCGGCACCATGTGCTTCATCGTGCTGTTCGTCGGGGACACCACCCAGGAC
>NZ_JBFUCP010000146.1:0-506 GCF_056405175.1 Pedococcus sp. P1_H8
GCCGCCAACAGCAGGATCTCGAGCACCTTGGCCCGCATCTGCGGGGTGTCCACCTCGGGCGCGATCAGCGACAGGAACATCGCGGCGCCCGCGCCCAGCGCCAGCAGCGCGTCGGCCTCGAGCTGATCCTCGGCCCCGGACCCCTCGGCGGGCGGCAGCATGGCGGCGCTGGGCCCGCTGAAGTTCCGCCACACCGCCCCGCGCAGTTCTTGGTGGTCGCGCAGCGTGGCCAGGAGCGCCGGCACCGCCGCCCGGACCGCGGGGCTGCGGAACACCTCGGAACTACCCGTGGCCACCCAGCGGATCCAGCCGGCCCGGTCCGCACCCTCGAACGGCCGCAGGTCCGGCTCCAGGCCGAGGACGGCGTCGAGGACCAGGTGCGCCTTGGACTCCCACCGCCGCGCCATGGCGGCGCGGCTGACACCCGCCCGGGCCGCGAGCGCCCGCAGGCTGAGCTGGTCGTATCCCACCTCGACGAGCATGTCGCGGGCGGCGTCGAGCACGGC
>NZ_JBFUCP010000147.1:0-505 GCF_056405175.1 Pedococcus sp. P1_H8
CGGCAGAACCTCACCAATGCGCTTGTCTCGCTGGGTGAGTTGAGTGACGTCGCGACTCGGGTGATCAACCAGAGTGGGGACGACCTGAAGGCCAACCTGCATTCCCTGGCACCGCTGCTCAACCAGCTCGCCGGTACCGGAAACGCGCTCACCAATGCGCTTTCCGTCTTGCTCACCTTCCCGTTCCCGATGAAGAACCTGGACCAGGTGGTCCGGGGCGACTACGCGAACCTGATGATGACCATCGACATGACCAACAAGCGGTTGGACTCGAGCTTCCTCACCGGCACCGCGCTTGGCGGCACCCTCGGCGGCGTCGAGGGCGCCCTCGGGAAGTCGGCGGGCATTGCCGGGCAGGCGAGCAACCCGCTGGCCAGTCCGAAGCCTAAGCCGGCCGCACCCGCAGATGCCAAGGCAGAGCCGAAACCGACAGCAGCACCGTTGATTCCGGGCCTTTCGGACATCCCCGGGCTGTCCCAGATCCCCGGCCTGCAGCAGCTAGGAG
>NZ_JBFUCP010000148.1:0-504 GCF_056405175.1 Pedococcus sp. P1_H8
GCCCGGAGGTCACCGCCGCCAGCTGCTCGGCCCGGTCCACCGGCAGGTGGGCACTGGCCGCCATCAGCAGCCCGTCCGCGGACACCAGCACCGCGTGGGTGACGCCCGGTACGTCGCGGGCGAAGTTCGAGACCAGCCAGTCGAGYGAGCTGCGRCCCGCGGATCCCTGATCCAGGTTGAGCTCGGATCCCTGATCCATGTTCATTGTCTCCTTAGATGCTGTTGCGTTCGGACTGGCCGGCGGCGCGGCCCTCGCGGATGCCCCGCTGGTGCCTGCTGAGCTTCTCGCGGATCGCATCCGGGTCGCGCAGCCTCGGCGGCGTGTTGGTCTGGTCAGTCCCCTCGACGCCGCCGGGAACCAGTCGCTGGCCGGGCTGACGTTGTGGCAGCCCCGAAGCGGTACGCGACTCGTCGCGTGGCCCGGTGGCCCGGTTGGCGGCGTCCCAGCCTACGTCCGCGGCGGACTTCCAGGCCGGGCTCACCTCGGCATCGGTGGGGTCGGTC
>NZ_JBFUCP010000149.1:0-504 GCF_056405175.1 Pedococcus sp. P1_H8
GCCTCAGTGGTCGGACCGCGGCTCCGTCGGCGGTCAACGGGGTGTCCAGCGCGGCGCTGTCCGACGAGTTTGCCGCGCAGCTCTCCGCCGCGGTCTCGGAGCAGAATTCATCGCCCGCGGGGATGCTGATCGCMGCGTTCGCGAGCTATCTGGCACAGGTCTCGGGCAACGAGGATGTCATCCTGAGCCTGCCTGTCACCGCACGTACGACGGCCGCCGCCCGGCGGTCCGGCGGCATGATGTCCAACGTGGTGCCGCTCAGGCTGCACGTTGGAACCGACACCACCATCGCGGAGCTCCTCACCCAGGTCCAGGTCGCCGTCTCGGGTGCGCTGCGGCGCCAGCGCTACCGGCACGAGGACATGCGCCGAGGCTCGTCCGCCAGTGCGGTCCAGCGGGACCTGCTCGGTCCGCTGGTGAACATCATGCTCTTCCACAACGAGGTGGCCCTCGGACCTGTGTTGGGCGAGTTCAACATCCTCTCGACCGGCACCATCGAAGACC
>NZ_JBFUCP010000150.1:0-504 GCF_056405175.1 Pedococcus sp. P1_H8
GTGGTGAGCCCCGAGTTCGGCGGGCAGGGCCTCGCCGGCCAGCTCGTCACGGCCGCCCTCGACGCCACCCGCGCGGAGGGCTTCAAGATCGCGACGTCGTGCTCGTACGTGGAGAAGTTCGTCGGCAAGAACGCCGAATACCAGGACCTGCTCGCCGCCTGACGGGCCGCCGCTCCCCTCGAAACCGCGGGGAGCGGCACCCGCTCGACGGTCCGGGCAGCCGACTGAAGTTCACGCACCCTCGAAGCGCCGGCCGGTCCGTCCCGCCGCACCGACTACCGTCGACCCCATGCTCTCCCCCGCCGACCGCGAACACACCCTCTCCACCCTGGTGCGCATCGTCGGCCAGACCACCTACGACCGCGGCGTCCGCTACGCCGGGCGGGGCTCGGTCATCGAGCTGGACTGGATGCCGGACCAGCACCGGGCCGTCGGCCTGGTCGACGGCACCGACCTGTACCGCACCGAGGTCGACTTCGCCCCGCGCGCCGACCGGCTCGAGTT
>NZ_JBFUCP010000151.1:0-503 GCF_056405175.1 Pedococcus sp. P1_H8
GATGCGTAGTGAGGCGAGCTGGTCAGCTCGCTGGAAGTCGCTCGTTGCGGGTTTCGTGCCGACGAGGCTGCGGCACCAGTCGAGGAAGCGCGGGTCGGTGCGGTCGGCCCACTGCGCGAGCACCGCGGACTCCTTGTGTTCGAGGTCGGCGTCGAGGACGCGACGGAAGTCATCCGGGTCCTTCGTCAAGCGTGCGAGAGCGAGCAGCACGGTCGCGTCGCCGGTGACGGTCGCCTCGCGGACGCGGTCGAGGCTGGCGGTGTCGCCCCACGTCGCGAGCGTGTCTGCGGCCTGCTTCGGCGCGAGAGCGAGCAGCTCCCGGACCTCGGGCCGCGCGTCGGCGGTGGCCTCGGCGGGCCAGGAGGCGAGCAACTCGATGAGGTGTCCGGCGCCGTCGCGGGACGGATCGGCAGGAGGCTCCTGCCGCAGCGCCTGCCGGATGCCGGCGATGAGCATGGTGGCGGACGGTGCGTGTTCGCGCACGAGCGCGTAGCCGAGCGCGG
>NZ_JBFUCP010000152.1:0-502 GCF_056405175.1 Pedococcus sp. P1_H8
GTCGAGGTGGGCCCGGAGACAACGGGATTCGCCGAGGGCGACCACGTGCTGTTCTCCTTCGTCGCGGGCTGCGGTCGCTGCCGCTGGTGCGCGAAGGGGCTGCAGAACCTGTGCGACCGCGGCGCGGCGATCATGACCGGCAGCCGCCCGGACGACCCGGCCAGCTTCCGGCTGAGCCTGGACGCGCAGCCGGTGGCCCAGACCTGCGGGCTGTCCACGTTCAGCGAGTACACCACCGTCAGCACCGACTCCGCCGTCAAGGTTCAGGACAAGAGCCTGCCGCTCGAGGTGCTGTGCCTGCTCGGCTGCGGCGTCGGCACGGGCTGGGGAGCCGCGGTGAACTCCGCGCAGGTGTACCCGGGCCAGACGGTGATCGTGATGGGCGTCGGCGGCATCGGCATCAACGCCGTGCAGGGCGCCGCACACGCAGGGGCCGCCCACGTCCTCGCCGTGGACCCGGTCGCCTTCAAGCGGGAGAGCGCACTGAAGTTCGGTGCCACCC
>NZ_JBFUCP010000153.1:0-502 GCF_056405175.1 Pedococcus sp. P1_H8
GTGTTCGCCCGGTCGTAGGCCGCGACGTCCGACGGTGCCGAGGTGCGCCCGTAGCCGCGCATGTCCGGGGCGATCACCCGGTACCCCGCCGCCGCCAACGCGTCGAGCTGGTGACGCCAGCTGAACCACAGCCCCGGGAATCCGTGGCAGAGCACCACCGGCCTGCCCTCGCCGCGCTCGGCGACGTGCATCTCGATCCCGTTCACCGGCAGGATCCGGTGCGTCACTTCGGCCTTCACGTGCCGCTCCGGACCGGGACGGCGTGCTCGACCGAGCGGGCGAGCTCGGCTCGAAGGGACAGGGGCAGCAGCACCCCGGCACCGAGGGTGCCGAAGCGTCGGTGGATCGTGTCGCCGGTCAAGGGAAACCTGTTCGGAAGAGGGCGGTTGGGGTCTCGCGACGGTACCCAATCTCCCTGAGGATGCGCGGCCGAACGACGCACTTCGCCCACCCTGCGGCTAGCTCAGCAACCGGGACCTGATCTCGTTCTTGAGCACCTTGC
>NZ_JBFUCP010000154.1:0-501 GCF_056405175.1 Pedococcus sp. P1_H8
CCCCCGCACTCCGGTCTCGGCCCCGAACGCCTCGTCGATCAGGTGCGCGGCCCGTTCGTAGGTCAGCTCGCCGCCGGTGTCGGTCTCGCGCCCCAGCCCGCGCAGGAGGTCCCGTACCTCCAGTCGGCGCGGCGGCGGGTCCTCGCCGTCGTCGGGGTAACTGTCCATCACGGCCAGGGTGGCGACTTCTTCGCCGGCGCTCTGCAGTTCGACGGCCATSGCGTGCGCRATSACSCCGCCGAGCGACCAGCCGAKCAGGTGGTACGGGCCGGTGGGCGCGATGCCCCGGATCTCCTCGACGTAGCGGCGGGCGAGTTGTTCGATCGACCGGTACTCACCGTCACCGCTGATCGTGGGCAACTGCAGGCCATACGCGGGCCGGTCCGGCGGCAGGTACCGCATCAGCCCGGCGTAACCCCAGGACAGCCCGATCCCSGGRTGCACGCAGAACAACGGCGGCCCGCTCCCCTGCGTGCGCAGCGGAATCACCACGGCCAGGGC
>NZ_JBFUCP010000155.1:0-501 GCF_056405175.1 Pedococcus sp. P1_H8
CGCACAGGGAGGTCAGCAGTGGCTCGCCGCGGCGACGGCATTCCGCCCCGACCCGGCCGAGGGTCTCGCCGATCCAGTTCTGCATCAGGCTCTTCGTGCGAACCCCCGTGTCGGCCTGGATCCGGGCGGCGAGGTCCCCGTAGGTGACGGTGCCGAGGTAGCTGCCGGCCACCTCGACCAGGACCGTCCGGGCGTGCTCCGCCCAGACCTCTTGGTTGTCGCGCATGCAGTACCCCCGTCTACTGCGACCGACGCGTCCGGCCGTCTGTCCGGTTCATCCGTATCGGCGGTCGGAGTGTTACCGCGGGCCCGGTTCGGTGCGGGCCGAACGGGCCGGGCGACGCGCGGTGCGGCGTCACCGGTGCCGAACGGCCCGCTGTCGCTTACCGTAGGCAGGTGACCATTCCTGTGCAGGGCGCCGCGTCGGCCCCGGGTTCCGCTTCGGCCTGGCCCGCGGTTCTCACCTGGCGTGCACACTCGGCGCCGCGGATGGAATCGGTC
>NZ_JBFUCP010000156.1:0-500 GCF_056405175.1 Pedococcus sp. P1_H8
TCTCCAAGGCGATCAACGACAACGACCTGTCGGTCACCGCGGTGCTCTCGGGCAACCGCAACTTCGAGGGTCGCATCTCCCCCGACGTCAAGATGAACTACCTGGCCTCCCCGCCGCTGGTCATCGCCTACGGTCTCGCCGGCACCATGGACTTCGACTTCGAGGTCGACCCGCTCGGACAGGACCAGGACGGCAACGACGTCTTCCTGAAGGACATCTGGCCGTCCACGAAGGAGATCGAGGAGACCATCGCGTCCTCGATCAACCAGGACATGTTCGTCAACTCCTACGCCAACGTCTTCAAGGGCGACGAGCGCTGGCAGAACCTGTCCACCCCAGAGGGCGACACCTTCGCGGGGGACGAGAACTCGACCTACGTCCGCAAGGCGCCGTACTTCGAGGGCATGACGATGGAGACCACCCCGGTCACCGACATCAAGGGCGCCCGCGTCCTGGCGTTGCTGGGCGACTCGGTCACCACCGACCACATCAGCCCGGCC
>NZ_JBFUCP010000157.1:0-500 GCF_056405175.1 Pedococcus sp. P1_H8
CTGGTGAACTCCGGCGCGCTCGACCTGGTCATCGCGACCACCGAGGCCGGCGCGCCCGCCGACGCGGCGCGGTCCTGGTGGGTGGCCTACCTCTCGCAGCAGGCGAACGCCCGTGGCGTCGAGCTGGCCGAGCTGCCGATCACCCCGGCGCAGCTGGCGCGGGTCATCGCGCTCGTCGCCGACGGCACCCTCGCGAACAAGCAGGCCCGGCAGGCCGTCGACGGTGTGCTCGCCGGCGAGGGCGAGCCGGACGAGGTCGTCGCCAAGCGGGAACTCGCCGTCATGCGCGACGACTCGGCGCTGCAGGCCGCGGTCGACGCCGCGCTCGCCGCCAACCCGGACATCGCCGAGAAGATCCGTTCCGGCAAGGTCGCCGCGGCGGGCAAGATCGTCGGCGACGTCATGAAGGCCACCCGCGGCCAGGCCGACCCGGCTCAGGTCAAGGACATGGTCATCGCGGCCTGCTCCTAGGTCCTGCTCGAAGGGGATCTGACCGAAGG
>NZ_JBFUCP010000158.1:0-500 GCF_056405175.1 Pedococcus sp. P1_H8
ACCTCGGTGAACCCGGCGTCGCGGACGGCGATCGCCTGCCCCGCGGCCACCCGGGCGGTCAGCGCGGCCCAGCGGTCCGGGTCGGCGTCGCGCACCGAGCACCGGAACCCGCTTCCTGCCCACTGCGCCGCCTGCGCGAGGGTCATCGCACCGGCCAGCAGCATCGCCGCGTGCCCCACCTGCGCGGCGGTCTTGCCGACCGTCATGTCGAGGGAACGGTTGAGCCACAGCACCGGCAGGTCGGGCTCCGGATCCCCCGGCGCGTCGTGCTCGAGGTCGGTCCCGCCGATCTGCAGCTTCCGGATCCGCGGGTCGAGTTCACCCACGGGACCCGGCACGAAGGCCCGGGCCTGGGCGCCGTCGAGCTCGACGGTGACGCCGTCGACGTCCTGGGCGGCCAGCCACTGGGCGCCCCGGGCCCGCCGGGCCACCTTGCGGATCCGGGCGCCGGTCCAGGCCAGGTAGTCCCGCTGCCACGGCCCCGGTTCGCCGTCCTCGCC
>NZ_JBFUCP010000159.1:0-498 GCF_056405175.1 Pedococcus sp. P1_H8
CAGGAAACCCATGCCGCGGGGCACCTCGTCGATCGACGAGGCGGTCATCGACACGAACACCACCGCGGCCTCCCGGCCCTGGAACTTGTCGACGGTGCCGACCAGGACGTCGCCGAAGCCGGCGTCGGCGCGGCGCGCCCGGATCAGCGACACCTGCGCGTTGTAGGGCGCGACGACGAGGATGTCGCCCTCGGCGAGTGGGCGGGCCGGTTCGCCGGCGCCGGGGGTCCATGGCGTGCCGATCAGCGCCCGCACCTCGGCGGTGACCGCCTCGGCCTCCTCGACGGACTCCGTCGAGTTGCCCCGGTGCTCCACGTACAGCGTCGTGACGCCGGGCTCCACGCCGGCCAGCGCCCGGCCGGTGGTGACGGGCTCCTGAGAGTGCAGTCGACCGTCGTAGGACAGGTCCGAGACCGCCGAGCAGACCGCGGGATGCATCCGCCAGGTCCGGTCCAGGAAGTACCCGAGTTCGGGTGGCAGCGCGCCGTGTCCCTGGGC
>NZ_JBFUCP010000160.1:0-498 GCF_056405175.1 Pedococcus sp. P1_H8
GCTCTCGCGCGGGGACACGCTCGGCGTGTTCCAGCTCGACGGCGGCGGCATGCGGGAGCTGCTGAAGCTGATGCAGCCGACCGGCTTCGGCGACATCGTCGCCGCCCTCGCGCTGTACCGTCCCGGCCCGATGGGCATGAACGCGCACACCTCCTACGCCAAGCGGAAGAACAACCTGGAGGAAGTCAGCCCGATCCACCCCGAGCTGGAGGAACCCCTCAGGGAGATCCTCTCGGAGACGTACGGCCTGATCATCTATCAGGAGCAGATCATGCAGCTGGCCCAGAAGGTGGCCGGCTACTCGCTCGGACGAGCAGACATCCTGCGCCGCGCCATGGGCAAGAAGAAGCAGTCGGTGCTCGAGGCCGAGTTCGAGGGCTTCGAGGCGGGCATGCTGGAAAACGGGTTCGGCGCCAAGGCAATCAAGGCGCTGTGGGACACCGTGCTCCCGTTCGCCGGTTACGCGTTCAACAAGTCGCACTCCGCCGGGTACGGACT
>NZ_JBFUCP010000162.1:0-496 GCF_056405175.1 Pedococcus sp. P1_H8
GTTCCACTCCGGCGACCTGGTCACCCGTGACGCCGAGGGCTTCATCACGGTGGTGGACCGCATCAAGGACGTCATCAACACCGGCGGGATCCTCGTCGCCTCACGCGAGGTCGAGGACGCGATCTACACGCACCCCGCGGTCGCGGAGGTCGCGGTCATCGGCACCCCGGACGAGAAGTGGATCGAGGCGATCACCGCGGTCGTGGTGCTGCGCGAGGACGGCGAGGTGACGTCCGAGTCGCTGATCGCGCACGTCAAGGAGCGGATCGCGCCGTTCAAGGTGCCCAAGCGGGTGGTGTTCGTCGAGGAGCTGCCGAGAAACCAGAGCGGCAAGCTGCTCAAGCGGGAGCTGCGGACCGTCCGGTCCTGACCGTCCGCGACGGGCCTGCGCGGAAACGGCGCAGCCGGCGGGGACCGTGTGGGAGGGTGGCCGGACGAAACCGGAAGGGGCAGCCGTGAGCCGCACGATCGTCCGCAAGGTCGGCATCGCCGCGGC
>NZ_JBFUCP010000163.1:0-495 GCF_056405175.1 Pedococcus sp. P1_H8
GAGGTACTGGATCATCATCATCGCGTGGTTGCGTTCTTCGGTCGCCTGCTTGTAGAAGCGCCCGGCGAGCTGAGGGAGGTCATTTCCGTCGAAGTACACCGCGACCGCTACGTACTGCTGCGAGGCCGTGAATTCGTTGCGAATCTGTTCGCGGAGGAGATCGTGGAATTCGCTGCGCTCTCGGGTGGTCATGGCGCACAGATTACCGCCGGACGGCCGCCCGTCGGTGGACCGGTCGCGGAAGGCGGTGCACGCCACCGCGTCCCGGCCGAGGGGCGACCGGCGCCGCGATCGCGGTTCCGGTGGGTGGGACGGGCGCGGGATGGGCCGCGGGCCGGCACCCAGTCTGGGGTCATGAAGTTCTCACTGGCCGTGGCCATGATCCCGCTGGACTGAGCGAGGTGCTCGCCGGCGGGATGGTCGAGCACCACGGCGAGTTCTTCGACTTCGACMRGCTGCAGATCAGCCCGGCGCCCGGGCGCCGGGTACCGCTGT
>NZ_JBFUCP010000164.1:0-494 GCF_056405175.1 Pedococcus sp. P1_H8
GCCGAGGATCACSCGGCCGCCGGAGAGGTGGTCGAGGGTCAGCGCGTGCATGGCGGCACCGGTCGGCGTACGCGCGGACAGCTGCGCCACCGAGGTGCCGAGCCGGATCCGCTCGGTGCTCGAACCCCACCAGGCCAGCGGGGTGAACGCGTCGTTACCCCAGGACTCGGCCGAGAACACCGCGTCGAACCCCGACGCGTCGGCCTCGGCCACCAACTCCTGGGCGTTGGCGGGGGGCTGCGCGCCCCAGTACCCAAGTTGCAAACCGAGCTTCATCGACTGCCTCCATACATGGTGATCAGAACTCACTATTGCTAGTGGAATAAGAACCTGTTCTACTCGACTTTGTGACCATGAGGAAGAGTTCACTGGAACTAGAACCAGATTCGGCGGGCCAGGAGCGGCCGCTGAGCGCGCCGCTGCACATGGCGTTCAACTACACGCGCTCGGTCGGACCGACCATCGGCGCATTCGTGAACGGACTGCGGGAGCAT
>NZ_JBFUCP010000165.1:0-493 GCF_056405175.1 Pedococcus sp. P1_H8
AGGCCGCAAACCGCTGGAACCGCTTCTCCTTCTTGGCATCCCACTCGAGGTTGCAGACCTCACGCATCTGCGGGGGCAGCGTGCCGACGACGACTGTGCGGATGAAGGCGTTCAGGGGCGCCGACAGCACCCGCCACACCGGTGCCGGGATCCGCCCTGGACCCGGTACGCCCTTCCTGATGTACCCGGTGGCGTACACGATGGTTCGGGTCGGGACGAACCGGTCGAGCATCTGTTCCCAGTACTCGAGGAACTCCTCGTACGTCTGCGGTTGACTCCGATCGCTCACCCCGTAGAGGCGATACCAGGTCTTGCCTTCCTCGAAGATCTGGACCTTCTCCTCGTGGGACAGGCGCCGGATGAAGGTGTCGGTGACGTAGAGGACCTGGTCGACGAAGGTGGCGTGCGCCCAGTAGAAGAGTTCCGGGTTGAGTGCGTGGTAGCGCGATCCGTCGGCCACTGTGCCCTTGATCGGCTTGTGGAAGTCACGGAC
>NZ_JBFUCP010000166.1:0-493 GCF_056405175.1 Pedococcus sp. P1_H8
ATGGTTGAGCATGCCGATCATCGGGGTGCAGCCGATCCCGGCAGACACCAGCAACAGGGGCGCGTCGTCCTGCTCGAGTACCAGGTCGCCGAACGGGTGCGAAACCGACAGGCTGTCACCCTCGAAGACGTTGTGGTACAGGAAATTCGACACCTCGCCAGCCGGCTTCTCGGTACCATCCGGCGCGACACCGCCAGGGACGGCCTTGACGCTGATCTGCCACTCGGTCGCCGACGGCGCCCCGACCAGGCTGTACTGGCGGATCTGGTGCGCACCGTCGGGGAGCGGCACACTCACCGAGATGTACTGCCCGGGAAGGTAGTTCGGCAACGGTGTGCCGTCGGTGGAGGTGAGGACGAAGGAGACCGTGTCCGCGGACTGCAGGACCCGCCTGCCGACGGAGACGGTCCGCCAGACCTGGCCGGCGGGGACCCCCGCCTCTGCGTAGAGGTCGGCCTCGATCCTGATCAGGGTGTTGGCCATCAGCCAGTAG
>NZ_JBFUCP010000167.1:0-493 GCF_056405175.1 Pedococcus sp. P1_H8
CTGTGTCAACGGCGCACCCCGTTTGCGAGCTGGTGCCTGTCAGGAGGAACCGAACAGGTTACCGAGGCTGCCGAAACCGCCGCCGGGGTTGGTCGCGCCGGGCACGATCAGCGTCTGCGGCGCCGCTGACGAGCTGGTGAACCCCGCGGCACCGGTGAACTCCGCGGTGACGTTGTAGGTGCCGGAGTTGGCGAACGTCGTCGTGAGGGTCGCGACACCGTCGACCACGTCGACCGGTCCACCGATCAGTGCGTCACCGATCTTGAACTGCACCTTGCCCTTGGCGTTGGCCGGGTCGACCGTCGCCTCGAGAACCACCGGCACGTTCTTCTCGACCGTGCCGAGCGGGGCCAACGTGGTCGTGGTGTCCACGTCCGCCGGAGCGGGCGTGGTGACGCTGACCGGGTAGGCCAGCGAGGCGGACGGGGCGAATCCCGTTGTGCCGGTGAACTTCGCAACAACCTTGTGGGTACCAGTGCTGGTGAAGGTGTAC
>NZ_JBFUCP010000168.1:0-492 GCF_056405175.1 Pedococcus sp. P1_H8
GTACGCGGACGCCGCCACGGAGCGGATCGCAAAGTCGATCTCCCGCGGCGTCGCCAAGGGCAAGATCACCCAGGAGGAGGCGGACGCCGCGATCGCGCGCGTGCGCGTCACCCTGGACATCGAGGAATTCGCGGACCGCGACCTGGTCATCGAGGCCGCCCCGGAGATCGAAGAGCTGAAGTACGAGATCTTCGGCAAGCTCGACAAGATCGTCAAGCCGGCAGGCATCCTGGCGACCAACACCTCCTCCATCCCCGTCATCAAGATCGCCAAGGCCACCAACCGGCCCGGCCAGGTCGTCGGCGTGCACTTCTTCAACCCGGTGCCGGTGATGCCGCTGGTGGAGATCGTGGTCAGCCTGACGACGTCGGAGGAGACCGTCCTCGCGGTCACCGACTACGCCAAGAACACGCTGCGCAAGAAGACCGTCCGGGCCGGCGACCGCTCGGGCTTCATCGTCAACGCGCTGCTCATCCCGTACCTGTGCCAGGC
>NZ_JBFUCP010000169.1:0-492 GCF_056405175.1 Pedococcus sp. P1_H8
GTGGAGCACCGGGCCGTCGGCCGTGTCCTCGCAGATCGCGTTGACGATCAGCAGGTAGGGACCGCCCATGTCGGCATCGGGATCGGTTGACAGTGCATCGGTCTCGGGCGCGGGTGCCCACGGGATCTCGATGCCCAGATCGGCCGACGGCATCCTGCCGAGGTAGTTGAACAGGACCTGCGACTCCGCGCGGGCGGCGAGCAGGCCCGCGGTGCGGGCGTTCGCGTACCGCAGCATGCCAAAGCCGATACCGCCGTCGGGCGCGTCCCTCAGCCGCTCCTTCACGTCCTTGAGCACGCCCAGCGGTCGCTCGCCCGCCCGCAGCCGGACCGGGCTGATGCTGGTGAACCAGCCGACGGTGCGGGACAGGTCCACGCCCGGCGCCAGCTCCTCGCGGCCGTGCCGCTCCAGGTCGACCAGGAGGTCCGACGCGGCGCGGCCGGTGTCGCGGTGCCAGCGGCTGACGGCGATCCGCAGCGCGCTGAGCAGCAC
>NZ_JBFUCP010000170.1:0-490 GCF_056405175.1 Pedococcus sp. P1_H8
ACGCGGTGGTCCGCGGGATCCAGGAAGTGGGCTCGATGGTCGGCCTGGTGCCGCCGGACGAGAACGACCTGGTCAAGCGCGTGATCGCCACCGGCGGCCAGACGGTCGAGTGCTGTGACGAGCAGGGCCGGATCCTCGTCGACGGCAAGCCGTTGGACGAGAACTACGTGGTCACCGACTTCCCCTTCACCCCGGGCGTCCAGACCTGCGACACCCCGCTCAAGTCGGGGCGCTGCTTCGGGCCGTACACGGTGCCCGAGGGCAACCTGTGGGTGATGGGCGACAACCGCAGCAACTCCGCGGACTCGCGCTACCACGTCGGCGACGAGTACAACGGCACCGTGCCGGTGGACAATGTCATCGGCAAGGCCGTCGCGATCGTCCTGCCGCCGTCGCGGTGGGGGCTGATCGATTCGCCCGACATCCAGAGCAACTGAGAAACCGAGTACCCGAGCACGTGAGCAGTTGGCCACCACGGACCGTCATTCGC
>NZ_JBFUCP010000171.1:0-490 GCF_056405175.1 Pedococcus sp. P1_H8
GAGTGCGCCCCCACCGCTCCACTCCACGCGCTCTCTCTACATTCATTCAGTTAGTCAGACGCTCATGGGCGTGGCGCGTCTCTCTCGTCTCTCTAGTACGCCTGGATAGGCCCGAGCTCACCGCGCAACGTGACGCTGCCATCGGCGGCTCGCACGACGAACACGAGTGCGGCCTGCGCGGACGAATCAGCTGTCGGCGCCCCCGCCCGCTCCCCAGAGATGTGCTGCGTAGCGCGGGCATGTCTCTTCGTCGTCGAGGTTGTCAATTACTGCCGCGAGTTCCGAGTGGCCGTTGAGCGCGGCGAGGGTCATGAGCAAGTAGCGGAGGTCGCGCTCGCCCCGATAGGGAAGCGTGGCAGTCTCGGCGGTGATCCTTCGCGCCTCGACGAGAGCCTCGGCATGAGGATCAGGCCTCGTGTCCCGAGGCGAAACGGCGGCGATCGTCTCTTGCCACATGCTGGGCGTGGAGTCGCTCACGATGAGCCCGAGC
>NZ_JBFUCP010000172.1:0-489 GCF_056405175.1 Pedococcus sp. P1_H8
CGCCAGGCCTGCGCCACTACGGCTTGTACGGCACCGTCATTGCTGCGGATGGAACCTCCAAGTCGATGACGGGAACCCTGACATAAGCGCCCCTTCGGCTGTCGCCGGATATCTGGGGGTCTACGACCGGCTACACAAACGAGCCGGATGCGTTCCTCGCCGACCCGACCACCGATAGGTTGTGCACATGCCACTTGTGAACGCGACCTTGCAGACGGAGAGCGCTGCGGATCGGCAGCAACGCCACCTTCGCGAGCGAGCATTCCTCACGAACGCGGTGTGCAGCGAAGTCCAGGCATCCGGCGGCGACTACGCCTCGCAACAAGTGAGAACAGCGGTCTGCATGTTCCAGCGGTGGATCGCTGACGAGTTCGGATTGCCGGATGGAAAGCACATCGGATTCGGTCACGGCCTTGACGAGTTCGACGATGGTACCGGGGCCGCTGACACGATCCAGAAGATCCAGGCGGGCGTCGCTGTGTGTCAGGA
>NZ_JBFUCP010000173.1:0-489 GCF_056405175.1 Pedococcus sp. P1_H8
GGTTCTGAACGTGCAGGGTTCTGAACGTGCAGGTTTCGCCGGTTCCGGCTGGTGGCACGGTGCAGTTCAAGAATGGCGCCGAGAAYCTGGGTGGCCCGGTCACYCTCGAYKCCGAGGGCAAGGGCAGCATCACGCAGGCCCTGGCCAAGGGYGATCACCAGATCACGGCCGTCTACTCGGGTGCGGGTGAGTTCCTGACCTCGACGTCGGCGGCGCACACTGTCGCGGTGTCGCCGGCKGATGTCGCGACCACSACGGTCGTGTCGGGTCCGGCTTCCGCTGTTGCGGGYGCGGATGTGGTTCTGARCGTGMAGGTTTCGCCGGCTCCKGSSGGTGGCACGGTGCAGTTCAAGGACGGYGCSGASAACCTSGGTGGYCCGGTGAACCTCGATTCCGAGGGCAAGGGTTCGATCACGCAGAAGTTCGYGRMGGGTRMKCGCAGCATCACTGCGGTGTACTCGGGTGCCGGTGAGTTCCTGACCTCGACCT
>NZ_JBFUCP010000174.1:0-488 GCF_056405175.1 Pedococcus sp. P1_H8
CCTCCGCGCAGCGGTCCGCGGTGACGGGGCGTGACGTCGCGGTCAGGTCGAGGGCGATGCCGGCCGGCAGGGTGACCTCGCCGTCGTGCACCACGACCGACCGCCAGGCGCGCGGCCGCGGCGCGTCGACGACGGGGTCGAGGGCGCCGTCGGTGAGCTCGGCGGCCTCGAGTGCCCGCCGAACCTGTTGCGCCAGTGCGGCACTCACGCGCACGGGCCGACCTGCCACATTGTTGAGTGCTGCCAGCTCGGAGTCCTCGCGGATCCCGTTGGCGACGACGTCGGCGCCGGCGAGGTGCCCGCGCACCAGGTGCCATGCGGAATCGAGGAGGGCGGGGTCGGCGACCACCACCGTCGCACGTACGCCCCACATGGACCAGCTCTTGGTGGCCTTGTCCACGACGGCGGTCACGACCCGCCAGAGATGACGTCGAAGCGTCCGGTGCCGGCGCGGACCACCGGAGCGGCCGGCGCGAGGACCCGGGACG
>NZ_JBFUCP010000175.1:0-488 GCF_056405175.1 Pedococcus sp. P1_H8
CCTTCGGTCCGTTCACCTGGATCGCGATGGCGTCGAAGAGCATCGCCGGGGTCAGCTGAGCGATGACGTCGGGTGCGCTGGTCTCGGTCGGCGTGCCGAAAGATCCCTCACGCAGCTCGGTCATGCCGGAGAGGTACCAGCTGCGCCAGGTGCCGTTCTCCGCCCCGTAGCCGAGCTGCTCGTAGGTGTCGGCGAGGAGTTCCCTCGCCTGCGGGTGGTCCGGTTGCGCGAAGACCACGTGGTTGACCACCTGCGCGACCCAGCGGTAGTCGCCGGCGTCGAACGACTCCCGAGCCTTCGCGACGACCGCGTCGGCGCCCCCCATGAAGTCGACGTAGCGCTTCGACTGTTCGACGGGTGTGTGCTCCCACAGGCTCGCCGGGTTGCCGTCGAACCAGCCSAKGTAGCGCTGGTAGACGGCCTTGACGTTGTGGCTGAYSGASCCGTAGTAGCCGCGGGTGCTCCAGGCGTTCTCGATCGACGGGGGC
>NZ_JBFUCP010000176.1:0-488 GCF_056405175.1 Pedococcus sp. P1_H8
GGTGTGGGGGTCGAAGGTGCTTCGGGTGACTCCCGCCGCGCAGGACGCCGTCACCTGGCGGGTCGACGCCCCACGGGACGCGCTGACGGCCACGGAGATCGAGTCCGCCCTCGCCGAACTCGGCGACACCGAACGCCGGCTGCTGACCACGCTGGCCACCAGTTCGCCGATCGGCCGCACCCGCGACGCCGCGCCCGGCACCGACCCGGAGCGGCCCGTACAGCGGCTGCTGGCCCGGCGCCTGCTGAACTGGATCGACGAGCAGACCGTGGAGCTGCCGTACCAGGTGGGCCAGGCCCTGCGCGGGGAAACGGTCAGCGACCCCGCCGCACTGACCCCGCCGCCGATCCGGGCGACCAAGTTGAAGGTCGCCGACGTCAACGCCGCCGCGGGCGGTGAGGTGCTCGAACTGGTCCGGCACTGCGAGGACCTGATCGCCGCCCTCGGCGCACAGCCGGCCGCGACCCTCAAGGCGGGCGGGCTGGGGG
>NZ_JBFUCP010000177.1:0-487 GCF_056405175.1 Pedococcus sp. P1_H8
CTCCACGTCACCTACGAGGCAGCAGTTCCTTGAACCGCAGCAGACGAGGTCACGAACTCGAAAGAGGTCGTGACCTCGTTTTTGTCGGGTGGTCGGGTGACATCTGCCGCGACGGGTCGGCAGGTAGTCGACGTCGACGGCGCAGGGAGACCGCGATGATCGTGAGAGCCCGCCCGGTGCGTCACGCCACGCTGTTCGCAACCGGCCTGGGAACCACATCTAGATCAGGTCTAGCGGCTCCCCGAACCGCTCGTAGTAGACCTCACAAGCGAGCCCGCCAAGATTGGCTGGATCTCCGCCGTCGATGTGTGATGGCATCCGGCTTGGCTCTGTGAGAACCGCTTCGTATCTCACGCGCCCCTGGCTGACGACCCACTGCGCTGCATCTTCCAGGCCATCCTCGGACTCATCGGGCCCGAGATGGGACCGATACGGCTCGTCCTGTAGCTCGGCGGCGAAGTCCAAGAACAGATCTTGGAACTTGTAG
>NZ_JBFUCP010000178.1:0-486 GCF_056405175.1 Pedococcus sp. P1_H8
ACGTCATGGTCGGCCGGGCCAACCACCTGTGGGACGCAACGGGCACCAAGCAGGCATCGATCCCCACCATGGGCATCGACAACTGGGACGACGCCGGGGGACCGGCGTTCGCGGAGATCGCTCCCTTCCCCGCGGGCGCCGACCTGTTCATCAGCCTGTACCTGTCGATCACCAAGAACCCGGAACGCGCGCAGTTCCAGTACAACGCGTCGACCGGCAAGGTCGGGCTGTCCTGGCAGACCTCGCAGAACCAGCCCGCCATCAACATGGCGAAGCGGATCTTCGACAAGATCAACCAGAAGGAAGGCACGATCTACCGCACCGACATGTTCGGCGGGTACAAGACGTGGGGCGACAACCTCACGTACCACCCCCTCGGCGGCGCCATCCTGAACAAGGCCACCGACAACCACGGCCGACTGCACGGGCACCCCGGCCTGTACGTGATGGACGGCGCGCTGGTGCCGGGCAACCTGGGCGTGAACC
>NZ_JBFUCP010000179.1:0-486 GCF_056405175.1 Pedococcus sp. P1_H8
CGGGTCGCCGAGCCGGAGCTCGATCCTGGTCCCCAGCTGGTCCTTGAGGGCCGGACGGATCTCGCCCCAGCGGGAGGCCGTGACCACCACGTGGACGCCGAAGGACAGGCCCTGGCCGGCGAGCGCACCGATCTGAGCCTCCAGCGGCTCGAAGTCCTGCCGGATGCCCGGCCAGCCGTCGATCACCAGGAACACGTCGCCGAAGGGGTCCGCCGCGACCGCGTCGGCGTCGGGCCCGCCAGCTCCACGCAGCCGCCGGAACTCGGCCATCGAGTCGATACCGAGCCCGCGGAACCGCTGTTCGCGCCGCCGGAGCACGGCGCTCACCTCCGCGACGGTACGCCGGACCCGGTCCACGTCGAGGCGGTTGGCGACCGAGCCGACGTGCGGCACCCCGGCCAGCCCGGCCAGCGTGCCGCCGCCGAAGTCGAGGCAGTAGAACTGCACCTGCCGCGGCGAATGTGTCAGTGCCAGTGACAGGATCAG
>NZ_JBFUCP010000180.1:0-485 GCF_056405175.1 Pedococcus sp. P1_H8
CTCCCGGGTGATCGGCGGCTATGGCTGGCGTCAACGAATCCGAGGAATTGGCTCCCATGCGGACAGCCTAGACGTACGGTTGCCCGCCGATTCCGCGGCGCGGCCACCCGACGCGCGGGTGACATTCGCCATGCATGCACCCGATCCGGCAGTGGCGCAAGTTACCATGGACGCGGGCAGCCGCCCGTTGCCCGCCACAACAGGGCCGACGAGTTCTCACCGGCGGCCCACAGATAATGTGCGCGCACCTGATCTCGAGGTCCCTTCCCGCGCCGCGCCGAGATCCCCGTGATCTCCCCGCTGGCAGCAGGAAGCGCGACTCACGGACGAGGGCACCGACATCGGCCGACACCCGGCCTGGCCCCCAAGCTCGTGCGCGCGTGCCAACGAGGAAGGCCAGACCCCTGAGCAAGATCACTATCGACCACGAAGACGACGCGACCGAAACAACGTTGTCCGCCCAGCTCGACGAGACGCACATTGCC
>NZ_JBFUCP010000181.1:0-484 GCF_056405175.1 Pedococcus sp. P1_H8
ATCGATGACCATGCCTGATCAACAAGGAGGGCCAGTCCGGTGACCGAGCCGACCGAAAACAATTCCACCCCCGAGATTCCCCGTGAGGATCTGGACGCGGTCGCGGCGCAGTTGGGCCGCGACCCGCGTGGCGTGCTCGCCATCGCGTACCGCGCCCCGGACGGCGCCCCCGGTGTGGTGAAGACCGCGCCGCGGCTGCCCGACGGCACGCCGTTCCCCACGCTGTACTACTTGACGGACCCGAGGCTCACCGCGGAGGCGAGCCGGCAGGAGTCCGCCGGGGTGATGCGGGAGATGACCGAGCGCCTCGGGAAGGACGCGGACCTGGCCGCGGCGTACCGGCGGGCGTACGAGTCCTACCTGGCCGAGCGCAACGAGATCGAGTCTCTCGGAACAGATTTCACCGGTGGCGGCATGCCGGACCGGGTCAAGTGCCTGCACGTGCTGATGGCGCACTCGCTCGCGAAGGGCCCGGGTGTCAACC
>NZ_JBFUCP010000182.1:0-483 GCF_056405175.1 Pedococcus sp. P1_H8
GGGTGATGGTGGCGCCGACCTGGCTCTTGATGTCGTCACCGACGATCGGGACGCCGGCGTCCTTGAACTTCGCGGCCCACTCCGGGTCGGACGCGATGAACACGGGCAGGGCGTTGACGAACGCGACACCGGCGTCGATGCAGCACTGCGCGTAGAACTTGTCGGCCTGCTCGGAGCCCACCGGCAGGTAGGAGACGAGGACGTCGCCCTTGGCGGCCTTGAGTGCGGCGACCATGTCGACGGGCTCGGCGTCGGAGACCTCGATGGTCTGCGCGTAGTACTTGCCGATGCCGTCGAGCGTCGGGCCGCGCTGGACGGGGACGTCGAGCGGCGGCACGTCGGCGATCTTGATGGTGTTGTTCTCGCTGGCGAGGATTGCCTCGGACAGGTCGAACCCGACCTTCTTCGCGTCCACGTCGAAGGCGGCGACGAACTCGACGTCGCGCACGTGGTACTGGCCGAACTTGACGTGCATCAGACAAG
>NZ_JBFUCP010000183.1:0-483 GCF_056405175.1 Pedococcus sp. P1_H8
GTTGAGGCCTGCGTAGGAGTGCAGGCCCGAGACGACGAAGTTGATGGCGAACATGTTGAACAGTGTGGTGGCGAGGGCTGCGACGTTGATCCACGATGCGCGAAGATTCCCCCATCCGCTCGTAGCTCGGGAGTGCAGGTAGGCGGCGTAGAGCACCCACGCAATGAAGGAGACGGTCTCCTTCGGGTCCCAGCCCCAGAAGCGTCCCCATGCGGCTTCGGCCCAGATCGCGCCACAGATGACCCCGATTGTGTACAGCGGAAAGCCGACAATGGTCGTGCGGTAGGCGACCCGATCGAGTAGTTCCGCGGAGGGAAGTCGGGCGGCGACCCACGCCAGTGGTCCGCGGGATCGCTTGTGCCCGTGGACCGCGACGACGTGGAGCAGGCTCGCAGTGCTGGCGAAGGTGAGGATCCCGCACGCGGACACGACGATCGTGACGTGGATTGCGATCCAGTAGGAGCGCAGCGCCGGCACCAGGGG
>NZ_JBFUCP010000184.1:0-483 GCF_056405175.1 Pedococcus sp. P1_H8
CTTCATCACCAACGGCATCAACGCCGACCTGGTGGTCGTGGTGGCCTGCACCGACCCCGACAAGGGCGCGCAGGGCTTCTCGTTGCTCGTCGTCGAGCGCGGCCTGGCGGGCTTCGAGCGGGGCCGCAACCTCGACAAGATCGGCCTCAAGGCGCAGGACACCGCCGAGCTGAGTTTCACCGACGTCCGGGTGCCGGCCGCGAACCTCCTCGGCGAGGAGGGCATGGGCTTCATCTACCTGATGCAGAACCTGCCGCAGGAGCGGCTGTCGATCGCCGTCGTGGCGGCAGCCGCGATGGAGTCCTGCCTGGACATGACGATCCAGTACTGCCGCGACCGCAAGGCCTTCGGCAAGTCGATCGGCAGCTTCCAGAACACCCGGTTCGTGCTCGCCGAGCTCGCCACCGAGACCACCGCGGTCCGGATCATGGTGGACAAGTTCATCGAGCAGCTCAACGCCGGGAAGCTGACCGTCCAGGAGGC
>NZ_JBFUCP010000185.1:0-480 GCF_056405175.1 Pedococcus sp. P1_H8
GACCTCCTCACAGGTGAACGACTCGAAACCGACCTCGGTCAGCAGTTCGCGCGCGGAGGAGAGCAGGGCGTCGAACTTGCGCTGGCTGCGCTCCTGAGTGGGGCGCTTGCGGGGCAGCAACTCCTGCGGATCGTCCGGGCTCTCCAGAGCCGGGTCCGCGCGTCGCGAGGCTCGACTGCTGGTGATGGCTTCCACCACCCCAGGTTAACCGCAGGGGCTCGGGTTTCGACGCACCCCATGGTCTGGTGTTTCTCCCGGTACCGGATACCTCGGACGGGGCCGGGATTTCAGGCGGCGACGCGCCGGCGGTAGAGCACGGTCGACCAGGCGAAGCCGGCCACGGTGATCGCCGCGCACCAGCCGAGGGCGAGCCAGGCGCTGTTGCCGATCTCGGTGCCCATCAGCAGTCCTCGGACGGTCTCGATGATCGGGGTGACCGGCTGGTTCTCGGCGAACCACTGCAGCCACGAGGGCATCGAG
>NZ_JBFUCP010000186.1:0-480 GCF_056405175.1 Pedococcus sp. P1_H8
CGGAATCCATGGATTTCGCTGTCGGTGCGGGATCGCTGTCTGCCGGACCTGGCGGCTACCAGGGACTCCTCGTGCCGCACGGAGGCGAAGAGTCACGCCGCCGCCGAATTTCGGTTAGCGCCCCTTGCAAGAATTCAGATCGCATCGGGCTGGGTGCCGCTTTGCGCTCTGACCCCACGGTGGCGGGCAAAGCCGGCAGTCGCCCCGAGCACGACGACCACCACTCCGATCACCACGGTGAAGACCGTCGGAGTCGGGTTGAAGTTCCTCCACCATGCGATAGCCATACCCGCCCCGATGCTCAGGGCTGCTCCCACCGGAAGAAGTACGGAGAGCCACCGAACCGTCGACGATGCCTGAGGATCGTGACGAAGCGCGATCCACACAAACAGCAGGGCGCACAGATAAGCAAAGAGGCCTGACGACGCGTACAAGGGCAGGACGAATGGCCCCAGATCGATGGTCGGACGACCCGAGAAC
>NZ_JBFUCP010000187.1:0-479 GCF_056405175.1 Pedococcus sp. P1_H8
GGCCCGGATCGAGGGCATCACCGAGGTGGTGGTCGGCGAGTTCGGCATGGTGCTCGGCGCGCACGTCGGGCCCGGCGCGATCGGTGTGCTGGTGTTCCCCGGCGGTGCGGGCGCGGGAGACTGGGCCGACGTGGACGACCAGGGCTGACTGCACAGGCACGAAATCTGCCCGCGGCGTTGCCTCGTCGGCTGGGCCGCATGAGCCCGCAGTTCTTGCTTCGGGCACTGCATCCACGCTTGGGTGAATGCGGCGCCGTCGCTTTGTCCTGGCCTGCGCTCTCTCGGTCTGTCCTTGGCTGACTTCTCCGGCTCGGCGATATCCACAGCCCCGCGGTCGATCCACAGGCGAGTTGTTTCTCCAGGTCGCGCCGCGGGGCCTTCGCCCGCTCGGACCTAACGTCGTCGGCATGCGCAGCACCGACGAGGCGAGGGACCGGATCAGGCAGCGACTGGACGCGCTCACCGGCGGCGCCCCGGGG
>NZ_JBFUCP010000188.1:0-477 GCF_056405175.1 Pedococcus sp. P1_H8
GACCAGTTCAAGCGCCGCGCTACGGCGGCGGTGAGCAACGCCGCCACCGCGACGGCGAGCAGGGCCACGTTCACGGCGGTCTCCGTCCAGGCGGTCGGATGTGTGGATATCCCACCCTGCAGCATGCAGGATGGGAGGTGATGAAGAGAGTTCTGCGACGCGCGGCTGACCGCATCCGAGCGGGATCCCCGGGTCCGGCCACCGCCGGGTCCTGCGACGAACTCGCCGCGGCCACCGGACCGGACCCTGAGCCGCGCACGCCCGGCCTCTGCGAGGAATGCGCGGCGCTCGGTGAGCAGAACTGGGCGCACCTGCGGATCTGTCTCACCTGCGGCCACGTCGGATGTTGCGACTCGAGTCCCCACCGGCACGCGACCGCGCATTTCGAGCAGACGGGACACCCCGTCATGCGCTCGCACGAGCCGGGCGAGGCGTGGCGTTGGTGCTACCGGCACGCCGAGATGGGCTGACCCTGGA
>NZ_JBFUCP010000189.1:0-477 GCF_056405175.1 Pedococcus sp. P1_H8
GCAGGTACCAGTGCAGCCCGAGCGCGTACATCGGCAGTGCCACCGCGCCCGCCAGTCCGAGCCGCCAGTCGATGCCGAGCATCGTGCCCAGGCTCAGCCCGACCAGCAGCACGGCGGCGACCAGTCCGGGCACCACGTCCGCCACCGCCTTGCCGATCACCGAGACGTCGTCGCCGACGCGGGAGAGCAGGTCTCCCTTCCCCACCCGCTCCACGGTCGACAGCGGCAGAGTGAGCGCGCGGCCGACCGTCCGCTCCCGCAGCCGCGCCAGCATGGTCTCGCCGAGCCGGCTGATCAGTACCGAGGCCCACCCGGCGAACACCCCGCCGACGATCGCGGCGACGGTGATCACCGCGACCACCCCGATGATGATCTCGGTCGGCGCCTGCTCGCGCACCCGGTCGACCAGGACGCCGAAGACGTAGATCGGCACGAGCGAGACCGCCGAGCCGACGAGCGCGACGCCCAGCGCCAGCG
>NZ_JBFUCP010000190.1:0-475 GCF_056405175.1 Pedococcus sp. P1_H8
CTCCGCTGCCTGTGCGCCTTTTTGGTGACTGGGGCCACCGGAAAGGCGCACGGGCGGCGCAGCCGCCTACCCTTGAGGCGTCGAATCATCCGTAGGAGGCATACCAGTGCAGGTCACGAGCGTCGGACACGCCGGATTCCACATCCAGACCGAGGCGGGATCGATCCTCTGCGACCCGTGGGTGAACCCCGCCTACTTCGCGTCGTGGTTCCCCTTCCCCGACAACACGGGGCTGGACTGGGACGCCCTCGGCAATGTCGACTACCTGTACGTCTCGCACCTGCACAAGGACCACTTCGACCCCGAGACGCTGAGCAAGCACGTCAACAAGGACGCGACGGTGCTGCTGCCGGACTACCCGGTGCCGGACCTCAAGCGCGAGCTCGAGAAGCTCGGCTTCCACAAGTTCTTCGAGACCGCGGACTCCGTCAAGCACACCGTCACCGGGCCCAAGGGCGACCTGGACGTCATGATC
>NZ_JBFUCP010000191.1:0-474 GCF_056405175.1 Pedococcus sp. P1_H8
GAGCGGGGCCGGCGCCGTCTCCGGTGCGGGCGGCGTGCCACCGCTCGGCGGCGGCGTGGTCGCGCTGCCGCCCGGAGCCGTTGCGGTGCCGGATGTCCCGCCGTCGAAGACCTGGTCAAGCGCCTCGGCCAGGGTGGCGGCGTAACCCACCCGGATGCGGCCGGTCGGACCGGGCTCCTGGTAGCTGGCCAGCACCCGGGTCAGCTGCGGGAAGGTCGCCGTGTTGGCCCCGCTGCGCTCGGTGTACATCGGCTCCACGTAGAGGATGCCGCCCTTCGCGATGGGCAGCGCGAGCTGGTTGCCGTACTGGATCTTGTTGGTCTTCTCCAGCAGCGCCTTTTCCGAGCCGACCCGGGCGTCGGAGATCATCGAGTTCTGCGACTGCGCCGGCCCCTGCGTCTGCTTGTTGATCGGCAGCTGCAGCACGGTGATCTTGCCGTAGTCCTTGGGATCGGAGTTCACCGTGATGTAGGC
>NZ_JBFUCP010000192.1:0-474 GCF_056405175.1 Pedococcus sp. P1_H8
ATCTTGTCGGTCATGGTTGACCTCCTGGTGCCTACGTCGGGAGGCCCTTGTGGGGCCGCGTCCGACGTTGTTGGAGTCCTACTCTCAGCATCCCCCTTTGGGCGGGCGGCGCAAGCGGGTGAGTGGCGTGCCCTAGTTCGCGAGGAGCAGCGCGACGATCACGACCACCGCGAGGACCGCGAGGCCGGCCGGGTACAGCGCGGGACCGCGCATGTCGGGGTTGCCGAAGTCGCCGTACTTGACGTGAAAGGCGGTCGCGCCGAGCATCAGCAGCAGCAGTGCCGCCGCCGCGACGACGCCCAGCGGCCACCAGAACAGCCCGACCAGCACGGCGACCGAACCGGCGATCTCTGCGGCCCCGATCGTGCGGACCTGGTTGGCGGTCAGACCGCGGTCACGCAGGGCGGTCCAGGCGGTCCCGCGCAGCCGGACCTTGGGGACGGCCGCGCCGAGGGCGCCGATCGCAAGAACGAC
>NZ_JBFUCP010000193.1:0-473 GCF_056405175.1 Pedococcus sp. P1_H8
GGTTCATCGAGTGGGACGACCGCGCCATGGGCGAGCTGGAGGTGCGCGGTCCGTGGGTGGCTGCGGCCTACCACAACGGCAAGGGCGCCGACAGTTTCACCGCTGACGGCTGGTTCCGTACCGGAGACATCGTCCGCATCGACCACCGCGGCTGCATCCGGATCTGCGATCGCTCCAAGGACCTGGTCAAGTCCGGAGGCGAGTGGATCTCCTCGGTCGACCTCGAGAACCACCTCATGGCACACCCGTCGGTGGCCGAGGCCGCGGTGATCGCCGTGCCCGACCCCCGTTGGGGCGAGCGTCCGCTGGCGGTACTCGTGCTCCGGGACGGCATGACCGCGGACCCGGAGCAGTTGCGTGAGCACCTGTCGACCGAGTTCTCGCGGTGGCAGCTGCCGGAGCGGTTCGAGATCGTCTCCACCATTCCGAGGACGGCCACCGGCAAGTTCAAGAAGCTCACGCTGCGCGAACAG
>NZ_JBFUCP010000194.1:0-472 GCF_056405175.1 Pedococcus sp. P1_H8
CAGGTAGAGCCCGAGGAGCAGCGGCAGGCCCACGTAGGCCGCCGCCTCGACGACCGTCGCGGCCCGCCAGAACGTCGAGAAGGAGTCGGACCAGAGTCCGAACAGCACCGCGGCCGTCCAACCGAGCGTCGCCACCACCACCGGCCAGGACCCGCGGGCCCGCATCGCCACCTCACCCAATGCCACCGCGCCCAGGTAGGGGACCAGCCCGGCCACGCCCCAGGGGTGGGCCGCGAACATGGCGGCGGCCAGCGCCGAGATGACGAGCGAGACCGGCAGCGGCCACTTCTCGCCCACGACGAACGCCGCGGCCGCCGCAGTCGCCAGCAGCCAGTACCCCCACGGAACCTGATAGCGACCCGGATACGTGCTCGCCAGCAGCAGCACCGGCACCAGGACCAGCGGCGCGCAGCGCAGCAGCAGGCGCAGGTCGCGGCGGGGGCTGGTCGCGGTCACAGGTCTACGGTAGGCG
>NZ_JBFUCP010000195.1:0-471 GCF_056405175.1 Pedococcus sp. P1_H8
CTCAAGATCTTCTCCGGCGAGGAGGTCACGCGGCAGTCGCCCTGGGTGGTCACCACCCGCGACGACCTCCTCGCGGAGTTGCCCGACGCCGACAACCCGACAGAACACGACCTCGTGGAGAAGGCCGCCCTGCTCGACGAGCTGGTGTCGAGCAACGGGGCCTGAACCGCAACCGCCCGCACACCCGACACCCGGACACCAGAAAGCCCCGGTCCTTTTTGCAAGGGCCGGGGCTCTCGGGTCGGACCCGACTAGCGGGTCGTCAGACTATGCGTTGCCGGACAGCTTCTCCCGCAGCGCAGCGAGCTGTGCATCGCTGGCCAGGGATCCGCTTGCCTCGGACGAAGCCGCGACAGCCTCGCCGCTCTCGTCCGCACCGGTCTCGGAGGAGTAGTTGGTGCCGGCAGCGCCGGCAGCAGCCTCGGCGGCCTCGTCGGCAGCCGTCTTCTCCATCTGAGCGGTGTGCATCTT
>NZ_JBFUCP010000196.1:0-471 GCF_056405175.1 Pedococcus sp. P1_H8
GGCTTGATCAGTACCAGGGTCCGCTCAGTCACAGCACTCAGCCTAGAACGTCAGTCCCGTTGACCCGGAAGCAGTCCCTTTTCCATCCGGTCCAGGATGTCGCGGCGCAGGTACAGCAGGTACGCCCAGACCGACGAGAACACCAGTCCCATCACGCCGATCGAGATGTGCACGGCGAAGCCGGCCACCAGCGCGACCTGCAGCACGATGTTGAACGCCATCCCCCACGACCGGCCCTGCACACCCGCCCCGAGGATCATCAGCAGCGCGAGCACGACGAGGTAGGTCCCGCTGGCCGCGGTCAGTCCCCCGCCGACGGTCGCGACCACCGGGATCGCCAGCAGCACAACGATTGCCTCCAGGATCAGCGTGCCCGCGCAGACCCCGCGGAAGCTCTTCCACGGGTCCTTCGTCGGCGGCTTGAAGCCCGTTCCCTCAGCCGGCGCATGTCCCTCGACGTGCGGTTGCCCC
>NZ_JBFUCP010000197.1:0-471 GCF_056405175.1 Pedococcus sp. P1_H8
CTACGCCACCTTCGGCACCATGACGCCCGGGCAGTCCGCGCCCGCGGCGCCGGGCCGTTTCGCGTCCGCGCTCGCCCGGGCGGCCGCCGACGGTCTCGGCGCCACGCTCGACGCCGCATCACCCGTCGTCGTGTGTGGTCACAGCCTCGGCGGCGCGTTGGCGACCCTGCTTGTCGCAGATCTCGCCGCGAACACCGCGTTGCGCCCGCAGGCGTGGACGTTTGCCTCACCGAAGGTGGGAGATGCCACGTTTGCGGCGCGGTACGGCGGGCTCAGCGGCGTGTCGTGGCGGATCTACAACCAGGTCGACGTGGTGCCGTACTTCCCACTCGACCCCGACGACAACTACCAGCACGTGACCGCCGGATACGCGATCAACTCACTCGGGTCGGCGCGCTGGAACGTGGGGTGCGCCCACGCCCTCAACACCTACCTCAGCGTGCTCTCGGCGGGCGCCGTGCAGCTCGATCC
>NZ_JBFUCP010000198.1:0-471 GCF_056405175.1 Pedococcus sp. P1_H8
CCGCACCTCCGGTCGCGACGGCCGCAGCCCCACCGCCCGCGAGAGGATCGGCGCGTCCCTCAGCGCCGGGACCAGCGCGCGGGCGCGGGCCAGGATGGCGTGTTCGACATCCGGGTCGACGCGGGTGTCGAACGCGCCGAGGTCCGCCGTGCCCCCGCAGACCACGTCCTCGAAACGCGGCACGACGTAGGTCATGCCAGCGGGGTTGTCGTCGTCGATCAACCAGTCGGTCAGGCCGGGGTTGGCCAACCGGACCACCTGCCCGCGCAGTGGGGCGAGGGTGTCGTCGCCGACGAGGGCGCCCGAGCGCAGTCCCGCCGCGACCACCACCAGGTCGCCGTCGACCTCGGCGAGATCGGCGACCTCCGTACTGCTCAGTCGCACGCCGGCGCTCACACACTGGGCCGTCAGCCAGCCGAGGTAGACGCCCATGTCGATGATCGGCACCGTGACGCGGGCGGCGCTGGTGCC
>NZ_JBFUCP010000199.1:0-471 GCF_056405175.1 Pedococcus sp. P1_H8
GACTCGGGCGAGTACGTCGAGCCCGGCTCGCCGGTCGAGGTGGCCGTCGCCGGAGTCTTCGCCGACGTGCTCGGGATCGAGCGGGTCTCGGCAACGGAGTCGTTCTTCACATTGGGTGGCAACTCGCTCTCGGCGACTCGGGTGGTCGCCCGGGTCAACTCGGCGGTCGGTTCTGCGCTCGGCGTGCGGGACTTGTTCGAGGCGTCGACGGTCGCCGAGTTGGCCGCCCGCGCGGTCAGCGCCGAGGGGCGCGCCCCGCGGCCCGCGCTGGTCGCCGCGGAGCGCCCGGAGCAGGTGCCGCTCTCGCTTGCGCAGCAGCGTATGTGGCTGATCAACCGGCTCGACCCCGCGTCGCCCGCCTACAACATCGCGAGCGCCGTCCGGCTCTACGGACGCCTCGACTTCGACGCGCTCGAGTTGGCGGTGGCCGACGTGCTCGGCCGCCACGAGTCCGTCCGGACGGTGTACCCG
>NZ_JBFUCP010000200.1:0-470 GCF_056405175.1 Pedococcus sp. P1_H8
GGTCTGCGGCGCCCGGTACGCGCGCGCCTCGAACACCGGAGCCGGCAACGCCTTTCGGTCCAGCTTGCCGGACGGGTTCAACGGGAACTCCGCCAGTACGACGATTGCCGACGGAACCATGTAGGTGGGCAACGACGTCGACGCGAAACCGAGCAGGTCCTCCGAGTTCACCTGCGTACCCTGCATGGGCACGACGTAGGCGACCAGGTGGTCGCCCGTCGCCGTCGAGACCACCAACACGGCCGACTGCAGGACCGCGTCGTGCGCCAGCAGTGCCGTCTCGATCTCGCCCAGTTCGAYGCGSTGRCCGCGGAWCTTGACCTGGWMGTCGGTGCGTCCGATGTAGCCGAGTTCCCCGTCAGCGCCCCAGAACACCAGGTCGCCGGTGCGGTACATGCGCTCGCCACCGGGGCGGAACGGATTCGCCACGAACCGGTCAGACGTGAGGTCGACCCGGCCGTAGTATCCGC
>NZ_JBFUCP010000201.1:0-470 GCF_056405175.1 Pedococcus sp. P1_H8
GGATCGGGCTGCTCGCGTCGCTGCCGCTCCGCCGCGTCCGTCAGCGAGCGGGGTCGGGTACCACCACCGGGTGATCGTCCGGCGCCACCCCGTCATGAGCGAGGAACGCGGCCTCTCGCCCCAGCGTGGGCCCCGGCGCCAGCAGCGACAGGATGGGCCACGGCGCCGGCGCGCCGGGGGCGGTCAGACCGAGAGCCTTTGCCGCGTCGTCGTTCTCGACTCCGTAGCGCACCCCGGTGTCGGCCACGAAGAACAGTGCGCCACGGCGCTCACTGGACGCCGCGATGCCCGTGGAGTGGACCAGACCACCGTTGCCCGGACGCAGGTAGACGGCATCGGCGTTGTCCCCGGCTCCGTCGGCCTGGGCCAGCATGACGGGACGAGCACCGTCGGGCAGCGGAAGCGTGTTCCCGGCGATCACGCTGACCGTCGCGCGCAGCCCGCCCGGCGCCGCGGCGGCGCCCGGCACC
>NZ_JBFUCP010000202.1:0-470 GCF_056405175.1 Pedococcus sp. P1_H8
GTGTCGCCCAGCGGATCCTCGCGGAACTGCTCGACGACGTGGTCCCGCGCACCGAACTGGTGATCTCGAGCAGCGGCGGCATCCATCCCGGCCGCGACGGCGTGGACTGCTCGCGCCGCGCACTGCTCGGGCAGTTGGACGCGACGCTGCGCGAACTGGGCACCGACCACCTCGACCTGTGGCAGGTGGCCACCTGGGACCCGTTCACCCCGGTCGACGAGGTGGCCTCGACGCTCGAGTACGCGGTCACGAGCGGCCGGGTCCGGTACGTCGGCGCCCGCGGCTACCTCGGCTGGCAGCTGGCCACCGCGGCCGCGGGCACGCCGCTGGTGGCCACCCAGGCCGAGTACTCGCTGCTCGCCCGCGGGGTCGAGGACGAACTCATCCCGGCGGCGGACCACCACGGCGTCGGACTGCTGGCCGCGGTCCCGCTGGCCGGCGGCGTGCTCACCGGGAAGTACCGCGACGGC
>NZ_JBFUCP010000203.1:0-469 GCF_056405175.1 Pedococcus sp. P1_H8
ACCTTGGTCAGTGCGGCCGGGTCGTGATGCACAGTCAGTTCACCGCGCGCGTAGCCGTTCACGAATTGTCCTCCAGGATCTCGATGAGTTCAGGCTTGGCGCCGGCGAGCTGCGCCGAGCGCAGCGACATGGCGCGGTACCCCTCCGCCAGCTGCGGGTCCACCTCGCGAAGCACCCGCAGGTGAGTGGTCACCGCGTCGACGTCGCCGCGCGCCACCGGGCCGGTCAGCGCGGACGGGCCGCGGCGCAGCGCGTTGTCGAGGGCGGCGGACAGCAGCGGCGCGAGCACCCGCTCGGCCACGCCGTTGGGGTCGTCGTCCACCAGCTGCTGGCCGAGCAGCTCGCCGCCGGCGAGGGCGACGCGGAGCGCGGCCACCGCGTCCGAGACGAGCGTGACCAGGTGATTACTGCCGTGCGCGAGGGCCGCGTGGTAGAGCGGCCGGACCTCGTCGCGGACCCGCACCGGCTC
>NZ_JBFUCP010000204.1:0-469 GCF_056405175.1 Pedococcus sp. P1_H8
GAGCCGGCCAGCGCGAGACCGAAGGCCAGCGAGCCGGCGTGCGGCACGTCGGTGGTGAGCAGTCCGGCGGTACCGATCAGCCCGGTCGCGATCGAGCCGGCCAGCGCGAGACCGAAGGCCAGCGAGCCGGCGTGCGGCACGTCGGTGGTGAGCAGTCCGGCGGTACCGATCAGCCCGGTCGCGATCGAGGCTCCGAAGGCGACCGTCAACGCGGCGGTCAGCCCGGCGTACCGGCCGACGGAGGTGGAGTCGAGAAGCTCTGTCCGGCCGGACTCCTCCTCCGCTCGGGTGTGCCGGATCAGGGTCAGGATCACCGCGACCGCGATCAGGGTGTGGAACATGCCGGCCTTCCAGATGCCGACCGCGCCCAGGCTGTCGTTGTAGATCGCGCCGTACATGGCGCGTTGCGCGGGACTGCTCATGATCGTGGCCGCGAAGGACGCGCGGTCCGCCGCGGAGGGGTAGACGC
>NZ_JBFUCP010000205.1:0-468 GCF_056405175.1 Pedococcus sp. P1_H8
AATCACGTCGAGCACATCTACCTCAAACTCGGGGTGGGCAACCGGACGCAGGCCAGCCTGGCCGCGATCGACCACGGGCTGGTGCGTCCGCCGGTGCACGCTTCGTCCGACTGATGGGGCAGTTGCCCCATGCCGATCCGGGCGCGGCGGCGAAGAGTCGACACCATGACGAACAACGGAGGACGACCCAAGGCCGTGATCAGTCTGACGACCGGCCTCGAGGACGCGGAGAAGGTGACGGTGGCCTTCCTGGTCGCCGTCGGTGCGGCGGAGGACGGCCGCGAGACGCTGATGTTCCTGACGAAGGAGGCGGTACGCCTGGTCCTGCGCGGGACCCTGCAGGGCGTGGCCTGCGACGGATGCCCGCCGCTGCCCGAACTGGCCGCACGCTACGCGGCGGCGGGCGGCCGATACCTGGTCTGTCCCATCTGTTTCGACGCGAAGCATCTGGACAGCGAGGCGTTGGTC
>NZ_JBFUCP010000206.1:0-468 GCF_056405175.1 Pedococcus sp. P1_H8
GTGCACGACGCCGCCGCGCGCGATCACCGCCGCCTCGAGTTGCTCGAGCAGCTCCGGCAGCCGGTTCATCACGTCGGTCTTGATCGCGGATCCCGCGTCCCGCAACGCCTCCCAGTCCGGCAGCTCCCCGGTGACCGCGAGGCGCTTGGCGCGGATCGTGTGGGTGGCCTTGCCGAGGTTGCGGCGCAGCTGGGCGTTCGCCAGCTCGTGGTGCGCGGCGGCCGGGAACGTCTCGGTGCCGCGCAGGAACCCGGCGCCCCTCGGCGCGCGGGGCGGGAACGGCGGCAGGCCGAGCGCGACACCCCTCATGCCGTCACCGGCCCGACCGACGCCAGGATCTCCGCGAGGTGCACCGTCCTGGTCCCCATCTGCAGCCGGGACATGCCGCCACCGATGTGCATCAGGCACGACGAGTCGCTGGCGCAACAGAACTCGGCGCCGGTGGCCGCGACGTTGCGGATCTTGTCC
>NZ_JBFUCP010000207.1:0-468 GCF_056405175.1 Pedococcus sp. P1_H8
GACGTGCGCAGTGCGATGGGAATCGTGCTGCGCCACATGAGCTTGCACAACGAGGCAATCCTCCTGGACCTGACCGAATCGGGGGGCCTGGCCACGATCCAGGTCCGGCCGGCGACCGACATGACGCTCGGACGCCAGTCCACCGAACTGGTCGTCGCGTCGATCTTCCGGATCCTGTCCGACTTCCTGCCCGACGGATGGCTGCCCGTGGCCACCTGCTTCGCCCACGGAGCCCCCGCCAACGGGGAGGTGCATGCCCGCGTGTTCGGCCCGTCGATCTACTACGACCACGAGATCGACGGGATCATCATCGCGACCGGCGACCTGGACGCACCGAACCGCCTGTCGAACCCGGTCCTGCGACCGTTCGCGCAGGAGTACCTCGGGCTGCTGGCGCCGCGCGAGAACTCCTCCACCGCCGGGCAGGTTCGGGACCTGATCGCCACCCTGCTGCCGACGGAGCACTGC
>NZ_JBFUCP010000208.1:0-467 GCF_056405175.1 Pedococcus sp. P1_H8
GCACCACCGCCGCATCGGTCTCGGCCGCCTCGCGGCGGGTGACCTGCATCGCCGCCTCGGTCGGACCGTAGAGGTTGTGCACCGCAGCACCGGTGACCCGCCCGAACTCCGCCGCAACAACGGCCGGCAACGGCTCGCCACCGGCGAACACCCGCAGCAACGCCGGGGTCCCCGACTCCGGCAACGCCGCCAACACCATCGGCAGCATCGACGGCACGAACTGCACCGTCGTCACCGACTGCTCCACCATCACCCGCGCCAGATACTGCGGGTCACGATGACCGTCCGCGGTCGCCAGCACCAACCGGGCACCGGCCTGCAGCGGCCAGAAGAACTCCCACACCGACGCATCGAACGTCGCCGGCGTCTTCTGCAGCACCGAATCCCGCTCGCCGAGCCCGTACTCGGCCTGCATCGACACCAACTGGTTCACCGCCGCCGCATGCGTCACCGYGACRCCCTTGGGC
>NZ_JBFUCP010000209.1:0-466 GCF_056405175.1 Pedococcus sp. P1_H8
ATGATGTGGTGCGCCACGTAGTACACGGCCCCGGACAGGCCGTGTTCGGTCGAGAGCGCGATGCCGAACACATGATGTGGTGCGCCACGTAGTACACGGCCCCGGACAGGCCGTGTTCGGTCGAGAGCGCGATGCCGAACACCATGTAGCCGATGTGGCTGACCAGCGTGAACGACAGCAGCCGCTTGATGTCGGTCTGCGCGATGGCGCCGAGGATGCCGACCAGCATGGTCAGCAGTCCGCAGACCATCAGCACGTTGTCCAGGTCGCCCTGCGGGAACAGCAGGGTCTGCGCCCGGATGATCGCGTACACGCCCACCTTGGTGAGCAGGCCCGCGAACACCGCGGTGACCGGGGCCGGCGCGGTCGGGTAGGAGTCGAGCAGCCAGGTCGACAGCGGGAACACCGCGGCCTTGATGCCGAACGCGACCAGCAGCACCCCGAAGATCGCCATCCGGGTGCCGGT
>NZ_JBFUCP010000210.1:0-466 GCF_056405175.1 Pedococcus sp. P1_H8
GGTTTCATGGAGCCGTCGGGTGACGTGCTGGGGATGCCGTTCTTCCTCATGGACCGTCTCACCGGAGTCGTCCCGCCCGACATGATGCCGTACAACTTCGGCGGCAACTGGCTCTTCGACGCCTCGCCGGAGGACCGGCGGCGCCTGCAGGACAGCACGGTGAAGGCCCTCGCGGACCTGCATTCGATCCCGGGGGCGGACGAGGTGTTTGCCTTCCTCGACCCCGACCTGCCCGGTGCCACCGCGTTGCAGCGCAACCTCGCCCGCACGCGCGCCTGGTACGAGTTCGCCGTCCGTGACCTCGAGCGCTCACCGCTGATCGACCGCGCGCTGAGGTGGCTCGAGTCCAATCTGCCGGACACCACCGAGTCGGTGCTGGTCTGGGGGGACGCCCGCCTCGGCAACGTGATGTACGTCGACTTCGAGCCGGTCGGAGTCCTCGACTGGGAGATGGCGAGTGTCGGTC
>NZ_JBFUCP010000211.1:0-466 GCF_056405175.1 Pedococcus sp. P1_H8
ACTCGTGGTCGCGGCCGGAGCCGTCGTCTACAACCTGACCAAGGGCGACGACAGCGCAGACATGTCCACCACCGCGGCGAGCAGCGCACCCCAGGAGGCCGGTGTCATGCCCGCGGGCCGCGCCGAGGCCCTGCCCGCGACCGTGGACTGCACCTACATGCCGGACGGTCAGGCCCCCGCGAAGCCCGCGAACATGCCGAACGCGAGCGCCGTCTCCGCCGAGGGCACCGTCACGGTCAACCTGGACACCACCCAGGGACCGATCGGACTCGACCTCAACCGCGCCGAGTCCCCGTGCACGGTCAACAGCATGGTCAGCCTCGCGGAGCAGGGCTACTTCAACGACACCCCCTGCCACCGGCTCAGCACCACCGGCCTGAAGATCCTCCAGTGCGGCGACCCCACCGGCCAGGGCACCGGCGGACCCGGCTACGGCTTCGTCAACGAGTTCCCCACCGACCAGTAC
>NZ_JBFUCP010000212.1:0-465 GCF_056405175.1 Pedococcus sp. P1_H8
GCCCCGGCCGCCGCCGTCATCGAGCGAACGGACCCGCCGTTCGCCCGGCGTCGCCGGACCCGTGGGGTGCGGACCCGGCGCCTCGAGATGACCATCTCGGCCGCCCCTCGCTGTACCTGACACCAGCGTAGGAGCCGCCCGCGGCCCGCGCCGCTAATTCTGCAAACCATAGGTTGCCAAGCCTTCGAACCCCTCGTAGCCTGGTGAAATGGCCAAGACCTTCGTGGGAGCGCGACTGAGACAGCTGCGCGCCGAACGTGGGATGAGCCAGGCCGCGCTCGCCCAGACCCTGGAGATCTCGGCGAGCTACCTGAACCAGATCGAGCACGACGTGCGCCCGCTGACGGTGCCGGTGCTGCTGCGCATCACCGAGGTGTTCGGCGTCGACACCAGCTTCTTCTCCTCACAGGACGACACCCGCCTTATCGCCGAGCTGCGGGAGGTCGCGCTCGACCAGGAGATGGG
>NZ_JBFUCP010000213.1:0-462 GCF_056405175.1 Pedococcus sp. P1_H8
GCCTGGTGATGGTGCTCTCGGCGTCGAGCGTCGAGGCGTACGCGGACACCGGCTCGGCCTACGGCATGTTCACCACGCAGCTGATCTTCGCGGTGCTCGGCGTGGTGCTGTTCTACGTGGCGCTGTGCACGCCGGTGCGGCTGATGCGCAAGCTCGCCCTGCCCGCCTTCGTGGTGTCGGTCGTGATGCTGGCGCTGGTCCTCGTCCCCGGCATCGGCAAGGAGTCCGGTGGCGCCCGGCGCTGGTTCGAAYTCGGTGGGTTGTCCTTCCAGCCGTCGGAGCTTGCCAAGGTCACGCTGGTGGTGTGGGGAGCGTCCGTGCTGGCCACCCGTCGTCCGGGTGCGCCGCTCAAGGAACTGCTGATTCCGCTGGTCCCGGGCGCCCTCCTGGCGTCGGTCCTGGTCATCCTCCAGCCGAACTACTCGACGACGGTCACGTTCGTGATCGTGGTCGGCGCCCTCC
>NZ_JBFUCP010000214.1:0-461 GCF_056405175.1 Pedococcus sp. P1_H8
GGCCTGTTCGCGCGCGACCTCGGGGTAGATGCGCACCCAAGACCCGATGTCGCCGTCGTGTCCGGCGCTACGGGTGAGACACGCCTCCAGCAACTCCCGCGGATGCAACTTACGCGCCTGCAGCAGGCTGGCCGCCTCGACTGCGCTGAGCAGCGCGGGGTCGGTCACGGTGATCGAATCGACGTCCGGCAGCGTGCGCTCGCGTCGGTGGATCCGCTCGCCCGCGGCCGCCCGGCCGCCCAGTCCGACCGCGGCAGCGCCGACCCCCGCTCCGGTGATGAACGTCCTACGTGACAAACCCTTGCGCATCGGCTGCTCCCAGTTGAACTGTCATCACCGACCGGAGAATACCTGGACAAGCGTTCAGTGCAGGTCGAATCCCGGGTTTCGAGACGGGGTAGGCCGGATCGGACGTGGGTTCCCGGTCCGATCCGCAGCTTGCCGAGCGACCGGCCCTAGCC
>NZ_JBFUCP010000215.1:0-461 GCF_056405175.1 Pedococcus sp. P1_H8
AAGGACGGTCGGCACCAACCTGTACGGGCGCCGGATGTACGAGACGATGCGCTACTGGGAGACCGCGCCCACCGGCCCGGACGAGCCGGCCGAGATACGGGACTTCGCGCGGATCTGGCGGGCGGCGGACAAGGTGGTCTACTCCACGACGCTCGAGTCGGCGCCCGGCGCCAGGACCCGGGTCGAGCGGGAGTTCGACCCCGACGCGGTCCGCCGGATGAAGGCGTCGGCGGCGCGGGACCTCTCCATCGGCGGCCCGGGCCTGGCCGGACAGGCGATCCGGGCGGGACTGGTCGACGAGTGTCACCTGTTCCTCGTGCCCGTCCTGGTGGGCGGCGGGACCCGGGCGCTGCCCGACGGCGTCCGGGCGCGGCTCGAAACTCGTGGCGGAACGCCGGTTCGGCGGCGGCACGGTTCACCTGCACTACCGGTTCGGGAGCTGACCGGGCCGGTAGTACGGG
>NZ_JBFUCP010000216.1:0-460 GCF_056405175.1 Pedococcus sp. P1_H8
CCACCGTCAACGGCCGCGAGCTCGGCGAGCCGACCGCCGTTTCGATCCGCACGAATGCGTACGGCCGCGCGTTGGCCGTGATCACCGGCTGTGCGGGCGCACTACTGTTGCTTCTTGCGGGACGACGGCTGTGGCACCGGTTCCGGGGCCAGCCGGACCGAGCAGACGAAGGGTACGAACCGCGATGACGGGGAGCATGCAACGACCACCGGGTTCGCCAGGAGCGGAGCCGGCGGAGCGACCCCGTGGCACTGCAGCGGAGCCGGCGGAGCGACCCCGAGGCACCGCAGCGGAGCCGGCGCAACGACCCGGAGGTCCTGCGGCGCAGCGACCCGGGAGGGTCGCGCCCACACCGCCGGCACCCTGGGAGCGGACCCAGCCCGGACTGCCCCGGCACGAGGACGAACCGCGGCGGCAGGCCCCCCAGCAGCACGCGCCCCGCCCCGCCCCGCCCCAGCAG
>NZ_JBFUCP010000217.1:0-459 GCF_056405175.1 Pedococcus sp. P1_H8
GCCTGCGTCGCGGCCTCGTCCCGCTCGGCCCGCAGCGCCGCGAGCTTCGCGAGCTGCTCCGCACGCACCTTGGAGTTCTCGACCTTGAGCACCTCGATGCTGTCCGGCTCGTCCGGCACGTACTTGTTGACGCCGATCAGCGGCTGGCGGCCGGAGTCGATCCGGGCCTGGGTGCGGGCCGCGGCCTCCTCGATGCGGAGCTTCGGGATGCCCTCGCTGATGGCCTGCGCCATGCCGCCGGCCTCCTCCACCTCGGCGATGTGCGCACGCGCACGGTTCGCCAGCTGGTGGGTGAGCCACTCGACGTAGTGCGATCCGCCCCAGGGGTCGATCGGCCGGGTGGTGCCGGACTCCTGCTGCAGCAGCAGCTGGGTGTTACGCGCGATGCGAGCCGAGAAGTCGGTCGGCAGCGCGATCGCCTCGTCGAGCGCGTTGGTGTGCAGCGACTGGGTATGCCCC
>NZ_JBFUCP010000218.1:0-458 GCF_056405175.1 Pedococcus sp. P1_H8
GTGTGCGGCCTACCTGCAGACCGCTGAGCGGTGCGACCTGGAGACCGCTGAGCGAAGCGACCTAGAGACCCAGGTCTGCCTCGAAGGAGGCCTCCTCCAGCCGCTGCTTGATCGTGGTGAGGAACCGACCCGCGTCGGCGCCGTCGACCAGGCGGTGGTCGTAGGTCAGCGGCAGGTAGCACATCGACCGGACGCCGATGGACTCGTTGCCGGTCTCGTCGGTGACCACCACCGGACGCTTGACGATCGCGCCCGTGCCCAGCATCGCGGCCTGCGGCGGGACCAGGATCGGGGTGTCGAAGAGCGCGCCCTGGCTGCCGATGTTGGTGATCGTGAAGGTGCCACCGGACAGCTCGTCCGGCTTGAGCCCACCGGAGCGGGCACGCTTGGCGATGTCCGCGATGGCGCGGGCCAGACCGGCCCGCGACAGGTCGCCGGCGTTGTGGATCACCGGGGAG
>NZ_JBFUCP010000219.1:0-457 GCF_056405175.1 Pedococcus sp. P1_H8
CCTGGGAGTCCTTCGTGCTGAAGAGCACCTCCCACACCTGGCTCCCGGGAAAGTAGAGGTTGGGCGGCATCTGCCGGAGCTTGAGCACCTCGCCGGGAGCATGCGCGGCCAGGTCCGGCGGCGCACTGAAGAAGGGATCCGGGTCGGCCACCGGGTAGACCGGGAGCGCGGCCGCACCGCCGGCCCCCGCCGTCGCCGCTACCAGGACCGACGCCAATCCGACCACGACGCCGCCTACCAGACTTCGAATCAACGCTCCCATGGACCACTCCCCAGTCGTCAGGACGTTCGATCGAGCATTCCGTCGTGACTATGCCAGGGGTCTCCGACGGCCCATCGGGTTTCGTGTCACTGCTTGGTCTCGACAGCGGGCCGTTCGGTCACGATTCGATCACTTCGACCGCTCTCCTCATCACGGTCGGCTCTCACCTCGAGCACCCGATCCACGGCACTGCGG
>NZ_JBFUCP010000220.1:0-456 GCF_056405175.1 Pedococcus sp. P1_H8
GCACCGGATGTCGGCGACCCAGATGTTCCTCAATTCCCAGTGCATGTCCATCGCAGGTGGTACCACCAATGTTCAGCTGAACATCATCGGCGAGCGGATCCTCGGGCTCCCGCGTGACCCCGAGCCCGGAAAGTGAGTTCTACTGTGTCGGATCAAATGCGGGCCAACCGAACCTTCGTCGTCGGCGTCGGCATGACCAAGTTCGAGAAGATCGAGTCTCGTGACTGGCAGTACCCGGACATGGTGTCCGAGGCCGTGGGTGCCGCGCTCGCCGACGCCGGCGTCTCGTACGACCAGGTGCAGCGCGCCGCGGTCGGCTACGTCTTCCAGCCGTCGGCCGCCGGCCAGCGCGCGCTGTACGAGACGGGCCTGACCGGCATCCCGATCGTCAACGTCAACAACAACTGCGCCACCGGCTCGTCGGCGCTGATGATGGCCCGCGAGTGGGTGCAGGGC
>NZ_JBFUCP010000221.1:0-456 GCF_056405175.1 Pedococcus sp. P1_H8
ACGAGGCGGACGAGGAGCGCGTCGCGTCTGCGCATGTCCTGAACCAGCTCCGGCACCGCCGCAAGTATCTCGGTTTCGTCGAGTCGCCATGCCTCGACCCCGGCGGGGTCGGTGAGCATGGCGTCGAGTTTCATACRTCGAATTCTACTCGCACGYRYATTCGATSRCAAYGATGTTTCGMCTGGTGAACGGCCTGAGGCGCCTCAGTGCCCGGCGCCAAAGAACTCGGACAGCACGGGCGCCAGGACCTTCGGCGACACGTCGTGGAAGCCCCCGTCGACGATGCCCAGTCCCGCGCCGGGCACCACCTTGGCGACCGCCGCGGCGGCCTCGCGGAGCCTGGGCGGACTCCCGGCGCTGGCCAGCGCCAGGGTCGGGACGGAGATCGTCGCCAGCCGCTCGCGCGGCATCGCGCCGCTCTCGACCACCAGCGCGTCGTAGAGCAGGGTGTGCGCG
>NZ_JBFUCP010000222.1:0-456 GCF_056405175.1 Pedococcus sp. P1_H8
GGAAAGGTTCTGACGGAATCGCGGTGGGCGCCGGTCAGATGACGGCGCCGCCGTTGGGGCTGATGACCTGACCGACGAGGTAGTGGGTCTCGCCAGCGAGGTAGACGGCAAGGGAGGCGTACTCCTCGGGAGTGCCGAGTCGGCCCACCGGAACGATCTGGAACAGGCTGCGCTTCTGCGCCTCGGTGGCGTTGTCGAGGTACTCCTGGAACGGAGGCGTCAAGACCCCTCCGCAGGCGATGGCGTTGACGTAGATACCGGCGCCGGCGACGTCGAGTGCGACCGTCTTGGTGAGGCTTGCGACGGCGGCCTTGGTGGCGGAGTATCCGGGGCTGTGCGTGCTGGCCGCGGAGGTGCCGGCGATCGAGGTGATGTTGATGATGCGTCCGTACTGCTGCGGCTCCATGAACTTCAATGCTTCACGGGTGCAGTAGAAGACGCCGTGCACGTTGACGC
>NZ_JBFUCP010000223.1:0-456 GCF_056405175.1 Pedococcus sp. P1_H8
CACGCAGGGCAAGCCGGGTCTTTCCGACGCCACCGATCCCGGTCAACGTCACCAGACGCGAGCGGGAGAACAGTCGCTTCACCTCGGACACCTCGCGGCGACGACCGACGAAACTGGTCAGCTCGAGCGGCAGGTTCCCGACTTGGCTCCGAACGGCGGCCGGCATCCAATCGCCACCCTCATCTCACGGCCCCCGATCCTCACGGTACGCCGGGACCGCCTCCGGGAGACTCGACGAGGACCGCTATCGCCCTCGCGGTCGCGGCTGACACTTCGGGCAGCTGTACGACGACCGATTCATGAACTTCTCGCGCCGGATCGGGGCACCGCACCGCGGGCAGGGCCGGTCCTCGCGGCCGTAGGCGGACAGCGACCGGTCGAAGTAGCCGGACTCACCGTTGACGTTGACGTACAACGCGTCGAACGAGGTGCCGCCCTGGGCCAGCGCCTCACTCA
>NZ_JBFUCP010000224.1:0-456 GCF_056405175.1 Pedococcus sp. P1_H8
GCCCACGCCTCGCGCAGCGCCGCGGCCCCTCGCAGTCGCACCCACGCGGCCTCGGTGCCGGTGATCGGGACGGCATCGAAGAACCGCACCGGGTCGGCCGGCTCGGGCAGTGCAAGTTCACCGATGCCGCTCTCCCCCAACAACATTGCAGTGAAGGGCGCATCCTTCCAGAGCTGCTCACCGACGTCGAGCAGACCGTCGACGGTCAGGACGACGCCCTCCACCGCCGGCGCCGCGGCCAGTACCGCGAGCGTGCGATGCACGCCCGAGGCCACACCGGCGCCGCCCCGCAGGGTGAGCACCAGTTCGGCGCGCGGTCCCCGCACGGGGTCCGCGATCAGGTCGCTGGGATCGCCCATCGGGTGCCGGGAACAGCCCAGCGAGACGTAGCGCACCAGGTCGTCGTCGTCGGGACCGAAGCGGAGCACCTCGAGGGGTTCGAGCCCGAGGAAGGTC
>NZ_JBFUCP010000225.1:0-455 GCF_056405175.1 Pedococcus sp. P1_H8
GCCTGGACCAAGCGGGATGCTGCCCCGCAGCCGCGGTCCACCTCGATCAGTCACCCAGCCAGAATCTCACAGACCGCCGCCGGCGCCATCCGGCGCGCCGGATCCGGCCCGCTCCGCGGCACCGCGGAGCAGGTCCGCAATGGCAGCCGCGGACTCGACCGGCGCCTCCCGTTGAGCCATGTGCCCGACCCCCTCCAGCACCCGCAATCGGCCGCCGGGGATCGCCTCGGCGACCCGGCGCGCGAGCCCCACCCCGACCAGTCGATCGGCCTCGCCCCAGATCACCAGGGTCGGTGCGAGCACCGCCCGGGCCGCGCCCCAGTGGCGGCCACGACCTGCCGTCCAGCTGTGCAGCAACGAGGTGAAGGTGCGGGCGACCGCCACCGCCGACCACGACATGGCGGCCCGGTCCTCGGCCAACGTCACGTCCTGACCGAGCCGCACCGGGTCGATGC
>NZ_JBFUCP010000226.1:0-454 GCF_056405175.1 Pedococcus sp. P1_H8
GGGTGTCGCCGCGCGCGAACTCATCCGGCGCGCCGCCGGCGGCGGCGGCGGTGCGCTCCTCGAAGCCGCCGGCTGCCAGGGCTGCGGGCTCGAGCAACGCGCAGGGATTATGCGCCGGAACAGCCGGAGCGGGCGGCCCGTCCGGGGCGGCTGGGATGGCCGCCGGTGCGGGGACCGGCTGGCCGGGGAAACGCACGGCTCCGGGGCATCCGGTGCGCGTGTACTCGGAAGGCTCCTTGCTGGTTTCGGTGGCCGGCGGCCCGGCGAGGGGCTGTCCGCCGTACACAATCCAGCAGGGACGCCCACCGCCGTAGGCGCTCTCGTCGAACTCGGTGTCCCATTCGATGGTGGTCAGCGCGTAGTCGGCGTCGTTGGCGTATCCGTAACAGTGGGCGGCCTCGGTCTGCTCGAGGTAGTGCTGCACGCACTGCCTCTGGAGGGCTTTGACCTGTTC
>NZ_JBFUCP010000227.1:0-454 GCF_056405175.1 Pedococcus sp. P1_H8
ACGTGCTGGAGAACATGCTGGCCGCCGAGTCGCTGACCGGCGCGCGGGTCTTCTTCCCCGACCCGTGGCCCAAGGCCCGCCACCACAAGCGACGGCTGCTGCAGGCGCCGACGTTCAAGCTGATCGCCGAGAAGCTGATGCCCGGCGGCGTGCTGCACGTGGCCACCGACCACGCCGAGTACGCCGAGTGGATCGCGGAGACCGGTGACGCGGAGCCGCTGCTGACCCGGCTGAGCTGGGAGGAGCTGGCACAGGGTGCGGCGGAGTCGCCGATGACCCACGAACGTCCGGTCACCAAGTTCGAAGACAAGGCGCACCGCGTCGGCCGGCCGATCACGGAACTGATCTGGGGAAAGGTCCGAGGATGAGCGTGAGCGAGCGGTTGCCCGACACCGAGCCCGGGGCCGCCGCGCCCACCGGAGAGGTCCGCCAGCCGAAGCGCGTGCTGCTGGTC
>NZ_JBFUCP010000228.1:0-454 GCF_056405175.1 Pedococcus sp. P1_H8
ACGTCATGGTGGGCCGACGCGACCGGTAGTCGATCAGCTCGTCCACCGCGAACGAGGCGACCAGTTCCGACTCGAGGCTCTCGCGCAGGTGGGTGGTCGCGATCTTCACCGCGTGCCCGGCATCGGAAAAGCCCTCGAGGCCGTGGACCAGCACCGGGCCGCGCCCGTCCCCGGGCATGACCTGAGGCGCCGGGAATTCGAGCTCGTACATTCTCGACTGATCGTCCATCGTGACCCCTTCGCTTCTTCGTTCCCTATCAGTGTCCCTCACGAGGCGCCGATGTGCTCACACCCGTCTGTCGGTGGAAAGCATCCAGGCAGCGCGTTCATTCCCGGGCGAAAGCGGATTGCGCTCACAGCGAAACGGGTGGTTTCGGGAGTGGCGCGGCCGCGACGCGGGACCGGCCTGTGCGACTTGCCGGGGCCGGGGTGGCAGAGTGGTCGGTGTCGGCTC
>NZ_JBFUCP010000229.1:0-453 GCF_056405175.1 Pedococcus sp. P1_H8
CGTCCAGACCGCGTCGACGACGGCGCCGAAGTTGCCCTCCCCGAGGTCGGTGAGCGTGGTCAGGTCCGCGAACGGCCGGGGGGAGGTGAGGATGGAGGGAGCGCTCATGTGGTGTCCTCTCGGAGCTGTTGCGACGGCTCGGCCGTCAGGGTTCGGGACGCGATGTCCTGGTGGGCGAGGCGGCGCATGGCGGCGAGCACGGGTTCGTAGACCGCGGTCCCGAGCACCGCGTACTCGACCGCGGCCTCCGTGGACCCGACCGGCATGTGCGCGAGGTCGAACTCGGCGATCGCCTGGACGTGCCGGCCGTAGTTGTCGAGGCGTTCGACGGTCATCGGGATGCCGACCGCCTCGACCGCCGCGAGCGCCCGGTCGAGCTGCCCGACTGCCGGGAAACGCGGGTCGTAGACCTGGCCGAGGTGCTCGAGCGCCCACTGCGCCCGGGGGTTCTCC
>NZ_JBFUCP010000230.1:0-453 GCF_056405175.1 Pedococcus sp. P1_H8
GTGCTGAGCCGGCCCAGCAGCCAGCTGTAGACCTGCCGCAGCGTCTCGTCGTAGCGCTGCATCAGGAAGGTCTGGACGGCGTTGGCGAAGGCCGCGACCGCGACGCCGGCCAGGATGATCACCACCTCGCTGCGGACCCCGCCGATGCCGCGGCCCAGGAGGTACGTCGCGGCCACCGCGAGCACCCCGCCGACGAACGCGGCGACCGGCACCCCGTAGGCGACGCCGGCGCCACCGGCCACGATCGCCACCGTCGCACCGAGGCTGGCCCCGCTGGACACTCCGAGCAGGTACGGATCGGCCAACGGGTTCCGGAAGACGCCCTGGTAGGCGGCGCCCGCGATGGCCAGGGTCGCGCCGACGAGGGCACCGAGCACCACCCGCGGCAGCCGGATCTGCCACAGGATCGCGTGCTGTTGCGGGGTCAGCCCCGAGTCCACGTGCACACCGGGG
>NZ_JBFUCP010000231.1:0-452 GCF_056405175.1 Pedococcus sp. P1_H8
ATCCAGCAGCCCGCTGACCGGACGCGGTTGTCCATCGTCTTCGGGTTCAGTCCGAGGCGGGCCGCGCATTCGGCGCGGGTGAGCCCTTCGGCGCGCAGCGCCCTGTACCTGGCGGCGAACTTCTCACGGTTCCACGTCATCGGGTCACCCCTGCAGCAGCGAGCGCCTCGGCCGTCGCGGCGTCGCGCTCGGCCGCGATCCGCGCCGACTTGAACTCGCACGGGTCGATCCGATCCGCCGGCAGGCACACCGGCGCGCACGCCGCGTTTCGCCGCTTCATGCAATCGGGGCAGTTCCACGAGATCATTCAGGCCACCGCCTTCGGTGCGTACTCGGTACGCAGGCGGTCGATCAGCTCGGCGGCCGGAACGGACCGGGCGCGGCTGGTCGGGACGAGGACATCCAGCGGAGTCAAGGACCCATCGGCCTTATGGTGCAAGAACGTGAACATG
>NZ_JBFUCP010000232.1:0-451 GCF_056405175.1 Pedococcus sp. P1_H8
TCGGGACGGGGATCGTGGTCAGCGGGGGCGCGCTGCCGGGGATGGCCGCCGGGCGCTCGACCGGGGCGCCCTCCCCCGGCTTGGTCTCGCCGGGCTTGATCTCACCGGGCTTGGTCTCACCGGGCTTGGTCTCACCGGGCTTGATCTCGCCGGGCTTGATCTCGCCGGGCTTGATCTCACCGGGCTTGATCTCTCCGCCCGGCGGGCACAGCGACGGATCCTCGGGGCAGACCTTCACCGGAGGCGGCACGCAGTTCGGCTCGCACGTGATCGGCGGCGGCACGCAGTTCGGCTCGCACGTGATCGGCGGCGGCCCACTGCAATAAGGCTCACAGTCGGGAATGCACGTCGGCGGACATACGATCTCGGGAGGATCCACCGGTCCACACGGCATCAGGTCCGGGTTGCACCGCGGAACCTCGATGTCGGGCACGGGTCCGGTGTCGGGGAC
>NZ_JBFUCP010000233.1:0-451 GCF_056405175.1 Pedococcus sp. P1_H8
CGTTGACGGTGTTGAGCGCGGCCTCGAACGCCTGCACCCCGGTGTGCAGGATGTCCTCCTCGCGGACCGGGTAGTCCTCGAGCCGGAAGGTACTCACGTACATCTGACCGTGGATGACGTTGTCGATCAGCCGGTAGTTCGGGTGCCGGCTGTCCGCGACGAAGAAGACGTAGCCCTCGGGGCCCTCGACGTCGGTGCGGCGTCCGAACACCGACACCATGCCCGCCACGTTGCCGTTGCCGATGTAGTACTTGTCCCCCGTCGCCCGGAACGCGACCGCGTCGTCGCCCGACGCGTCGTCGCCGGCGGCCGGGGTGAGCAGCATGTCGGTGGAGTACACGTCGGCGCCGTGCGCGCGCTCGGACAGGCCGAAGGCCATCACGCCGCCCGCGGTCAGTTCGTCGGCCGCCCGCTGGCGGGCCTTGTCGTTCTCGCTCATCCAGATCGGCCC
>NZ_JBFUCP010000234.1:0-450 GCF_056405175.1 Pedococcus sp. P1_H8
GACGCAGGTAGCCGGCCAGCCGACCCAGGTGCACGTCCGCGACGAACCGCGGCTCGCGCAGCGGCAGCGGCCGCAACCGGGTGACGCCGGTCAGGTCGAACCGCTCGAACACCGGGTACACCGCTACCCGCTCGCCGCCGCGCACCCGGTACCCGAACCCCACCGAGACGCCGTCCACGAGGATCAGGTCGACCTCGGTGTGCGGGACGCCCAGCGACTCGATCCGGTCCTTCACCGAGGGGGTGCCGTCGAAGGCGTGGGGGAAGGTCCGCCGGCGCAGCGCGGGCGCCAGGAAGTCGTTCAGCTCCTCGTAGAAGCGGAACTCGCAGTGGTGTCGGGGTGGTCGCATCGGCGTCGTCCCGGGGGTCTCGGGCGACCGGTCTCGACCGCCTCGTCCCGATTGCCAACGTACGCCCGCGGCAGAACGCGGAAGGCCCGCACTCGGTGTCG
>NZ_JBFUCP010000235.1:0-449 GCF_056405175.1 Pedococcus sp. P1_H8
CCTGCGGGTCGTGGACGCCTCGGCGATGCCAGTGCTGCCTGCGGGCAACACCTACCTTGGCTGCGTGATGATGGCCGAACGTGCCTCGCAACTGATCTGAGGTACCGCAGGTCCTCCGGCAACGAGGACATGGAGCCCGCCACTGTCTCGGCGCGGTCCGTAGTTTCTCGCGGACAACGCCTTTGACGCGTTAGCCTGGACGACATGCCGCTGTCACCGGATGAGCGTCAACAGTTCCTCGCGCAGCCGCGTATCGCCGCGCTTGCAGTGGCGGCCCCCGGCCGCGGCCCACTGACCGTCCCCATCTGGTACCAGTACGCACCGGGGACCGAGGCGTGGGTACTGACCGGCCCTGAATCGCAGAAGATCCGCCACATCAGGGAGGCCGGCCGATTCAGCCTGATGGTGCAGCAGGCCGAACCCACCGTCCGGTACGTGAGCGTGGAGGG
>NZ_JBFUCP010000236.1:0-448 GCF_056405175.1 Pedococcus sp. P1_H8
GCGCATGGTCGGTGCGACCACCCTCGAGGAGTACCGCAAGTACATCGAGAAGGACGCGGCGCTCGAACGCCGTTTCCAGCAGGTGCTGGTCGGGGAGCCGTCGGTGGAGGACACCGTCGGCATCCTGCGCGGTCTCAAGGAGCGCTACGAGGTGCACCACGGCGTGCGCATCACCGACTCCGCTCTCGTTGCGGCGGCGACCCTTTCGGACCGGTACATCACCTCCCGGTTCCTGCCGGACAAGGCCATCGACCTGGTCGACGAGGCCGCGTCGCGGCTGCGGATGGAGATCGACTCGCGGCCCGTCGAGATCGACGAGATCGAGCGGATCGTGCGCCGGCTGGAGATCGAGGAGATGGCGCTGGCCAAGGAGACCGACGAGGCGTCGAAGGCGCGGCTCGCCAAGCTGCGGCAGGAGCTCGCGGACGCCCGCGAGAAGCTGGGGCAG
>NZ_JBFUCP010000237.1:0-448 GCF_056405175.1 Pedococcus sp. P1_H8
GGGATGCCCCAGTCGAAGGTGGTCCGCGAGATCGACAGGTCCTTGAGGCCGCCCTTGACGAAGCTGACGATCTCGTTGCGCCGGGTCGCGGGCTCGAGGAACTCGGGCCGGGACTCGTACAGCTCCAGCAACCGGTCCTGGTAGTTCGACAGCCGGAAGAAGTAGGTGGACTCCTCGGTCCACTCCACCGGGGTCCGCGTCTCGGTCGCGAGGCGGGTGCCGTCCTCCTCGACCGTGGTCTCGGCCTCGGTGTAGAACGCCTCGTCGCGCACCGAGTACCAGCCCGAGTAGGTGTCGAGGTAGATGTCGCCGGACTCGACCATCTTCTGCCAGAGCACCTGGCAGGCGGCCTCGTGATCGGCGTCGGTGGTCCGGATGAAGCGGTCGAACGAGACCTCGAGGACCTTGTCCAGCGCCTCGAACTGGTCGGAGTTCCGCGCGGCAAGGT
>NZ_JBFUCP010000238.1:0-447 GCF_056405175.1 Pedococcus sp. P1_H8
GGCCTGCTGGGTGACGGACACCGGCTTGCCGGTGCGGTCGACGATCGAGTCGATCGGCGTCGGCGGGCACCACTTCCCGTGCGAGGCCAGGGTCGCCGCGACATTGGACAGCTCCAGCGGGTTCACCCAGGTCGGGCCGAGGGTGAACGAGCCGAGGTTCTGCTGCTTCTGCATGTCGGCGAGGGACTGACCGTCGCCCTGCCCGGAGGTGCCGGGCTGTGCGTAGGACCGCAGGCCGAGGCGGACCGCCATGTCCACGGTCGGGGTGACGCCGGCGGCCTCGATCAGCTTGACGAAGGCGGTGTTCGGCGACTGGGCCAGCGCGTCGGTCACCGACAGCGCGGGCGGGTACTTGCCCGCGTTCTCCACGCAGTAGGTGGCGGGCGGGCAGCCCTTGGCGCCGCCGTATCCCATGCCCTTGACGTCGACCCGGCCGGGAACCTGCAG
>NZ_JBFUCP010000239.1:0-446 GCF_056405175.1 Pedococcus sp. P1_H8
GCGCTCACGTGGTTGCCGTGGATGAAGGAGCAGCTCGGGATCTCGGCGGCCGCGCAGCCGCGCGCCACGTTCGGGGACGGAGGTTTCCATGAGTGCTGGTGAGACCGTCACCGTCCGGCCGGGCACAACGCTCGACAGCAAGCGCGACCCAGTCCCGGCCAGTGGCACCACCTTCGACATCGAGGGCTGCGTCATCGAGCCGCTCGGCAGCGAGGAAGTCGGCGAGGTCGGCCGGCGGATCAAGGTGACACGCATCCGCATCTTCTCGCCCGGTCCAATCTCGCGGCCCATCACCGCGACGGACGTCGTCGAGGCCCGTGGCGTGCAGTGGGCAATCGACGGTCACGCCGACGACTGGGTCGACGAGGACCCCGAGCTGGCGGGTCCAGTGATCACCGCTTCGAGAGGCGAGGGGTAGTCGCATGGCACAGACCTTCCGGCTCAAC
>NZ_JBFUCP010000240.1:0-445 GCF_056405175.1 Pedococcus sp. P1_H8
GAGGCTGCCCAGCGCAGTCCCCGGGTCGCCGCCGAACAGCAGGGCCAGCACGAGTACGAGGATGCCGCCGAGGCCGCCGCCGAGCGCGACCTTGCCGCCACGACCGCCGCGGCCACCGCCGCCGCTGCCGCCGACGGAGACCCGTCCCGGAGTGATCTGAGCGCCCTCGTTGAAGGTCATGGTCACCGCTTTCTGTCGGGGTCTGTGATCGCCGGGGACAGCTTCGCACGTGAAAGGCTCCGGGTGATTCCTCTGGTGCGTTATGTCTTCCGTGTTGCTTCTCCGTAGGATCACTGACGACAGAACGCTGTTGAAAGTGTGTGAAAGGAACCCCGTGCTGCGCACCCATCTCGCCGGCTCGTTGCGAGCAGAGCAGGCCGACCAGACCGTCACCCTCACCGGATGGGTGGCCCGGCGGCGCGATCACGGCGGGGTGATCTTCATC
>NZ_JBFUCP010000241.1:0-445 GCF_056405175.1 Pedococcus sp. P1_H8
CACCTGCTCATGGCAGGCATCGGCAGTCTCCTCGTCCCCCAACAGTCCGCTCGCGAGCGCGAGGCCGAGGAGACCGCCTATCTGTCGGGCGGTTCGGGACACGGTTCGACTCGGACCGGACTCGGCCGTGACCGGTGCACCTGCATTTGCGAGAGCGGCCCGGTACCACTCGACCGCACCAGCGAGATCTCCGCTGTACAAGGCGAGATGCCCTCTCGCAAAGTTCGCGACCTCGAGCGACTCCGCGTCTCCCAGCTGTGCTGCGAGCTCGAGGCACAGCGCGACCCGTGCCGCAGCCTCGCCGAGTTGACCCTGTAGTCCCGCCAACACGCTGTCGCCGTACAGCGAGTTCAGACGTTCCTCGGCCCGCGCGGTGCCGGAGCTTGCCAGGGCGCGGCCCAGCCAATGCCTGGCCTCCGACAACAGGCCCCGGCACGTCCAGAAC
>NZ_JBFUCP010000242.1:0-444 GCF_056405175.1 Pedococcus sp. P1_H8
GAGCACGACAGCCGCGTGGTGATCGAGAAGCTGAACGAGCTTCTGCCGACCCTGCGCGAGCGCGCACAGGAGACCGAGGATCTTCGTCGAATTCCCGACGATTCGATCAAGGCCCTTCAGGAGGCCGGCTTCTTCCGTCTTCTGCAGCCCGCCCAGTGGGGCGGCTACGAGGCGAGCCCGGTGGAGTTCTACACCGCGGTCCGCAACATCGCGAGCGCATGCGGCTCGACCGGCTGGGTGGCCGGCATCATCGGCGTGCACAACTGGCACCTCGCGCTGTTCTCGCAGCAGGCGCAGGAGGACGTGTGGGGAGTGGACCGCGACGTCCGGATCTCGTCCTCGTACGCACCGATGGGCGCGGGCACCGCGGTCGACGGCGGGTACCAGGTCTCCGGTGCGTGGGCCTGGTCCTCCGGTTGTGACCACGCCGACTGGGTCGTCGTG
>NZ_JBFUCP010000243.1:0-443 GCF_056405175.1 Pedococcus sp. P1_H8
CCATTGCTGCCTCCGGGTCTTCTGGTCGTGTCTGCGGGCGCTGACAATCACGAAGGTGATCTGGGGCGAATGACTCGGGGTCCCTGTCCGATTGACCGAACCTGGCGCTGGGGAAGTGCGTCAGGGTCGGTGTCGGGCAGAGGCCTCGCGGCACTCGCCGTTGTCGTGAACTACAGGATCTCGCTCAGAGGTTCGGATCTGGCCTGGGAGTAGTTCTCTTCGTTCTCGTCGGAATACGTCTGCCACACCTGGGCATCCCAGATCTCGAGGAAATCGATCTGTCCGATCACCACGCACTCCTTGGACAACCCGGCATAACGCCGGTGGTCCGCGGAGAGGGTGATCCGCCCCTGAGCATCGGGATGCTGTTCGTCGGCGCCGGCCGCGAGGCCACGCACGAAGGCCCTGGCGTCCGGATCGGTCCGCGACACCGCCGCGGCCCG
>NZ_JBFUCP010000244.1:0-443 GCF_056405175.1 Pedococcus sp. P1_H8
GGCCATCGCCGAGCTGATCGGTGTGCCGCAGGAGGAYCGCGGCAAGGTCTTCGASTGGTCCAACCAGATGACCTCGTACGACGACCCCGAGTTCGCCGACATCGACCCGGCTGCCGCGTCGATGGAGATCCTCGGATACGCGTACCAGCTGGCCGAGGCGCGCAAGCAGAACCCGGGCGACGACCTCGTCACCACGCTCATCGAGGCGGACGTCGACGGCGACGAGCTCAGYCCSGAGGAGTTCGGMTTCTTCGTSATCSTGCTCGCGGTSGCMGGYAACGAGACCACCCGSAACGCCACCACGCACGGCATGAAGGCCTTCATGGACAACCCCGAGCAGTGGGAGCTGTACAAGAAGGAGCGCCCGAAGACCACGGCGGACGAGATCATCCGCTGGGCCACCCCGGTTGCTTCCTTCCAGCGCACCGCGCTCGAGGACACCG
>NZ_JBFUCP010000245.1:0-442 GCF_056405175.1 Pedococcus sp. P1_H8
CTCTACCGCTGGGAGGGCCGGTACCTGCAGCCGGCCGACCGGGAGCTGATGCGCGCGGACTTCCGCGCGCTGAACGAGCGTCTCGCGAAGCCGCTCGGCAGACTCCGCCCGGACCTGGGCCGACGCGACGCCACGATCCTGGCCGCCGCCGCCCTGAGCGTCGTCGGCAGCATCACCGCCCACCGCAGTGCGCTGGCGAACCGTCGGATCGAGAAGCTGCTGCTCGCGACGGCGTGGGGCGTGCTGCGCTGCGACCTCGCGGCGGCCCCGCCTGCCGAATCCACCATCGAGGACCCGGCCGCCCGGGGGCTCGCGGTGACCTCCAAGCGCGAACTCCTGCTCGGCGAGGCGATGAAGATCTTCCACGCGCAGGGCTACCACGAGTCGAGCATCGAGGAGATCGGCGCCGCCGCCGGGATCAACGCGTCGAGCGTCTACCGGC
>NZ_JBFUCP010000246.1:0-441 GCF_056405175.1 Pedococcus sp. P1_H8
ACATAGCCTCGGTCAGCCTCCTGACCTGGGTCGTCATGCCACTGGTCACCCGCATGCTGGGCTTCTGGCTGGAGCCGGGCCGGCGCCCGGGCCGGCGCACCGACACGCTGGGGCTGGTGATCTCGGTGGGATTCCTGACGGCGGCTGCCGTCGTCTTCTGGCTCGCTACGACGGTGGTGTGGACGCTGCCCTAACCCGGTGTGCCCAGGGACCGTCGGATGGTGCGCGCCAGGAACGGGCGCAGCAGCGGTTCGGCGATCCCGCCGGCGCGGACCAGGACGCGGGTCAGCGGGTCCACCGAGATGTGGTGGCGGCCCTGTTCGATCCCCTTCAGCGCCGCGGCCGCGACCTTGTCGGCGGAGACCGGTGCGACTGCGCCGGACACAGCCACGGTCTCCGGCGGCTTGCGGGTGTTCTCGACGGCCAAGCCGGGGGTGTCGG
>NZ_JBFUCP010000247.1:0-440 GCF_056405175.1 Pedococcus sp. P1_H8
CGCCTGTACCGCACCGGGGACGTGGTGAGGTGGCGGCACGATCGGGACACGGGCCTGGAGCTCGAGTACGTGGGCCGGACCGACTTCCAGGTCAAGATTCGTGGCTTCAGGATCGAGCCCGGCGAGGTCGATGCGGCTCTGACGGCCCACCCGTTCGTGAGATTCGCCGCGACACTCAGTCGTGCCGGACCGACGGGCGACCCGGTCCTGGTGTCCTACGTGCTCCCCGCCGGTGAGCACCTCCCCGACCCTGCCGAGCTGATGGCCCGGGTTCGTGCGGCGGTGCCGGAATACATGGTGCCGGCGGCAATCACGATGCTCGACCACCTTCCGCTGACGCTGGTCGGCAAGCTGGATCGTGCCGCACTGCCCGCACCGGACTTCGGGACGTCGGGCGCGGAGTCCCGGCCGCCGCGAACGCCGACCGAGGAGGCGCTCGC
>NZ_JBFUCP010000248.1:0-439 GCF_056405175.1 Pedococcus sp. P1_H8
GTCCACTGCGGGACCTGCTCGCGGATCTGCGGCGTCGTCAGGCCCTCGTACTGCCCGTAGTCCCACTCGGCCAGCGCGTCCCACTCGCGGGCGTCGAGACCGGCGAGTTCCGCCGTCCGTACGGACCGCTGCCGGGGGCTGGAGAGCACCAGCGGGTCACGCAGGCCGAGCGCGGCCACCCGCGCCCCCGCTCGCCGGGCCTGCTCCTGGCCGGCGGTGGTCATCGGGACGTCGGTGCGGCCGGTGTGGCGGCCGGTGCGCGACCACTCCGTCTCGCCGTGCCGGAGCAGGACGATGCGGGGGTCGGCGACGGTCATGGACTCGATGATGCCAGGGCCGTGAGGTGCCAGCGCTCGCCACCCGGCGTGAATTGCGCAAAGATCACAGCCGTGACAACTGTGCTCGCTGTGGCGAATCAAAAGGGTGGGGTCGCCAAGAC
>NZ_JBFUCP010000249.1:0-438 GCF_056405175.1 Pedococcus sp. P1_H8
GCGCTGAACTGAGCAACCCCGGCCGAACTGGCCGGGGTGGGGGTCAATTTTCGTATCCGGGGTCGATGCCGCTAGACTCCTGCTGGTTCGATCGCAAGGTCGGACACGCCGCCTTAGCTCAGTCGGTAGAGCATTTCACTCGTAATGAAAAGGTCGACGGTTCGATTCCGTCAGGCGGCTCCACGAAGCCCCAGGTGAGAGTACGTTTCGCCTGGGGTTTCTTCATGTCCCAGGTAGGCCACGTGATGCCACAAAGTGCCAGGTCGTGCCAGCAGATCCGGAGCAGATCCGGAACAGATCCGGAACGGGAAAGCTGGACAGATCAGGCCCTACCTGCCACGATCACCAGCACAACAACATAAGAGACCCCGGCGAGTGCGCTAACACTCCCGGGGCGTGGTCCGACTATCACAGGAGTCGAACGTGCCCCAGCATACC
>NZ_JBFUCP010000250.1:0-437 GCF_056405175.1 Pedococcus sp. P1_H8
CGCGCAGGCGGTCCGGCCGTCGGTACGGCTCGACCCGGTCGAGGTGGCCCAGCTGTGCCGGACCCTGGACGGGCTGCCCCTGGCCATCGAGCTCGCGGCGGCCCGGGTGCGCACGATGAGCGTGCCCGAGATCAACGCCCGGCTCGTCGACCGGTTCGCGCTGCTGCGTTCCGGCGACCGGACCTCGCCCGAACGCCATCGCACGCTGCACGCGGTGATCGAGTGGAGCTGGAACCTGCTCGAACCCGACCAGCGGGCGGCGCTGCGCCGGTTGTGCCGGTTCCCGGCGGGTTTCACCCTCGACGGGGCCGCCGCCGTGGCGGGATGGGGCGAGGTGACCGACGTCGCCGCGGCCCTCGAGGGCCTGGTGAACCAGTCGATGCTGTCCGTCGTCGAGGGTCCCGGCTCGTTCGGTCTGCGCTACCACATGCTCGAGA
>NZ_JBFUCP010000251.1:0-436 GCF_056405175.1 Pedococcus sp. P1_H8
AAGGAACTCGCCGCCATCACCGACGGCGCGGGCACCTTCGCCGCGGCACCGAACTTCGCGTTCGAGCACGCCGCCGCCCGCGGCCTGCCCAAGGACGGCGAGAGCCTCGACCTGAGCAACGTCATCGGCCTGATCAACGGCAGCGAGCCGGTCACCACCTCGTCGATGCGCAAGTTCAACGACGCGTTCGGTCCGTACGGACTGCCCAAGACCGCGATCAAGCCGTCCTACGGCATGGCCGAGGCGACGCTGTTCGTCTCCTCCACCAAGCACAGCGACGAGGCCAAGGTCATCTACGTCGACCGCGACGAGCTGAACCGCGGTCGCATGGTGAAGGTCGACAAGGACGCCCCGGGCGCAATCGCCCAGGTGTCCTGCGGCTACGTCGCGCGCAGCCAGTGGGCCGCGATCGTCGACGCCGAGACCGGCGGCGAAC
>NZ_JBFUCP010000252.1:0-436 GCF_056405175.1 Pedococcus sp. P1_H8
GCGCGAAGTGGTGCTCGTCGCCGTCCTCCTCCGTGTGGAAACACAGCCGGGGCCCCGCCGACCGCCACCCGGCGGTGATCGCCTCGTCAGACTCCTCGGCGGACTCCACCGGCGCCACCGTCGCAATGGGGGCACCGCCGAGCCACCCGGCTCCGTACTCGCCGAGCCACCACCGGTACGACGGGGGCAACGGACCGAGGCGGGTCTGCGCATTCTCGATCCGGTCCCGCGGCGCCGGACCGGCCGGGCGTTTCGCCAACCCGGGCGACGCTTCCAGCAGGGAACGCAGCTGTTCGAGATCCGGTCTCACCGGGGCAGCCTATCCGGGGCGTCCGTTCCCTCCACTACGGTCGGGCGGGTGGACTGGGCGAGCGTGGAGGCGGCCGTACGGGATCAGATCGTGGCGTTCGTGCGCCGGATGCGCGCAGAGCACGTC
>NZ_JBFUCP010000253.1:0-435 GCF_056405175.1 Pedococcus sp. P1_H8
GAGCGAGACCGAGCTGATCAGCCACCCCAGCACCGGCGGGCCGATGTCCACCGGCGCGGTGGCGGGCACGGCGTTCGGCACCGCAGCCGTCGGCGACTGCCTGACCTGGACCAAGGACGACGCCAGCGACCTGTCGAAGGTGGACTGCTCTGCCAAGCACCTGTTCGAGGTGGCCGCCGAGGTGGACCTGAGCGTCTTCCCCGGCACCGAGTTCGGGCCCGGCTCCCGGTTCCCGGGCGTGCTGCGTTTCTCCCAGCTGCGCGACGAGCACTGCGCGCCCGCGGTCAACGAGTACCTCGGCGCCCGGTACGACCCGCACGGCAAGTACAGCGTCGGCCTGATCAACCCCGGCGAGGCCGGCTGGGCGGCGGGCGAGCGCACGGTGCGCTGCGGTCTGCAGAACTCCGGCACCACCGGCACGCTGCAGCCGATCAC
>NZ_JBFUCP010000254.1:0-434 GCF_056405175.1 Pedococcus sp. P1_H8
CCACCAGCACCTCCGCTGCCACCTCCGCTGCCGGCACCGTCGACGTCACCACTGACCCGGTCATCGTCGACACCACCACCACGCTGAACGTTCCGGCGACCGCCAAGACCGGCACCGCCGTCGACCTCACCGCCACCGTCGCCCCSRSCGGCGCSACCGGCACSGTCSAGTTCAAGGACGGCACCGCCGTCCTGGGCAGCTCCCCTGTCAACAACGGCACCGCGACGCTGAACCACACCTTCACCACSRAYGGCGCRCACTCCRTCACCGCCGTCTACAGCGGCGCCAATGGCTTCGCCACCAGCACCTCCGCTGCCGGCACCGTCGACGTCACCACTGACCCGGTCATCGTCGACACCACCACCACGCTGAACGTCCCGGCCACCGCCAAGACCGGCACCGCCGTCGACCTCACCGCCACCGTCGCCCCGAGC
>NZ_JBFUCP010000255.1:0-434 GCF_056405175.1 Pedococcus sp. P1_H8
CGATCCCGCGTACCTCCAGCGGCAAGATCGCACGGCGGGCCTGCAAGGCCGCTTACATCGAGGGCACCCTGCGCGGCGGATACACGCAGACAGCCTTCCCCGACAGCGTGTGACTTCCAGTTCCTTCCCGACGGGTAGCGTGATGAGTGATGGCTGAAACAGAGATGACAGTCGCGCAGCTGCGCGAATGGCTACGGAACTGGGTGGCCGAGGCCACCGGGCAACCGGTGAGTCAGATCTCCGACGATCGTCCGATGGAGGAGTTCGGGCTGTCGTCCCGCGACGCCGTCGCGCTGTCCGGCGAGATCGAGGAGCTGGTCGGCATCACGCTGGCCGCCACCGTCGTCTACCAGCACCCGACCATCGCCTCGCTGGCCACCCTGATCGTCGAGGGTGAGCCGGAGGTCGCGGACGTCGCCGAGGATGCTTCGTAC
>NZ_JBFUCP010000256.1:0-434 GCF_056405175.1 Pedococcus sp. P1_H8
ACGTACAGGCCCATGTGGCGGGCCGTCTCGGCGCTCACCTCGCCGCCGGACGCGAGCCGCTCGTTGATCTTTGCCAGCTCCGCCGGCTGGATGCCGATGCCGCGGTCGGCGATCTCGAGCAGCAGCCCGCCGTCGACGGCGCGGGCGAAGTTGAACGTCACCTTGGACTCGGGCGGGGAGGCGCGCAGCGAGTTGTCCAGCAGTTCGGCCAGCATGTGCACGATGTCCGTGGCGACGGCGCCGGCGATCGCGCCCTGCGGCGTATTGCCGACCTCCACCCGCTGGTAGTCCTCCACCTCGGACATCGCGGCGCGCAGCACGTCRCCGACCTGGACGGGYTCGGAGTGGCCGCGGCGGGTRCGGGTACCSGAGAGGATCAGCAGGTTCTCGCCGTTTCGGCGCATGCGGGCCGCGAGGTGGTCGAGCCGGAAGAG
>NZ_JBFUCP010000257.1:0-433 GCF_056405175.1 Pedococcus sp. P1_H8
GTACCGACTTCGGCCGGGCGTGTTACCGACACGGTCGCCGGGGCGCGCGAGATTGCCGAGGAAATCGGCAAGCCGGTGATGGTCAAGGCGCGGGTCAAGGTCGGCGGCCGCGGCAAGGCCGGTGGCGTGAAGTACTCGCCCGACGTTGATGCCGCAGTGGCCAACGCCGAGGCAATCCTGGGCCTGGACATCAAGGGTCACGTCGTCAAGAAGCTGCTGGTCGCCGAGGCCAGTGACATCGCCGAGGAGTACTACATCTCCTTCCTGCTCGACCGCACCAACCGCACCTACCTGGCCATGTGCTCGGTGGAGGGTGGCGTCGAGATCGAGGTCACCGCCGAGGAGAACCCCGACGCCCTCGCCAAGATCGCCGTCGACGCCGTCAAGGGTGTCGACCTGGCGTTCGCGCGTCAGATCGCCGAGGCCGGCAAGC
>NZ_JBFUCP010000258.1:0-432 GCF_056405175.1 Pedococcus sp. P1_H8
ACCCCTGCCCGCGGCGCATCGCCACGGACTCGCCCACTCCGCCGAGGATCGGCACCAGCGTCGCGGCGCCGAGCACGGCCTCCCCGACCAGCGCCCAGCAGCGCGCGCGGTCGACCGGGACCACCTCGTCCAGTGCATCGAAGACCGCCGCGCGCGCGAGACGGCAGCGGCCCGCGGTCCACACCAACAGCGCCTCCTCGCACGGGAGCGTGACCGCGGACGGCGTCCCGGCCCAGCGGTCGCCGGGCAGCACCCGCAGCACCGGATCGGCCACACCGGCCCAGTCGACCGCGCCGTCGCTGTCCATGTGCAGCGACAGGTTGTCGAGGCCGGTGTCCCAGGCCCGCCCCTCGAGCATCACCAGCGCGGCCACCCGGCCCACCACCGCGTGAATCAACGCGGTCGCCACCGCGGCACCGGCCGCCTCGCGGT
>NZ_JBFUCP010000259.1:0-432 GCF_056405175.1 Pedococcus sp. P1_H8
GCCGTGGCCGCCGCTGTAGCCGTGGCCGTCAGCCTGACCGGTTGCGCCACCTCAGACACCGAGGCGAAGGCCACCCCGTCCACCACCACCTCGGCGCAGCCGACCGAGACGCCGCAGCAGGCCGAAGCCAGAAAGCAGGCCGAAGCGACGGCAGCAAAGGCCCGACAGGAGGCCGCCGCCGCGGAAGCGACCCGACTGCAGGCCATCGAGGCCGCCAAGAAGGACCCCGCGTCGTACGAGCAGTTGACGGATCGCGACTTCGCGCTCATCGCGAAGAACCCCGACGCGGCGACGGGCCGCAAGGTCGTGGTCTACGGCAGGATCACTCAGTTCGACTCCGCCACTGGAACCACTCAGTTCCTGGCGCGCACAGCGGCGAATCAACCGTCGAGCAAGTACGACTACGACCAGAACACCATGGTCGTCGGGGAC
>NZ_JBFUCP010000260.1:0-431 GCF_056405175.1 Pedococcus sp. P1_H8
GGTCAGCGTCAGTGGCGCCCGCAACGACAACTTCGTCGACCAGCTCAAGGAAGCCGGCATCACCGGCGGCGAGGCGCGCGAGGTCGTGTTCCTGTGCCGTTCGGGCCAGCGTTCCATCGGCGCGGCCGAGGCCGCGACCGCGGCCGGAATCGGCCCGTCCTACAACGTTCTCGACGGCTTCGAGGGTGGCATCGGCGCGGACGGTCACCGCGGCGCAGCCGGCTGGCGCGCGGTCGGACTTCCCTGGAGGCAATCATGAGTGGCATTCCCCGCGGCGGCGCGTTCCACAAGGAACTGCCCCCGAACGTCGGCCTGGGCACCCTCGGGGTGCGGGGCGGTGTGATGCGTACCGGCTTCGAGGAGACCTCGGAGGCGATGTTCCTCAACTCGGGGTTCGTCTACGAGTCGGCCGGTGCGGCGGAGGCCGCCTT
>NZ_JBFUCP010000261.1:0-431 GCF_056405175.1 Pedococcus sp. P1_H8
TCCTTCGCCACGAACCACAACGGCACCAGCGCCGGGTCGGCGACCGGGTCGTCGAGGTACCAGATGATCTCCGGGATCGCGGCCGCGAACTCGGCCGGGCTGACGACCTTGACCACGTGCCTGGCGCCGATCGCGGCGGCCGACTCGGCGGCGACGTCGACCTCGGAGTAGCCCTCGCGCTCGAAGCCGGTGGTGAAGGTGATCAGGTCCGGGTTGTGCCGGATGGCCAGGGCCGCGATCGCRGTGGAGTCGATGCCGCCCGACAGGAACGACCCGACGGTCACGTCCGCGCGCATGTGCTTGGCAACGGAGTCCTCGAGGGCCTCGGCGATCTCCTGGTAGCGGGCCTGCTCAGAACCCGGGGTGAACGGCTTCGCCGGGAACTTCGGGGTGAAGTAGCGGGTGATCCGCGGCGCCTCCCCGGCCCGCAC
>NZ_JBFUCP010000262.1:0-431 GCF_056405175.1 Pedococcus sp. P1_H8
CTGCTGACCTGCGCGCCCGCCGCGACATCGGTCATGGTCACCTCTGACCAGTCCTTCACCGACAGCAGGTCCCGCATCGCGTCCAGAACCGACTCCCGCAGGAGGGTGCGGGTGGCCTGCTGGTACGGGAGTCGGTTCGACGGAGCCATGGTGGCGAGAGTGGCATTGTGCGTGCGCGGCGTCAAACGTGGACGGCGTCACCGTGCACACCGGCAGTGGCGGCCGGTTCGCGCAGGTCGGCGATCCCGGTCCCGGCGATCGCGACCGAGGTCATGACCGAGCGACCTCGACCATGTCGAAGTCGGCCTTCGCGGCGCCGCAGTCCGGGCAACTCCAGTCGTCCGGGATGTCGTCCCACCGGGTGCCCGGGGCGATACCGTCGTCGGGCCACCCCAGCTCCTCGTCGTACTCGAATCCACACTGGACACAGC
>NZ_JBFUCP010000263.1:0-431 GCF_056405175.1 Pedococcus sp. P1_H8
GGTGAACGACGAGATGGCCGAGCGGGTGTGCGCCGAACTGGTGCTGCTCGCCACGGCCGACGCCGACCGCGACGTCGTCCTCTACATCAACTCACCCGGCGGGTCCGTGCTGGCCGGTCTGGCCATCTACGACACCATGAAGCTGATCCCCAACGACGTGGTGACCGTGGCCCTCGGCTTCGCCGCGAGCATGGGCCAGGTGCTGCTCGCCTCGGGCACGCACGGCAAACGGATCAGCCTGGCGCACAGCCGAATCATGATGCACCAGCCGTCCGCCGGGATCGGCGGCACCGCGATGGACATTGCCATTCAGGCGGACAACTGGGAGTACATGAAGCGGCAGTCGGAGGAGATCCTCGCGGCGGAGACCGGCCGCCCGGTCGAGGAGATCGCCGCCGACAGCGATCGCGACCGCTGGTTCACCCCGGAGC
>NZ_JBFUCP010000264.1:0-430 GCF_056405175.1 Pedococcus sp. P1_H8
GCTCGAGGCAGTCACCCCACTCACGCTACGAGCGTTCGCCGGATTCGGCACTGACAATCCCCGTACCGGGACGAGACGTCGCGTTTCGGCGCGTCCTGCGCGACCCTTCCGTGACCGTCGTTGCCCGATGCGGCCCCGCGATCCGGAGTAACTTCCCGCATGTGCGGGCCATGCCACGCCCGCGTCCGAGTGGGGAGAACGCCGTGACCGACGAACCCGACGACAACACCGCGCCCCCGGCCGACAAGGCGCTGCTGGCCGTGGCCGCCGTCCTGCTCGCGCTGCCCCTCGTCGCGATCCTGTGGGTGCCGTTCTACGCCCGCAAGGATCCCGAACTGGGCGGCGTGCCGTTCTTCTTCTGGTACCAGTTCGTCTGGGTGTTCCTCTGCGCGGCCGCGACCTGGGCCGCGTACCGGCTGGTGCTCAAGGC
>NZ_JBFUCP010000265.1:0-429 GCF_056405175.1 Pedococcus sp. P1_H8
CCGATGTAGTCACCGGATCAGGCGCCGGTCCGCCGGAGGCGGCGGCCCCTCGACCGCCAGACCAGGACGATGCCCAGCAGGATGACCCCGACCACAACCGCCGTAGTACGGCCGACGGCATCGGCGACGGCGGCATACGAATTCCCCGCGACGAAGCCGAGCACAACGAAGCCGACGCCCCAGACGAGGCCGCCGGAGTGCGTTGAAGGCCAGGAAGCGGCGGTAGGGCATGCGCGAAATGCCGGCCAGCAAGGGCACCGCGGCTCGCGTGAACGCAACAAAGCGGCCGAAGAACACCGCCGAGCCACCGCAACGTGCCAGAAGATCTCGGGCAGTGTCGTTACGGGCGCGACGCCGGGCGATGGCCGGCCCGTCCAACAGCCGCGGACCGAGATGCCTGCCGATCTCGTATCCGACGCTGTCACCGAC
>NZ_JBFUCP010000266.1:0-429 GCF_056405175.1 Pedococcus sp. P1_H8
GTCCCCGTCCACTGCGCGATCGTCTTGTCACGCCACCGCCCTGCCGGTGGAGGATCGCTCACCGGCGAACTTGGCGGCCGCGACACCCAGCGCGATGGCGCTGAACGTCCCGCACCACAGGATCCAGGCACCCGCGTAGTACAGCAGCCACAGCGCGAACCGGAGTTGGATCACGATGAACGGGATCAACGCGATAGATCGAAAGGTTCGCAGGTCGCCGGCTCGGTACAGGATCTCGGCGAGGACGCAGACCGCCGCAAGCACCGTGAAGAACGGCAGGTTGTGCCATTTCAGGGCGTTGGTCCAGTAGGACTCACCCGAAACCCAGCTCATGCGTTCAGACGCGTAGTAGCCCAGTACACAACCGGTCAGCCAGTAGATCGTTGGCGCCGAGGCTGCCCGCGACAGCAGGCTGCGCCTGCCCACGGG
>NZ_JBFUCP010000267.1:0-428 GCF_056405175.1 Pedococcus sp. P1_H8
GGCCAGGGCCCCGAGCCAGTCGACGAGCAGCGCCAGCGAGACCGCGAGGACGGCGCCGACGACCAGGGTCACGTTGTCGCGCAGCTTGTACCCCGTGTCGATGAGGATGCCGAGCCCGCCGGCGCTGACCAGGAAGCACAGCGTCGCGGTGCCGACCGCCAGCACCAGCGAGGTGCGCAGGCCGGCCAGGATGTACGGCACGGCCATCGGGAACTCGACGCGGCGGAGCACCGTGCGCGCGGACATGCCCTGGCCGCGCCCGGCGTCGATCAGCGCGGGATCGACCTGCTGGTAGCCGAGGATCGTGTTGCGCAGCACCGGAAGTAGGGAGTAGAAGGCGATCGGCAGCACCCCGATCCAGAATCCGGTGGTCCGGGTCGCGAGGTAGAACAGCACCAGCAGGCCGATGGCCGGGGCCGCGGCACCGA
>NZ_JBFUCP010000268.1:0-428 GCF_056405175.1 Pedococcus sp. P1_H8
ACCGGAGCGTTGCCGAGCATGTCTATGAGTTGTTTGCGCCGCTTGTCGGTCGCTGAACTCATTGCGCGGTCGATCGTGTGCCAGTCTTCTTGAATGCCGGACGCTCTGAGATTCTGGTTCCCCGCGTCGTAGCGGGGGATTAGAAACCGAAGCACTTCCTCGGCTGCATCAGGCTCACATAGTCCCAGCGCTCGTAGGAAGTCCCGGGCCTGTTTGTCGGACGTGACGGACCGTGCGACAGTGACGAACTCGGATGCGGCGCCGTTGATGGGGAGATAGGCGGTTGGTTCGCCGTTCTCGTCAAACGGCGCGATGTGAGTTCCGTCGTCGAGTCTAATGATCGGCTTGTCGCCTACGATTCCATGTGGCTTCTGCCTTCGCTGCCAGCTCGACTGAGGTCTCCAGAGGGAGGGCAAGCGGTGGAGATG
>NZ_JBFUCP010000269.1:0-427 GCF_056405175.1 Pedococcus sp. P1_H8
GGATTGAACCGCGGCGGGACCTGCGCGGCGCCGTTCTCGCCGGGTCGCCCCGTGCGCGGCTTTCGCCTGAAATATGGGTGAACAGCCGGCGACTTTCGGCCCGCACAGTTGAACAGACGTCCATCTTCGGGTTTGCTCTTGTCAACGCCCACCCCTTTCCAGACGAACGAGGACACGATGACGGAGTTCCACGGGATCGACCGACGCCGATTCCTGGCCGGTGCGGCGGCCGCAGGTGCCGTCGTCCCCCTCGCCGCGATGACGCCGGCACTCGCCGGCGCGACCACGCCCACCGCCGGCCCGGACAAGTTCCCGTTCCCGACCGATTCCTCGCTGCGGGTCCTCCTCACCGGCGACGCGGGGACCGGCACCCCGGCGCAGTGGGCGGTGACCGACGCGATCCGCGACCTGCACGGCCGCGCTCCCC
>NZ_JBFUCP010000270.1:0-427 GCF_056405175.1 Pedococcus sp. P1_H8
GGTGGTTGTGCGACTCGACCTTGAAGGTGACCGCCCAGCCGTCGCCGATGTCGACGACGCCGGCGTTCTCGCCGATGCCTGCCAGCATGGAGGAGCGCATCTCGTCGGTGGTGGTCTCACCGAAGTACTTCAGGTGCACCTTGGAGGACTTGTAGGAGCAGTGCTCGCTCCACATCACCGAGTACATCGCGAGCTCGGCGTCCGTGGGGCGACGACCGAGGATTTCCCGAATGCGGGTGGTGGTTGTGCGACTCGACCTTGAAGGTGACCGCCCAGCCGTCGCCGATGTCGACGACGCCGGCGTTCTCGCCGATGCCTGCCAGCATGGAGGAGCGCATCTCGTCGGTGGTGGTCTCACCGAAGTACTTCAGGTGCACCTTGGAGGACTTGTAGGAGCAGTGCTCGCTCCACATCACCGAGTACATCG
>NZ_JBFUCP010000271.1:0-427 GCF_056405175.1 Pedococcus sp. P1_H8
GCCCGCGGCTTCCCGATCACCTCGAGGGCGAACGCGACGTTCTCGGTGACCGTCTTCTGCTGCAGCAGCCGGAAGTCCTGGAACACGCAGCCGATGGACTGGCGGAGCTTGGGGACGCGGCGGGCCGCGAGCCGGTTGACGTGGAACTCACCGACGTGGATGTCGCCCGAGGTGGGCGTGTCCTCCTTGAGCAGCAGGCGCATGAATGTCGACTTCCCCGAGCCCGACGGGCCGATCACGAAGACGAACTCGCCCTTGTCCACGGAGACGTTCACCTTGTCCAGGGCAGGCCGCGACGAGGTCTTGTAGGACTTGGACACATTCTCCACGCTGATCACGAGGAGCCAGTTTAGCCATGTTCACGGCGTGCCCATCCGGGTAACGGCGTGGCCGCAGGCCAGGCCGTCAGCGGGCTGCGGTCACGGGG
>NZ_JBFUCP010000272.1:0-427 GCF_056405175.1 Pedococcus sp. P1_H8
GATCAGAGAGGCACACCATGACGTATCCGCAGGAACCCGTGAACCCCCAGCAGGGTTGGGGAATGCCGCCGACCGCGCCGGCACCCGAGCCGCCCAAGAAGAAGTCGAAGAGGTGGCCCTGGGTGGTGGGCGCCATCGTCGCCGTCTTCGTGATCGCCGGCATCAGCGACGGCGACAAGGAGACCAAGACCGGGTCCGACTCCGCGGTAGCCGCCGAGGCTCCTGCCGCCGGCGCCGCTGCCGTCGGGGGTGCCGCAGCAGCCGAGGCACCGGCAGCCGAGGCGCCCAAGCCCGACAGCGCTCCGGGGCTGAATGCACCGGTGCGGGACGGCAAGTTCGAGTTCACCGTCACCGAAGTCGAGACAGGGCTTTCCTCGCTGGGCGACAACATGTTCCTCACCAAGGAGGCGCAGGGGCAGTTCGTGGT
>NZ_JBFUCP010000273.1:0-427 GCF_056405175.1 Pedococcus sp. P1_H8
CCTCCGACGTACCCCGAGTTCAGCTACACCCCAACAGAACTCGGGGCACCCCGGAGCCTGCTACCGAATCCACCTCACGTGTACTCCACCCGCATGCGCTCGATCTGCCCCTCGAACGGGAACGGGGCCCGGTCGCGGTAATCCAGTGACACCGGCGAACCCAGGCAGGTGCCCACGTCCAGGCAGTCGTTGGCAGTGAACAGCAACGGCGCACTCACCGGGACCACCCCCTCCGCGAACGTCTCCCCGTCCACCGAGATCACCACCTGGAGCGACCCGCCCAGCCGCTCCTGCACGTACGACGTCTCCACCGTGACGACACGGCCGCCCGACGGCAACCGCTCCGACGACCGGATCTTCGTCCGCATSAGGATGAASAGGTTGTACTCGTAGCAGAGGTAMCCGTCGTCGASGTAGCACGTCAGTC
>NZ_JBFUCP010000274.1:0-426 GCF_056405175.1 Pedococcus sp. P1_H8
GCCGGTAGGCGTCGGGTGCCGTGCGTTCGGTCGTCAACGACACCAGCGCCCAGTGCTCGGCGGTGGCGGTGCCCGTGTCCAGGTCGGCGAGGCCGGCCGCGGCCCGGTCCAGGTACTGCGCCACCGGTTCGCCGGAGTCCGGGCCGAGCCGGTCCGTGGCGACGGGCGGGCGTTGTGGCGGGTTCAGCACGCCGAGCACCACCACGAGCGCCACCAGCGCAAGGACGCAGCCGGCGGTCGCCGCCGACCGCGTCCGGTCACGCACGCCGCAGTACTTCGAGGGCGTGCTGGAGGTCCTTCGGGTACTCGCTGGTGATCTCGATCCACCGGCCGGCCGCCGGGTGCGCGAAGCCGAGCTGCCGGGCGTGCAGCCACTGCCGCTCGAGACCGAGCCGCTCCGCGAGCCGCGGGTCGGCGCCGTAGGTC
>NZ_JBFUCP010000275.1:0-426 GCF_056405175.1 Pedococcus sp. P1_H8
AGGTGGGAGCGTCCCTGCACGTGCTGGTGGACGGCAGGCCGGTCGTGGACCTGTGGGGTGGTGTCGCCGACCCCGCGACGGGCCGGCCATGGGAACGGGACACGGTCGGTGTCGTGTTCTCGTGCACCAAGGCCGCGGTCGCGCTCTGTGTCCACCTGCTCCTGGCGTCCGGCGAGATTCGCGAGGACATGCCGGTGACGCAGGTGTGGCCGCAGTTCGGCGCGAACGGCAAGGGCGACATCACGATAGGAATGCTGCTCAATCACTCGGCGGGGATCCCCGTGCTCAGCGAGCCGCTCGGATCCGGCATGCTCGAGGACTGGGAGTACATGGTCGGCCGGATCGCGGACCAGGCGCCGTTCTGGCGGCCGGGCGAGCGGCACGGCTACCACCCGGTGACCTTCGGGTTTGTGCTCGGCGAGGTGG
>NZ_JBFUCP010000276.1:0-425 GCF_056405175.1 Pedococcus sp. P1_H8
GTGCTGAACACCGCGATCCGGTCGCTGCTGGCCCCGGACCCCGAGGCGGTCCTCGACGAGGTGGAGATCGACGACCCCCAGATCCCGCTGTTCCCCGCCACCCCGGACGAGCCGAAGTAGTCGGTGAGCTGCCTCTATCCTGGAGCCCATGGAGGCGAGGGAACCTGTGGCCGCGCGAGACCTGAGGGTCTCGGACGCGGAACGCGAACATGTCGGTGAGATGCTGCAACGGGCGGTCGGGCAGGGTTTGCTCTCGCTCGGCGAGTTCACCGAGCGGATGGACACGGCGCTGGCCGCGAAGACCAGGGGCGAACTGAACGTGGTGCTCTACGACCTGCCCGGCGTGCAGTTGGTCGGCGAGCACGGGCAGCCGGTCGCGCCGCCGACGGCCGCCGCGCAGCCGGCGTACCCGGCGCCCGGACACC
>NZ_JBFUCP010000277.1:0-425 GCF_056405175.1 Pedococcus sp. P1_H8
GTCACGTCSAGCGCGGTGGTCGGCTCGTCCGCAATCAGCAGGTCCGGCTCGCCCGAGAGTGCGAGCGCGATCACCACCCGCTGTTTCTGCCCGCCGGAGAGCTGGTGCGGGTACCAGTCCACCCGCCGCTCGGGTTCCGGGATCTCGACCAGCCGCAGCAACTCGACCGCACGGGCCCTGGCGGCGGCGCGGCCTGTCCTGCCGTGCGCCCGGAACGCCTGCGCGAGCTGCCATCCCACCGTCTGCACCGGGTTCAGCGCGGTCTGCGGCTCCTGGAACACCATGGCGGCCCGGGTGCCGCGCAGTCGGGCCAGCGTCTGCTCGTCGGCGCCCACCACCTCCTCGCCGCCGAGCCGGATCGAGCCGCGGGCGCGCGCCCCGTCGGGTAGCAGGCCCAGGACCGCCTTCGCGGTCATCGACTTGCC
>NZ_JBFUCP010000278.1:0-424 GCF_056405175.1 Pedococcus sp. P1_H8
CGGCCGCGAAGGCCAGCGCATGCGCCCGGCCGATGCCCCGGCCCGCACCCGTCACGATGACGACGCGGCCGTCCACCAATCCACTCACTTGTTCTCCTCTGTGTCTGCCGCCGCCAGGAAGGCGGGGCGCTCGCCGCCGCCGTGGACGGTCAGTGTCGAACCGCTGACGTAGGACGCCAACGGTGATGCCAGGAATGTCGCACAGTTTCCGATGTCCGCGGGCTGCGCCATCCGACCCAGCGGGACTGTCGCGCCGACCGCGGCGAGGCCGTCGGGTCCGCCGTAGTGCAGGTGAGACTGCTCGGTCTCGACCAGTCCGACGACCACCGAGTTGACCCGCACCCGCGGCGCCCACTCCACCGCCAGGCTCGTGGACAGGCTGTCGATGCCGGCCTTCGCGGCGCCGTAGGCCGCGGTGCCGGGC
>NZ_JBFUCP010000279.1:0-424 GCF_056405175.1 Pedococcus sp. P1_H8
CTCATGTCGCGGTCAATCTCGCTGTATGGGTACTGCGGGCACCTTCCGACGAAGGACGCCCCGATGTCCTGTTCATCGACGCCTCCGACGTCGTCGATGTCGAGAAGCGTATCGGCGGCTGGTTGCCTGCGCTGGACGGCGCCGACATCGACGTGCCGCACCAGCGTGTCGATGTGCGCGACATCCTCGCCTCCGACGGAAACCTGTCGCCCTCCCGGTGGATCCAGGTAGCCGGCCGCAACCCGGCTGAGGTCGTGGACACCTACCTGAACAGCTGGAAGGACCTCAACGAGACGCTCGACCGCATCTCCGGCACCAGCGCATCTCTGCACCACTTCGCCGGAACCCGCGGCGCCCGCATCGTCACCGTCGGCGATCTCATCGACCAGGGCCTTCTCGAGATGCGCCCCGGACGGGTGAAGTC
>NZ_JBFUCP010000280.1:0-424 GCF_056405175.1 Pedococcus sp. P1_H8
CCCTAGCAGTTCTAGGTATGGGCGCCAGGAACAGGCGAACCGACGTCGGTCACGGGCGGGCCGCTCGGTCGAGCAAATCGAGGCAGTGCCGGATCAGCCGCTCCCGGGGCACGGTGACGGTGCCGTCGAGGTAGCCGATGAAAAGGCTCGTCAGGGCGCCGACGAGACCGAGCGCCCGCAGGGCGCGTTCGTCGGGATCGGCAACGCCGCGCAGCTGATCCTGTACCAGCACAACGAAACTCGGGGCCAACTCCAGGCCGCGGCCGCCCAGCGCGGGGTCCCGCAGCGGCGCCAGCAGCAGAACTCGGCCGGCTTCGGGGTGGTCGAGGACGAGGGCCACGAACGCGCGCACCGCGAGTTCGGCGGTCTCCGACGGGGTCTCGGCGCCGGAAACCGCGGTCACCAGGGCGGCACGGGCCTGCTC
>NZ_JBFUCP010000281.1:0-424 GCF_056405175.1 Pedococcus sp. P1_H8
GGTGGACGACGCGATGTCCCTGGCGCAGCGCCCGAACGTCATCTTCACGACGTTCGGCGACATGATGCGGGTGCCGGGGTCCGCGGGCAACCTGATCGAGGCGAAGGCACACGGCGCCGACGTCCGCTTCGTGTACTCGCCGCTCGACGCGCTCAAGGTCGCGGTGGACAACCCCGACAAGGAGGTGGTGTTCTTCGCCGTCGGCTTCGAGACCACCGCGCCGTCGACGGCGGTGACGCTGGTGCGGGCTCGCGCGCTCGGCGTGACGAACTTCAGCGTCTTCTGCAACCACGTGACGATCGTGCCGCCGATCAAGGCGATCCTGGAGTCCCCGGACCTGCGGCTGTCGGGCTTCCTCGGCCCCGGCCACGTCTCGACCGTGGTGGGCATCCGGCCGTACCGGTTCGTGCCCGAGGTGTACGGC
>NZ_JBFUCP010000282.1:0-424 GCF_056405175.1 Pedococcus sp. P1_H8
CAGCTGCTCGGCCTCGGCTCGACCATGCTCGAGATCACCACCGAGTACGCCAAGGCCCGCAAGCAGTTCGGCAAGGCGATCGGCAGCCAGCAGTCCATCAAGCACCACCTCGCCGGTGTCGCGGTGAAGCTGGAGATGGCCCGGCCGCTGCTGCTCGGCGCCGCAATGGCGGTACGCGACGGCTCCGCCGACGCCCGTCGGGACGTCGCCGCCGCGAAGGTCGCCTGCGGTGACGCGGCGTACCACGCCTCCCGGATCGCCCTGCAGGTGCACGGCGCGATCGGCTACACCCAGGAACACGACCTGTCGTTGTGGCTGACCAAGACCCGGGCCCTGCTCACCACCTGGGGCACCCCGTCTCTGCACCGCGCTCGTGTGATGGACGCGCTGTGAGCGCCGTCGCGGCCGTCGGTGCGTTCACCGA
>NZ_JBFUCP010000283.1:0-424 GCF_056405175.1 Pedococcus sp. P1_H8
CACCGATGGCGGCTCCCGTGGCGGCGCCGATGATCATTCCTATCCACAGATTGCGCATGATGTAGGTATGCCCGCTCGGGTGCGAGTGCAAACGCCGGCGACGGTGAACGCCCGTTGCTCCGTCCGCGGCGCGTTTAGGTTGCCCCTCCGGGTTCGGTGCTCGGTTGGGTACACGACGAGGTCTCGGTCCTGCACAACGTCGTACATMTGATGTCCGGCGTGGTCGGTGTGGCTGCGTGCAGCACGGTCGGCACGTCCGTGCTCTTCCTGGTGCTCGGGGGAATCATCAATCTGTTGTTGTGGTCTACGGCCTGATCGTCGACGAAGCATCCGGGGCGGACTTCTCTGCCCACCAACCCGGCCAACTACTGGCTCCATTTCGGCTGGGTCTGGCGATGATCGCCGTTTCTTCGCGATGCCGCGC
>NZ_JBFUCP010000284.1:0-424 GCF_056405175.1 Pedococcus sp. P1_H8
GTTCTGGGTCGCGCTGGCGACGGCGTTGATCGGCCTGACGGCCGGCCTGCTGCCCGCGGTCGCGGTCGGCGTGCTGTTCACCCTGTACCTGGTGCTGCGCGAGCTCAACGAGCCGCACGTGGTGCAGTTGCGCCGCGACGCGGACGGCCGGTGGACCGGCGGCGACGAGGACGCTCCGACGGAGCCGTCCGATCCGCTTGTGCTGCGGATCAATTCGGCCCTGTACACGGCGAACGTGCTGGCCAATGTCACGGCCATCCGGGAACGCATCGACGCCGGGGGCGCGAAGACGGTCGTGCTGGACTGCTCGCGGGCGTGGAAGATCACCACCACCGTGATGCACCACGTCCGGGACCTCGAACAGGAGTTGTCCGCCCAGGGCATCACGATCTACTTCGCGGAGGTCCCGCAGCGCGACCTGGAG
>NZ_JBFUCP010000285.1:0-424 GCF_056405175.1 Pedococcus sp. P1_H8
CGGTCGAGGAGATCTGGACCGGCGACGACGCGGACGACGGCGCCGAGCCGATCGACACCGCGACGCTGCCGTGGCCGGACGAGGACGCCGTCGCCGCGGGGCTGCGCGCCAGCCCGCTGGTGCGCGGAGGCCCGAACGGCCCGCTGCGGCCGCTGCGCCTGGTCGAGTCCCCGGACGGCGAGCTGCTGTACCTGGACCGGTACTTCCGGCAGGAGCAGACGGTCCGGCGACTGCTCGACGAGCGGGCGCAGACCCATCCCGACGTCGACGAGGCCCGGCTGCGCGAGGATCTGGACGCGCTGTTCCTCGACAAGGACGGTGCGCCGACCGCGGCCCCGGACCGCCAGCGTCTCGCGGCGGCCGTCGCGGCGACCCACCGCACCTCGGTGCTGGCCGGCGGGCCGGGCACCGGCAAGACGCACAC
>NZ_JBFUCP010000286.1:0-424 GCF_056405175.1 Pedococcus sp. P1_H8
GGATGCCGACCGCACGGGCGACGGCGGTCTCGGTGTTCGTGTCCATCGTGAACGAGACGAGGCCGTCGACCTCCGCGGGCGTCAGGCCCGCATCGGCGAGTGCCAGGTTCACCGCCTCGGCGGCCAGCCGGAGCTCGCTGCGTCCCGAGTCCTTCGAGAAGTCGGTGGCACCGATCCCGACGATCGAGGCCTTGCCTGACAGGCCGCTCATGCGGGGCTCCCAACTGCGCCGGTGGTGACCGAGCCGTCCATGACCAGCCGGACGGTGGAGGTGATGTGCTTGCCCAACGAGTCGGTACCGACGACGGAGAGGGTGACCAGTCCGTCCTCGATCGAGACGACGCTGCCGGTGAGGGTCAGGGTGTCGTAGGCGTACCAGGGCACACCGAGACGCAGCTCGATGGACTTGAGGACGGCCTTCTGC
>NZ_JBFUCP010000287.1:0-424 GCF_056405175.1 Pedococcus sp. P1_H8
GTCTCGAAGATCGGCGACCGCTACTCCTGCACGATCACCAATTTTTCTCCGTTCGAAGTTCCCGTCGCCTTCAAGAATGGGAGCCGCTACCTCGAACCCGGCGCGAATCAGCGCGTGCCCGGTTCCTATTTTCGGTCAGGCGTACGCAGGTTGGCTCAAGAGCAATACGGTGAGATCTGCCGAGCTGGCCGCCCGCCGGCCGCCAACGACCACCTGTATGCCGAGCCAACAACTGCGCTTGAGGTCGACGAGCTGCCAGCGGTGCAGGCACCCTTCGGAGATTCCGAAGTCCTTGGCGATCTGACGCAGCGGGGCCTCACCCTTCCGGGCGACGGCGATGACGTCGCGGCGGAACTCCTCGGGGAACGGTTTCGGCATGGGGAGCATCCTTCCATCGTGAGGAGTGATCCTCACAGATCAGATG
>NZ_JBFUCP010000288.1:0-423 GCF_056405175.1 Pedococcus sp. P1_H8
GCCGCTGAGCCAGCGCTACGTCGACGGCACCATGACCGTGCAGACCCGATGGGCCAGCCTGCAGGTCACCGACTACCTGCCGCACGACGTGGACGCCGGCCGCACCGACCTGACCCGGGTGATCACCGGCCAGGCCAAGGCGGTTGTCACCTTCGCGCCCCGCCCCGAGTTCGGGCAGGCGCAGGTGAAGCTCGAGCGGGAGGAGAACGGCCTGCGTGTCTACGGCACCAACGACCCGGTGGTGCTGCGCTCCGCCGGCGTCGAGTGGGAGATCGTCAACGACGGCCAGCAGCAGACCGCACACGCCGTGGTCGACCCGTCCGCCGGACCCGTGGTACTCGAACTTCGCTGCGGCAGTTCGGATCTCGAACCGTCCGCGACGCCGGAACCCGACCGTCGGGCACTGTCCGAGGCGTACTGGGC
>NZ_JBFUCP010000289.1:0-422 GCF_056405175.1 Pedococcus sp. P1_H8
GGGCACCGCCGGAACCGATCAGCTTCAGCGACGTCAGGTCGTACCGCGAGCCGTGCTCTGCGACGGCGTCCGCGATCGGCACGGCGATGGCGTCGCCGACGACCGTGATGCCGGCGATCGACTCCGCCTCGACGAGGCGCAGCACCTGCTCGGGGTCGAAGGTGCGGGCCAGCACGCGCGGCGCGCCGGACAGGAACGCGGTGAGCAGGGAGTAGATCGCGGCGCCGTGCATGAGCGGCGGAATCAGCATCAGCACGGCCGGATTCGTGTTCGCGACCGCGGCGTCCACCACTTCGCCGACGGATCGCCGCGGCGGCCCCGCCAGGTTCGCGCCGGACAGGGCCGCGTAGAAGAAGTCCTCGTGCCGCCACACCACGCCCTTGGGCAKGCCSGTGGTGCCGCCGGTGTAGACGACGAAGTGG
>NZ_JBFUCP010000290.1:0-422 GCF_056405175.1 Pedococcus sp. P1_H8
GGGTGGACTGGACCGTCGACTGCGAGGTCGGCACCGCGGAGCCCGTCGCGCCGGTGCAGCGTGCCGCGGCCTCGCGCGAGCCGTCGAAACCGGCTGGCGGGCCGAGGTTCTCGCGTCCGAGTCAGGGAAATGCCCAGCCGTCGCGGCCGCGCCCGTCGGGGGACTCCGTCGACGACATCCCGCCGCCGGACTACCCGGACTACCCGGACGACCCGGGCCCGCCGCCGAACGAGCCGGAGCCGCCGACCTCGGAGAACGTCACGCCCGAGGACGAGGAAGAGATGATGGCGCAGGCCGCCGAGCCTGGTGCCGAGTCTGTTCGGCGCGACCCGGTGGAGATCGCCATCGAGCTCCTGGCGGACGAGTTGGGCGCCAAGCGCATCGAGTGACGCGGTCGTCCCGCGGCCCGCACCGATCTGGAG
>NZ_JBFUCP010000291.1:0-422 GCF_056405175.1 Pedococcus sp. P1_H8
ATGGGGGAGGAGGGCTTCTCCTCGGACTCCTCGCTGCTTTACCACCGCGAGATTCCGTCGGCCATCGTCGACGCGACGGTGTGGGAACTGCGGGACCAGAGCACCACCCCGAACCACCCGCTCAAGCCGCGTCACCTCAAGCTCCACGACCTCTTCCCCGAGGAGACCTGGGCCGAGACCGATGTCGTGACCGGTCGCCGGCTGATCCTCGGCAACGCGGACGTGCGCCTGTCGTACGTGGTCGCGGCGAAGGAGTCGCCGCTCTACCGCAACTCGATCGGCGACGAGATGGTCTACGTCGAATCCGGTGAGGCGACCGTCGAGACCGTCTTCGGCGTGCTCGAGGCCCGCGAGGGTGACTACGTCCTGATCCCGCGGGCCACCACCCACCGGTGGATCCCCAAGGGCGAGAAGGCCCTGCG
>NZ_JBFUCP010000292.1:0-422 GCF_056405175.1 Pedococcus sp. P1_H8
GAGCAGCAGCACCAGGATGGTGATCGGCCCGCCGAGCCCGCCACCTGTACCCAGCGTGTCGAGAACCACCTTGATCATCATCGGCAACGCGAGCCCGACCGCGGTGAACGCGCACGACAGGACCAGACCGATCGACAGTGCCACCCGGTGCGGACGAATGAAGGACCACAACAGTCGCACGTTCGGCCAGGACTCCTGCGCCGTCGAATCAGTCATGTCCATCAGTGAACCACCAATGTCCCATTTATGTCATGGTTTGTTCCAGATTGGATCTCAATGCTGTTACCGTCATTCCATGTCCATAGATTCCGCCACCGAATCAGGCACACGGGCCCGGACTCGCCGCGCGATCCTCGACGCGGCATTCCAGACCCTCGGCCGAAACTCGGGTGCGTCGCTCGGAGAGATCGCCGCCGAGGCGG
>NZ_JBFUCP010000293.1:0-421 GCF_056405175.1 Pedococcus sp. P1_H8
ATGGTGGAGTCCGCGATCTCGACGCTCACCATCGGCATCACCTTCGCGATCGTCGCGCTGTCGCTGACCGTGCTCACCGGGTACGCGGGCGAGATGAACCTGGCGCCACTGTCTTTCGGCGCGGTCGCCACGATCGTGGTGTACCACTTCGGGATCTCCGGCTCGGGCCTGGCCCAGCGCCTCACCGTGCTGGGTGTGGTGCTCGGCGTCCTGGTGGCGGCACTGGTCGGCGGCCTGGTCGCGTTGCCCGCACTGCGTCTGCGCGGCCTGTACCTGGCGCTCGCGACCATGGCGTTCGGCGTGTTCCTGTCCAACATGGTGCTGCGTGACACCACCGAGCACGAGCTGTTCGGGGTGAAGTTCTCCATCTTCACCGGTGGCTCCCTGGTGATCCCGCCGCTCAAGGTGGGCCCGCTTGACC
>NZ_JBFUCP010000294.1:0-421 GCF_056405175.1 Pedococcus sp. P1_H8
GTGTGGTGTTCGCCGACCTCGGCGCGCCCGCCTTTGCGCTCAAGGCACGGGTGCAGTTGCTGCGCGACATGGGCCCGGCGGTGTCGCCGTTCAACGCGTTCCTGATCGGCCAGGGGCTCGAGACCCTGAGCCTGCGGATGGAGCGGCACGTGGCCAACGCGCAGCGGGTCGCCGAGTTCCTGCAGGACCGGCCGGAGGTCACCTCGGTCGCCTACGCCGGGCTGGCGTCCTCGCGCTGGCACGAGCGGGCACAGCAGCTCGCCCCGCGCGGCCCGGGCGCCATCGTGGCGTTCGAGCTGGCCGGCGGGATCGACGCGGGCAAGAAGTTCGTCGATGCCCTTTCCCTGCACAGCCACGTCGCTAACATCGGCGACGTGCGTTCCCTCGTCATCCACCCCGCATCCACCACCCACTCGCAGCT
>NZ_JBFUCP010000295.1:0-420 GCF_056405175.1 Pedococcus sp. P1_H8
GTACGGACATGGACACGAGTGGTGCGGACACCACGGGGACAGGCGATCTGCCCCGAGCCGTCAGGCTCGCCTGGGGGCTCACCGAACCGGGCAGTCGGGGGCCGCGACGCGGGCTGAGTCTCGAGAAGATCCTCGACACCGCAATCGAAGTCGCGGATGCGGAGGGTGCCGCGTCGCTGTCGATGGCCCGCCTGGCCAAGGAGCTGGGCTTCACGACCATGTCGCTGTACCGGTACGTCAAGAGCAAGGACGAGCTGATCGAGCTGATCACCGACCGGGTGGTGGGGCCCGCGCCGCACATCGAGCCGGGCACGCCGTGGCGGGATGCGTTGGCGCAGTGGGCCACCTCCGAGTACGAGGCGCTGATGCGGCACCGGTGGTGGCTGCAGCTGTCCCTCGGGGGCGTGCCGCCGACCGGAC
>NZ_JBFUCP010000296.1:0-420 GCF_056405175.1 Pedococcus sp. P1_H8
GGCTCGGCGTGATCGCCAGCGTCCAGCCGGCATTCGACGCACAGTGGGGCGGCGGCGACGGCATGTACAGCCGGGCGCTCGGCACCGAGCGTGCCCGCACCCTCAACCCGTTCGCCGCGATGGCCGCGGCGGGGGTCTCCCTGGCCCTCGGCTCCGACGCCCCCGTCACCCCGCTCGACCCRTGGGCGATGCTGCGGGCCGCGGTCAACCACCGCACCGAGGGCCACGGCCTGTCCCCGCGGGCCGCCTACTCCGCCGCCACCCGTGGCGCCTGGCGAGCCGGCGGCGTCCGGGACGGGCTGGCCGGCACCCTGGTCCCCGGCGCCCCCGCGTCGTACGTGATCTGGGAGGCGGGTGAGCTGGTGGTCAGCGCCGCCAAGGACTCCGTGCAGCGCTGGTCCACGGACCCCCGCTCCCGGG
>NZ_JBFUCP010000297.1:0-419 GCF_056405175.1 Pedococcus sp. P1_H8
CCACGTACCCGGTCAGGGTTCGAGCGGGCGAATGTGATGCTTGGCCTTCACGTCACTGAGCAGGATTCCGACGCCGGCACCGAGCAGTCCGATTCCGACACCAACCGCCGCGCCGGCAAGCCCGAGTCCGATGCCGACCGCGGCACCGCCGAGTCCGATCACGAGTCCCAGCATGATTCCTCCAGAGATACCGTCGGGACAGATGCGGAACGACCTCGACGGGTTGCTCCGCAAGAGTGGAGCACTGTCCACGCTCGTCCTCCCACCTGCCGAATGCAACAGACCGGGGCCGGGAAATGCCCGACGGCCGATTCTCGGCAGATGTGCACGACTCGGAGAGTGTCGAACACCGACCGGCGACGGCGCCCACCGAACCCGCCGCCCGGGCACCCCCGGATAGTTGGACGTCCGTATAGTGG
>NZ_JBFUCP010000298.1:0-418 GCF_056405175.1 Pedococcus sp. P1_H8
GGTGCCGACCGAGGAACCAAGGCCGGCGGGTCCGCCGGCCGCCGAGTCCTGGCGCCTGGACGCCGAGCAGGCCTACGGGCGGAAGTTCGCGCAGTTCCGGAACCCGGTGTGGGGCACCGAGTTCGACTCAGGTGACAGCGGTGGCATCGCGGTGGGCGGCGCCGTCGTCACCGCGATCGGGCTGCCCAAGCCCGGCGGCTACTCGCTCGACCACGCGCGGCTGGTCGGTGTCGACGCGGGCAGCGGCGCGGTGCGCTGGCAGGTGCCGGCGGACGGCCTGGGCGGCTGTGCCCCGAGGCCGCTGGGCGAGAGCGTCGTCTGCTTCACCGCCGGGTACGACGGGCGGGACGAGATCGTCGCCGTCGACGCCCGATCCGGCGAGGTCACCCGCACCGCGACCGACTGGACGTCGTTCGGC
>NZ_JBFUCP010000299.1:0-418 GCF_056405175.1 Pedococcus sp. P1_H8
CCACAGCGACAGCACGACGCCGGGCCCGATCTGCAGGAACAGCACCTCGCCGGGCACGTACAGCGTGGGGCTCCAGCCGAGCCCGTCCACGTAGAAGGAGTGCGCCGTCGCCGGGTCGGCCACACCGAGGGTGACCACGCTCAACCGTTGCCTCATCCATCCATCACAACACCGCGCCGGCCACTCGTCGCGTCGGCCAACCGTCGGTCGTGTGAATTCGACCGGTTGCCGCAGCAACGGGGGTTGCAGCCGGGTGCAACGGTGCGCCACCCGTCACATGTGACTACGCTCACAGCAGCGCAAATGCGCGCCGACGACTCACCGAAAGGGGTACGGGCGACATGACCAGCAGCACCGCCGACGCCAACGTGGCCGAGCAGGCGACCGAGAGCTACCCGCCGAGCGCGGAGTTCGCCGC
>NZ_JBFUCP010000300.1:0-418 GCF_056405175.1 Pedococcus sp. P1_H8
CGCCGCGAAAGGCCGCCATCCGGCACGTATCGGGCGGCCCATGATGAACTTCTTGCGACGGGTAATGGCCATGTTCCGGTCTCCTCATCGACTGAGACGAGCATCAAGTCTCAAGCTAAGGTTGAGCCTTAGGCTATCTGTGGCTAGTGTGGCAAGAGTGGTCAGCAATGGCAACAGCTGTCACTCAAGCAACATTCGCAACACAAATGCAGGGTTCGGGGCCTCGAGCAGGTTCAGCGAAACAACGAGGGAGTCGTCTTGCCGCACCGCCGATCGAAGCCGTCGATCATCCTGGGGACGGTTGCCGCCGTAGCTATCGCGAGTCCGCTCGCGGTCTGGGGCGTCACCAGCACCTCCGGGGTCCGGTCGACCACCGAGTCCACCCAGTCCGTGCCGACCGAGATCGCGGAGGTCGTCC
>NZ_JBFUCP010000301.1:0-417 GCF_056405175.1 Pedococcus sp. P1_H8
ACCCAGCCCTCGTCGAAGGCGCGGTCGACGATCTCGACCTCGACCTGCTTGATGGTGACCGGGTCCTGGTTGATCCCCAGCACGCAGGACGCCTCGCACGGCGCGGGGCACAGCCGACCGGTGAACTCCGGGAAGTTGTTCGTCGCGTGCAGCCGCTCGATGCCGTCCTGCCACCGGTCCTTGAAGACCAGGTCGTTCCACTCGGGAATCAGATTCCCCAGCGGGCAACCGTTGTGGCAGAACGGGATACCGCAATCCATGCAGCGGCTGGCCTGGGTCTGGAGGGTCTCCTTCGGGAAATCCTCGTAGACCTCCTTCCAGTCCATCAGCCGCAGGGCGACGGGACGACGGACCGGCAGCTCGCGCGAACCGTGATTCAGGAAGCCGCTTGGATCACCCACGAGCTGCCTCCATGAT
>NZ_JBFUCP010000302.1:0-416 GCF_056405175.1 Pedococcus sp. P1_H8
ATCCTAAGGTGTGCGTCACGGATCGACCCTGAGCTGACGGGGTGTGGCGGCGCAGGCCCTAGACTGGCCCAGTGGCGGGCCGAATTTCTGAACGAGACATCGCGGCCATTCGCGACCGGGTACACATCGAAGACATCGTGGGGGAGTACGTCGCGCTCAAGCGCAGCGGCGGCGACTCGATGAAGGGCCTGTGCCCGTTCCACGACGAGAAGTCGCCCTCCTTCCACGCCCGGCCCAACCACGGGACCTACCACTGCTTCGGCTGCGGCGAGGGCGGCGACGTCTACTCGTTCCTGCAGAAGATCGAGCACGTCTCCTTCGTCGAGGCCGTCGAGCAGCTGGCGGACCGGGTCGGCTACACCATCTCCTACGAGGGCGGCGGGCCGTCGGTGCAGCGCGACCGCGGCACCCGGGCC
>NZ_JBFUCP010000303.1:0-416 GCF_056405175.1 Pedococcus sp. P1_H8
GGTCAACACCGCCCCGGTCACGGCGCCGTCGGCGATGACCGTCAGCCCCACCGACACCGCCAGCATGCCGAACAGGCCCAGCAGCTTGACCAGGTCCTTGAACTTGGTACGCACGAAGTTGGTCGCCGGGTGCCGCTGGTTCCACATGGCGCTGAGCGCCTCACGCAGGTTCGCCATCCAGCCGAGCCCGGAGTACGCGGCGACGACCAGGCCGATCACTCCGACGCGGGCGCGGGCGTCGATGGCCGCGGTGACCAACTCGTTGATCTGGTCGCCCAGGTTGCCGGGCATCGCCTTGCTGATCGCGTCGTGGATCGACACCAGCCAGTCCGGGTGCTGCACCAGGATGAAACCGGCCGCCGCGAACCCCACCATCAGCAGAGGGAACAACGCGAACACGCTGAAGTAGGTGATCC
>NZ_JBFUCP010000304.1:0-416 GCF_056405175.1 Pedococcus sp. P1_H8
TCCATCAACTTCGTCACCGCGCACGACGGCTTCACCCTCGCGGACCTGGTGTCCTACAACGAGAAACACAACGAGGCCAACGGCGAGGGCAATCAGGACGGCGAGAGCCACAACCGGTCCTGGAACTGCGGAGCGGAAGGCCCCACCGACGACCCGCAGATCCTGGAACTGCGTGCCCGCCAGCGCCGCAACCTGCTGGCCACCCTGATGCTGAGCCAGGGCACCCCGATGCTCACCCACGGCGACGAGATGGGCCGGACCCAGCGCGGCAACAACAACGTGTACTGCCAGGACTCGCCGCTGTCGTGGATGGACTGGTCACTGGCTGAGACGAATTCGGACCTGGTCGAGTTCACCCGCCGGGCGGTCGCGCTGCGCACCGCGCACCCGGTTTTCCGGCGCCGCCGGTTCTTCGA
>NZ_JBFUCP010000305.1:0-416 GCF_056405175.1 Pedococcus sp. P1_H8
CCCAACGTCAAGGCCTGCTTCTTTGGTGAGGTGCTGGTCACGGCGGGCATCGGCCCGTCGCGCCGCGGCGAGACACTCGACGTTGCGGCCTTTGCGCGGCTCGCCGGCACGGTCTGGCGGGCATGGGTCGCTCGACGCCACGGGAGCTGTCTCCGCTTCCGCTCGCGATGCGTAGTGTTCGACCAATTATCAAGTATGGCAGTCATATTCGAAATCCTGCACTGGTCTCAATCCTGCGATGTATGTTTGCGCGGCGCCGGGTGAGCCGCATGGTGTCGGCGCGTCCGCAGGAGCATCGCTGCATGTGCGAACTCTTCAAACGATTGGAGCCTTTGAATGTTCGGTCCCAACAAGCGTCGTATCGCATCCCTCGTTGTCGCGTCCGGGATGCTGGTCGGTGGTTTTGCCTCCGGAGC
>NZ_JBFUCP010000306.1:0-416 GCF_056405175.1 Pedococcus sp. P1_H8
CACCACTCCGGTGTGATCGTTCTGGCGCCATGGCTCAGCGGTCGGGAGCGGACATGCACTCTGGCACATGAGGTTGGCCACGCAATCGCTGGCGACGAGCCCGTCGATGATCCGCGGTTCGCGGCTCGTCAGGAACGGGCAGCGGATCAGTTCGCCGCCCGGATCCTTATCGACCAGCACGAAGTCCAGCAGGCGGAGAGGGCGTACGGGCCAAACTGGGTCAAGGTCGCACACGAACTCGGTGTGACCGAGCATCTACTCAGGGTCTGGCTGGAGATGCACACCCGAAGGAACTGATGGCGAGAATGGCCCACTCGATGGGCTGGAGTGGGAGCGTGACCCATGGCCCGTATCCGTGACCTGTGGATGACAAAGGACGACCGCGGCAAGAAGACAATCCGCACGGCCCGCTACGG
>NZ_JBFUCP010000307.1:0-416 GCF_056405175.1 Pedococcus sp. P1_H8
ATCGTAGGTGGACTGTGATCCAGGTCTCAGTGGCGACACGAAGGGAACCATCCGAGGGCCCGCGGCGGCAATACCCGGCGGCCAAGTTGAGCAGGATGCTCACCTCGGTGCGCCATCCGGCACCGCAGCTGCGCTCCGTGCGCAGGCGGATCGTCGGCCGCGCGGCGTGCGGCCCAGCGGGGTTGACAATTGTGTGACGCCGCTTACAGTTCTTCTCCGGCGGGGTCCCGCCGGAACGTGCCACAAGTGCCGTAAATCATTGCCCCACAGCGAGTCAGCCCCACGAGGTGGACTTGTCGCGGGCGGAGTATCACAGGAGAGCGTCATGAGCGTCGTGAATTCGCTGGCCGATCAGGACTTCGAGCAGCTGTCGATCCGCCGGACGGAGGGCGGATTCGCGAGCATCGTCGCGGTGC
>NZ_JBFUCP010000308.1:0-415 GCF_056405175.1 Pedococcus sp. P1_H8
CCCGAGGAGCGTCGGAGACGCCACATCCCTGATGCCTGCTGCGCTGCATCTGCACGGGCGTCGCATCCGAACGCACACGCGAGGAGCGAACGATGGCGGACACCAAACCCAACATCCTGGTGATCTGGGGCGATGACATCGGAATCACCAATCTCAGCTGCTACAGCGAAGGACTGATGGGTTACCGGACCCCGAACATCGACCGCCTCGCCGACGAGGGCATGAAGTTCACCGACTCGTACGGCGAGCAGAGTTGCACGGCCGGCCGCGCCTCGTTCATCACCGGTCAGAGCGTGTACCGCACCGGGATGAGCAAGGTGGGGATCCCGGGCGTCGACGTCGGACTGTCCGACGAGGACCCCACCATCGCCGAACTGCTCAAACCCCTCGGCTACGCCACCGGACAGTTCGGGAA
>NZ_JBFUCP010000309.1:0-415 GCF_056405175.1 Pedococcus sp. P1_H8
CGCGTACTGGGTGCGCGGCGGAGCCACCGACGGCGAGTACTTCGTGTTCGGCGACTACACCGGCACGCATGCGATCCGGGCGAGCGACGGGACGATCATGTGGTCGCTTCCTCTGCCGGACGGCGCCGATCCTCGGCAGGTTCAGGTGTCGAGCGCAGGGGGCAGCCTCATGACGTCGTGGCTCGACCACGTGACCGTCTGGAGGTAGCTGCAGCGATGCGCCACCCTACGAGATCGTTCCGGGCACCGGGCGAATAAGCTCCCTGCCCGGCGGTCGCGCTTGACGGCAGCGAGGGTGGCCGGCCACTCTGTGCGCTTCGCCCTGATCGCCCCAGCTTTCAATGACGGCAGTTTCGTTGTTGCCCTTCCTGATCGGCGGCAATGTCGCGCATGTGTTCCGCCAGCGGTCCGTGGT
>NZ_JBFUCP010000310.1:0-414 GCF_056405175.1 Pedococcus sp. P1_H8
AGGTTGACCATCTGCCCGATCATGACCTCCACGGTGTCCGGGTCGTCGCCGAAAGCGGCCGCGGCGGCTTTGAGGCGACCGATGTAGCCGTGRTGGTCGGCGCCGARCATGTAGATGCACAGGTCGAAKCCGCGSGMMCGCTTGTCCTGGAAGTASGCGATGTCGCCGGCGATGTASGCGGCGTTGCCGTCGGACTTGATGACGACGCGRTCCTTGTCGTCACCGAAGTCGGTGCTCTTGAGCCACCAGGCCCCGTCCTCGTGGTACAGGTTGCCCGAACCCTTGAGGGTCTCGACGGCCGTCTCCACCGCACCCGACTCGAACAGCGAGTTCTCGTGGAAGTAGACGTCGAAGTCGACGCCGAACTCGTGCAGCGTGCGCTTGATGTGCTTGAACATCAGCTCGACGCCGATG
>NZ_JBFUCP010000311.1:0-413 GCF_056405175.1 Pedococcus sp. P1_H8
CCCACGAACAGGGCGCGCTGCACGGTGAGCAGACCCGGGTCGCGTGTGGGCGCCGGGGTCGGTCGATCAGTAGTCGTGGTCGTAGACGTCGACGTGCTCGTCACAACTGCTTCAGCCTCATCCATACCGTCGAACTACCTCTCAGAACCTTCTGGTGCGCAGGGCACAATCGGGGCCAAGGCTACCAACCACCGATGCCGGTGACCGATTCGCGAGTCTTCACCCCATCGCTCGGTCGACTAGCCTCACCTTGGCCAGGGGGCATGTGGCCCCACCCCACGTTGTCTTGGAGCACATGTGAACACCGTCCCCGCCGCGCCGGATTCGACGCGGAGGCGACGGTGGCTGTGGGGCTCGATCACCGTTCTGATGGTGGCGGCGGGTTACGTCACGGTGCTGTCAGTCAACGACCG
>NZ_JBFUCP010000312.1:0-412 GCF_056405175.1 Pedococcus sp. P1_H8
GTCCAGGCTGGCGGGACGGTCGTAGGACGTGCCGAGTGATTTGGCTTCAGTCATGTCAGTGCCCCGCAAACATGTTGTAGAAGATGCGCGCCGCGCCGGGAATCATGACCACGAACCAGATCGCGATGATGATCCAGAGCATCGGGCGCTGGTACTGCGGACCCTTCGACCAGAAGTCGACGAGCATCACGCGGACGCCGTTGAGCGCGTGGTAGAGCACCATCGCGACCAGGGCGAGCTCCATGAGCCCGACGAGCGGGTTCTTGTAGGTCTCGATGACCTTGTCGTAGGTGTCCGGATTGACTCGCACCAGTGCGGTGTCGAGCACGTGGACAAAGAGAAAGACGAATGTCGCGACGCCCGTGATCCGGTGTAGAACCCAAGACCACATTCCGGGGTCGCCCCGGTATAG
>NZ_JBFUCP010000313.1:0-412 GCF_056405175.1 Pedococcus sp. P1_H8
GTTCGTGGCTGGTCGGCGATCCCGGGTGGGCCCTGCTGGTGCTCGAGTTCGGGGTCCAGGCGGGCCGTGAGCCCCAGCTCGCCGAGGCCTACCTGCACGAACGCCGCCGGCTGCGGGGTCAGATCGAGGAACTGATCGCCGAGCGTGCGGCCGAGTGGGGGGTGGCCGAGCGGGTCGATGCCCGCAACACCGCGATCACGCTGATGGCGCTGATCTCCGGACTGATGCTCGAGCACGCCGTGGATCCGGAGCAGGTGGACCGCGCTGCGGTGCAGGCAGCGGTCTCCGGGCTGTTCGCCAACGCCCTGCGACGAGGCTGACGCGCCGGGTCAGTACCCGTACCCGCCCTCCGGTCCCAGCATCCGTTCGATCCGGATCCGGTTGATCTTCGCCAGTTCGCCGGCCATGGTCT
>NZ_JBFUCP010000314.1:0-412 GCF_056405175.1 Pedococcus sp. P1_H8
ACCCAGTATGGCCCGACCGACGCACCCGCGACCAGGGGCAGCAGCCCGGAGTCCCGGGGTCTAGAGGGTCGCGGTGTCGATCACGAAGCGGTAGCGCACGTCGCTGCGCACCACCCGGTCGAAGGCCTCGTTGATCTGGTCCGCGGCGATCACCTCGATCTCCGCACCGATCCCGTGGGCGGCACAGAAGTCCAGCATCTCCTGGGTCTGCGCGATCCCACCGACCATCGACCCGGCCAGGCTGCGCCGGTTGGCCGCCAGCGAGAATCCGCGCACCTCGATCGGCTTCTCCGGCAGCCCGAGCTCGACGAGTGCACCGTTGACTGCGAGCAGCGACATGTAGGCGTCCATGTCGAGGTTCACCGACACGGTGTTGAGGATCAGGTCGAACCGCGAGCGGAGTTCCTTGAAC
>NZ_JBFUCP010000315.1:0-411 GCF_056405175.1 Pedococcus sp. P1_H8
GGAGAGCATCGAAGGGAATCGGGAGAAAGCTTCGGCACCTGGGATTCGATCTCGTCGCGGAGTCGGAGAGTTTCCTCGTCGACAAGGAGTCGCGCCTCGAGGACGGCGAAGAGACTCGAGCCGAGCAGTGGGGGCGCTCGCTTGCACAGCAGTAAGGGTGCTCACCAGCGTAACCGCGGTGACGCTCTGTCCATTTCGGAGAAGGAGGTCGCCATGGCGAAGGGCGTGAACCTCACCTTTCACGGGGCCGCGAGGACGGCAACCGGCTCTTGCATGGAGATTGTGTCGAGGGCAGGCACATCCGGGTGGACTGCGGCCTGTTCCAGGGATCGCGCAGCCTCGAGACGCTGAACTACGGCGCTCTTGCCTTCGCGCCGGCGGCGATTGACGCAGTTGTCCTCACCCATGCAC
>NZ_JBFUCP010000316.1:0-411 GCF_056405175.1 Pedococcus sp. P1_H8
CCGGTGCGCTGCCGGGTCGGCGACGTCCTCGACCATACCGAGCAACTCGGCTACCGCTACGACGACCAGCCGCAGGCGTCGGCGTCCTCGCGGCGCCTGGTCGCCGTCGCGCCGACACCGATGCGCGTCGCCGCCACCGACGGCCCGTTCGAGGTGACGGATCGGGTCACCACGCAACTCGTCGTCCCCGACAGCTGTCTGGAAACGGTGGCGCACGCGCCGGAGACCGCCGCCGCCGCGGGCTTCGGGGCGGTGTTGCTCGCCGTCGACGGACTCGCTGCGGACCGCACCCCCGGCGTCGCCTACCAGGTGTACCTCAACGCCCCCGACCCGACCGCCGATGCCCTCCCGGACCAGCACCTGGCCGGCACCTTCGCGGCGTTCGGCCTGGACGCCGACCCGGGGCCGGGG
>NZ_JBFUCP010000317.1:0-411 GCF_056405175.1 Pedococcus sp. P1_H8
ACATCACATCGATGGCCACCACGCCTCACCACAGACGGCGGTCTCGATCCATGGCATGCGGGTGTCGGCCGACTCCCGTGGTCGGCGCGTTCGACAGAGGGTCGCGAACACTTCGACCGCCTGGTCGCACCCGGAGTCGGTGCTTCACGTGAAACATGCCGCAGAAACCGTCCTTCAATCAGTTCCGACCTCCCCGACCGGTCGGAGCCGAACCCCGCGGAACCCCGGACCCGCCGGCGGATCTCGACCGAATCGCGCGCCAGCGGCGCCAGTTCCGACCAACTGCACGGGCCTCGAATGCAGTCGGAGCGGCGCGGCACGCCGTCGCGAACACCCCGCACGGCAGGCGCATTCGAGTGCGACACCTCCCGGGAGGGCGGCGCGAGGATCCGCTTGCCCTCAGGCCTCCCG
>NZ_JBFUCP010000318.1:0-411 GCF_056405175.1 Pedococcus sp. P1_H8
CCACGGTGGCGGTGGCCACGTCCGCAGCCGCGGCCACGGGCACGTTCTGCGCCGCCGAGACCGACTCGCCAACCTCCGCCGTAGCCAGGAACTTCGCCGTCAAACTGCGATCACCCGCGGTCGCAGGCGTCCACGCGAGCGTCGCCTTGCCCGCCGCCAACGGACCCTGACCGATCTTCGTGGCCCCGTCGAAGAACTCGACCAGGTCGCCGTCGACTCCGCCGGTGACCGTCGCGCTGAGCGAAACCGACTGGCCCACCTTCACACCCGCGGGAACCGCGTCCAGCGCCGTCGTCGAGACATTCTTGGTCACCGAGATCGTCGGGCCCTTGTTCAGGTAGTTGCCCTGGCCGAGGTTGCCGGAGTAGTCCATGTACGTGTTCAACGGAACGTCGCGGGCACAGTCTGCGC
>NZ_JBFUCP010000319.1:0-411 GCF_056405175.1 Pedococcus sp. P1_H8
AGTTGTAGGAGGCCTTGCCCGCCGCGTCGAGCGCGACGGAGCCGATCTCGGTGGTGGCCGAGTAGAACTTGACGAGGTCGCCTTCGCGGCCGCCGAGCACCTGGACGTTCATCTTGGTCGCGATACCGGCCCTACCCGGGGCAACGGGGCTGAGCACGGTGGTGGTGACGTTCTTGGGCACGTTGATCGACGGGCCCGCCTTGTCCAAGGAACCGGTGGCGGTACCGGATCCGTRCTTGATTCCGGTGGTCTGCACCGCCTCACGCGGGCAGTTGGCACCGACCAGGTACTGGAAGGAGAAGGTCGGCGACGTGGCCGCGTCCCAGCTGCCGGCCACCCGGGTCAGCCCGGGGCCGATGCTTGCGACCGGAACCGGCAACCCGGCCACCCTCACGGAGTCGGTCTTGTAGG
>NZ_JBFUCP010000320.1:0-409 GCF_056405175.1 Pedococcus sp. P1_H8
ACCATTGTGCTCGACATCTCGGGCGAGCCGACGGAGGTGATGTCGCGGTTCAGTACCAGGGCCAGGCGCTGGATCAGGCGGGCCGAGCGGGACGGGGTGCACGTCGACCGGGTGCCGGCGACCCCTGCCAACTGCCGCCTCGTGTTCGACCTTCTCTCCGATACCGCGAAGGGCCGGTTCGGGATTCGGAGCTACGAGTACTACGAGGAGTTCTGGGGGCGTTACGAGTCGTCCGGGAACGGCCAGTTGTTTGTCGCCCGCTTCGAGGGTGAGGTGATGGCGGGCGGGTTTGCGATGAAGTTGGGGCGCAACGCGTACTACATGAACGGAGCCTCGGTGCGCAAACGCGAGGACTCCTCCGCGCAGAGCGGACTCGGTGCGCACGGCGTCGGGCATGCTGTTCAGTGGG
>NZ_JBFUCP010000321.1:0-408 GCF_056405175.1 Pedococcus sp. P1_H8
ACCCGGACCCGCGCATATTCGCAAATTCGACCGGCGGCAAGTCGCCCACTTGGACGGACGACCAGGTTGCCGCTCCGCGACCGCGCCCGGAACCGGCGGAAGTCCTATTGTGGACCCGTGACCGCAGCGGCGAGCAGGGAATCCGAGCACGGAACAGTGGCGGCGTTCTTCGATCTGGACAAGACCATCATCGCCAAGTCGAGCACGTTCGCATTCAGCAAGCCCTTTTTCGACCAGGGTTTGATCAACCGACGGTCCGTCCTCAAGAGCAGCTACGCACACTTCCTGTTCATGCTCTCCGGCGCGGACCACGACCAGATGGAACGGATGCGGGCGCACCTGACGAACATGTGCGCCGGCTGGGATGTCGAGCAGGTGCGCGCCGTCGTCGCGGAGACCCTGCACGAC
>NZ_JBFUCP010000322.1:0-407 GCF_056405175.1 Pedococcus sp. P1_H8
ACACGAGGTCGCATCGGGTTGCCGAAGATTTCCCACTGACCGGACTCGTCGGGCGGGTTCCGCGGCAGCGGGGCTCGGAGATGTCTGTCTCAGAGATGTCGGGGGGTGGCCTCGGTGGTGAGTGAATCGAGCAGGGCCAGCACCTCGGACTCGCGGAAGCGTCGGTGGCCGCCGGGGGTGCGCAGCGAGCCGAGTCGGCCCGCGTGCGCCCAGCGCGTCACCGTCTTCGGATCGACATGGAACATCGCCGCCACCTGGCCGGGGGTCAGCAGTGAGTCGTTGGCTTGCTGGAATGCGGGAACGCTCATTGAGATCCTTACGGGTCGTGCCGGTGGGTTCAGCGTCATGGTGGCATCGGGACCCCCGGGTACTCGAACCGCCTAATTCGAGTAAAGCGGAGGTAATGG
>NZ_JBFUCP010000323.1:0-407 GCF_056405175.1 Pedococcus sp. P1_H8
GGCCTGGTAGACCTCGCCGGCGCGGATGGCCTCGAGGCACTCCTCGACGCCGTACCGGTGGGCGTCGCGGTCGGGCGCGGTCCAGTCGAGCCGCCACGGCCGGCGGGCCGCCCACGGCGCGGTCGCCGCCGCGGCCCACTCCGCGGGGCACGGACTGTCGGTGAGGGACTCGTACCACCAGCAGCCCTCGGTGTCCTGGCACAGGACGCTGTCCGTCCAGCCGCCCGCCGACTCGGGCAGTGCCGGTACGGCTCCCGAGGTCGGCAGGTCCGGGTAGGCGCGGTACCCGATCCAGCCGCCGCCGATGGGCGTCCGACCGGTAGCGTCCGCCGCGTCGGCCCGGTGCCCGGGGGCCTCGAAGGCCCGGCTCGGGGGAACCGGCACCGTGTCCACGCTCGGCGCCAGCA
>NZ_JBFUCP010000324.1:0-407 GCF_056405175.1 Pedococcus sp. P1_H8
GCTGTCGAACACTTTTGGACTCCTTGACGCCCGAGCAACAGAGCGGACAGTGGTCGGAACGGCTGCAGCCAGGCGCCCTCGTCGGGCAGGGAGTCGAGGCTCACCCGCGGCAGCGGCTCGCGGAACACCCCGTTGATGTCCTCGAGGTCGATGAACTCGAGGATCTCCGAGGCGACCGCCCAGCTGGCGTGCTCACGGAAGCCGAGGACCTGCACGGGCACGCCGGTCGCGGCGATGTCCTCGAGCGGCTGGCGGAAGGCCTGGCCGTCGGCGGACGCGACCATGATGCCCGCCAGACCGCCGTCCCGGGCGCGCAGCGCGATGTGGGCCAGCATGTCGTCGTCGACGGCGCTGTCCTCGTCGACCTTGGGCTTGGCGAACACCGCGAAACCGACGTTGCGCAGGGC
>NZ_JBFUCP010000325.1:0-407 GCF_056405175.1 Pedococcus sp. P1_H8
GATCGTGCTGGCGGGCGACTCGGCCGGGGCCCAGCTCTCGAGCCAGCTCGCGGCGCTGATCACCAACCCCGACTACGCCCGCGAGGTCGGCATCACCCCCGCGCTGCGCCCCGACCAGCTGCGCGGCGTCGTGCTCAACTGCGGTGTCTACGACATGTCGAAGGTGGTCGGCGGGCCGGGAATCCTCGCCCGCGCGATGGACCAGTTGGCGTGGTCGTACATCGGCACCAAGCACCTGCGCGGCTCCGCCGCCGTGGCGCAGATGTCCACGATCCGGCACGTGACCGACCAGTTCCCGCCGGCCTACGTCAGCGGAGGCAACGCCGACCCGCTCACCGACACCCAGTCGGTGCCGCTCGCCGAGACACTGCGCGGGCTCGGGGTGGACGTCACCACGGTCTTCTACC
>NZ_JBFUCP010000326.1:0-406 GCF_056405175.1 Pedococcus sp. P1_H8
GACTACCGGCTTGTAGTCGAGACGGATGTCGGAGAGCAGGCCGTCGCCCTCCTTGTATGCCATCGTGTGCTGCATGTACTCGGCGTCGTTGCGATCCGGGAAGTCCTCGCGGGCATGGCCGCCACGCGATTCCTTGCGGTTGAGCGCGCCGACGACCGTGACCTCGGCCATCTCCAAGAGGAAGCCGAGCTCGACGGCCTCGAGCAGGTCGCTGTTGTAGCGCTTGCCCTTGTCCTGCACGGTGATGTGGTTGTACCGCTCCTTGAGGGCGCGGACGTCCTTGAGCGCGTTGGTCAGCGTGGTCTCGGTGCGGAACACGGACGCGTTGTTGTCCATGGTCTGCTGCAGCTCGGTGCGGATGTCCGCGACGCGCTCGTGACCGTGGTCGGAGAGGATGACCTCGAGC
>NZ_JBFUCP010000327.1:0-406 GCF_056405175.1 Pedococcus sp. P1_H8
TACCTCACCCGGGCGGGCGGCGGCCCCGATCCGGGCGCCGACATGGACGGTCAACCCGGTCAGCTCCAGGCCGGTGTGCTCCACCTCGCCGGTGTGCACACCGGCGCGCACCGCGATGCCCAACGCGGTCGCCGACCGGCAGATCCGTTCGGCGCACCGGAGTGCGGCGGCGGGACCGTCGAAGACGCTGAAAGTGCCGTCGCCCGAGACGTTCACGAGGCGCCCGCCGGCCCGATCGACCTCGACCCGGACCTGCCGTTCGTAGGCCGCGCGCAGGTCGCGGTACGCCACGTCACCGATCAGGGCCAGCGTCTCGGTGGAGTGCACCACGTCGGTGAACAGCAGCGACGCGAGGAAGCGGTCCGCGTCGGCGGGGCGGTGCATGCCGGTCGCCGCCTCCTCCACG
>NZ_JBFUCP010000328.1:0-405 GCF_056405175.1 Pedococcus sp. P1_H8
GCAGCGAGGGGGAACTGTGCGGTGAATCCCAATCCGAGTCGAAACTCGGTGTGGGAAAACCGTTTCCAACCTCCACCAGGGTTGATCGCAGCGAGGGATTTCGCCCGGCCGCGGCGCTCGAGTTCGAATCCGACCTGGCCGCCCAGTGAGTTTCCTGCGATGTGGCAGGTGCTCCAGCCGACCCTGTCGAGTTCACGTTCGATTCCGTCGGCGATCCCGCGGACCCCGAGGTCGCGCAGCCGTAGCCGAGGGCCACCCCAGTGGCCGGGCATGGTCATTGCGAGAACGTCGTAGTCGGTCGAGAGGTTGTCCACGACGGCGTGCCATACGTGGTGCGACAAGGTGAATCCGTGCAGCAGCAGCACGGGCTCACCTGATCCGGCTCGGTTCACATATGTCATCAAG
>NZ_JBFUCP010000329.1:0-405 GCF_056405175.1 Pedococcus sp. P1_H8
CCCTCGGGGATGTAGTTCGGCACCAGCGTCGGCATGCCGATGCCGAGGTTGACGTACTGCCCGTCGGAGAGTTCCTGTGCCACCCGCGCGGCCATCTGCTCGCGGGTCAGCTTCTGCACAATCGTCTGAGTCATGCTCGTACCGTTCGCTTCTCGATTCCGACAGTGACCTTGCCCACGGGCACGACGCGCTGCACGTGGATACCCGGGGTGTGGACCTGGTCGGGATCCAGCTCGCCCGGCTCGACGAGGTGCTCGACCTGCGCGATGGTGATCCGGCCCGACGCGGCGGCCGGGGGGTTGAAGTTGCGGGCGCTGCGGCGGAAGACGAGGTTGCCGTGGCGGTCACCCTTCCACGCGTGGACGAGGGCGTAGTCGGCGACGATGCCCCGCTCCATGACGTACG
>NZ_JBFUCP010000330.1:0-405 GCF_056405175.1 Pedococcus sp. P1_H8
GGCGAAAACCGCCTGATACCAAGCCGGAAGAACCTCGCGATAATGGTCGACCTCCTCGCCCATTGCTTCCATTCCGTCAAGCGCACGCTCGATTGCCTTGAGGAATCCTGCAGCCCGAGCATGAACCTCCCAAGTCCCCATCGCAGCTGCGTCGCCGCGAACAGTCTCAACATGGGTGTTTGGGGGCACAGACCATCCGGCCAAGACCTCGTGCAGCAGTTTCGCGGGGTTCGCCATGGCGTCAGATCGTACTTGGGCCGGCTCCGCTTCCTGCTCCGACTGCGAGGCAGTCCTGCGTCTTCAGGTCGTCCGCCGTGAGCCTCTAGTCCTCGCCGTATTCAACAAGCTTCCCGCAGGACACCACCTGCGCTGCCCTTCTGCACCCAAAAAACAGGAGACCACAAC
>NZ_JBFUCP010000331.1:0-405 GCF_056405175.1 Pedococcus sp. P1_H8
ACCCAGCTCGTACGCGGTCTCGGACACCGCCGAGGCGGCACCCGCCCGTTCCGGTTCCACCGCGCCGACCACCAGGTCGGAAGTGAGCGTCAACGCCATGCCGACACCGGCCCCGGCCAGCATGAAGCCGACCACGAACATTCCGGCACCGCCGTCGACCCGGAGGAACGTCAGGATCGCGGCGCCGAGCGCGGACATCATCAGGCCGACGGTGAGCACCGTGCCCGGCTGCCAGCGCCGGACGAACCACGCCGCCAACAGCGCGAACACCATGCTCATCGCGGTTCCGGGCAGCATCAGCAGCCCGGCCTGCAGCGGCGAGTTGCCGAGTACCAGCTGCAGGTACTGCGAGCCGAAGAACAGCACACCCGCCATCGCGAAGATCGACAGCAGATTGGTCAGCAC
>NZ_JBFUCP010000332.1:0-404 GCF_056405175.1 Pedococcus sp. P1_H8
CTCGTGGACGTCGACGGCGAACCGCGGCAGATGGTCGACCACACCATCGACGCGACCGTCGAGTTCGTCGACTTCCGCGGGCAGGCCGACCCGGTCGCCGCGGCACACGACTGGATGGACAACGACTACGTCACGCCCATCCGGCTCACTCACGACCGCCTGGTCGCGATGAGCGTTCTGCAGGTCGGGGAGCGGGACTACCTGTGGTACACGCGAATTCACCATGTCGCGCTGGACGGGTACAGCGGCATGGTGATGGTGAACCGCATCGCCGCGCTGTACACCGCGCAGGTCAAGGGGACGGAGCCGGAACCGAACCGGGCCCTGGAGTTGCGGACGCTCTACGAGTTGGACCAGAAGTACCGGGACTCCAGCAGGTTCGCGGCCGACCGTGAGTACTGGGC
>NZ_JBFUCP010000333.1:0-404 GCF_056405175.1 Pedococcus sp. P1_H8
GTCGAGGTCGCCGCGGTGTGGCTCCGCGACGCCTGCACCGGCGCCGCGAGCCGCGACGCCGTCAGCGGTCAGCGACTGTTCAACATCGTCGACCTGCCCGCAGACCTCCGGGTCCGCGAGGCCCGCGTCCACGGCGACCGCGTCGAGGTCGAGTTCGCACCCGACGGTCACCAGTCCACCTTCGGCCTCGACGCGCTGATCGCAGCGGAATCACCCGAGCCGCTTTCCGACTCGCGCACCGAGCACGGAAAGCGGTTGTGGCGGCAGGCATCCGAGATGTCGCCGCTCCGGTCGTACGACTGGGCAGGGTACGTCACCGACCCGGCCCCGGCACCGCACGACGTGGTCGAGCGCGGATTCGCGTTGCTGCGCGGGGTGCCCACCGAGCCGGGGCAGGTCACGAA
>NZ_JBFUCP010000334.1:0-404 GCF_056405175.1 Pedococcus sp. P1_H8
GGCGTATGCATTGGCGCCCTTGAAGAAGTTGCCCCACAGCTTGCCGAGCCGGTGGATGACGGGGTGCGGGCCGTAGCTCGGCATGCCGAGCCGCTCGCCGGCGCGGGCGAACATCACGGAGTGCCGGCACTCGTCGGCGATCTCGGTGAGCGCGAACTGCACGTGGCGGGTGTGCTTGTCGCGGCTGTAGACGTCGCGCAGCAGCATCTGCATGAGCAGGATCTCGAACCACAGCCCGACACCGGAGACGCTGGCCGCCTCGTGCTTGGTGAGCTCGACCCGCTGTTCCATGGTCATCTCGTCCCACAGGGCGGTGCCGTAGAGCGTGCTCCACTCCGGGGTGAGCCCGTACTTGTCGGTCGGCACCGGGGCGTCCCAGTCGACCTCGATCATCGGGTCGTAGG
>NZ_JBFUCP010000335.1:0-404 GCF_056405175.1 Pedococcus sp. P1_H8
GGTGTACGCGGCGGACCGGCACCGACAGGGTGCCCACGCCGGGGGCGTCGACCTGGCGGTACTGCTTGCTGCTGCCCTCGATGGGGCCGGTGGTGACGGTGCTGGTCGCGACAGCGGTGTCCGCGACAGCGGTCTTCGTGACAGGGGTGATCCCCATGACGGTGCGCTCCCTACGCCGGCATTACCCGGTCAGGTTCATACGGTCGACGGCCCTGACGCTCGAAATGAGCTAGCCGTCCTCTCAGCCCGCTGGTGCGAGCCCCCGTGGGATGTGTAGTTGTCGAGCGCGACGATAGCGCCCGCCGGCCGAACCCACCACCCGGGCCGGGCCCGTCCGGGCCCCGCCGTCCCGCTAACTGGAACTTGTTACAGAAATCGACACTGACGGCCGGGCCGTGCCATAT
>NZ_JBFUCP010000336.1:0-404 GCF_056405175.1 Pedococcus sp. P1_H8
GCGCGTCGTAGTAGGCGCCCATCGGAGAGCTGCAACCGCTCTTCGACCAGTTGGCGCCGGCCCCCTGGGCCCGCACGTCGAAGAAGTTGGCGTTGATCGCGATGGCGGGCGAGCCCATCCGTTGCCAGGCGTCGACCGGGCCGTAGAGCTCGGCGTTCTGCCGGGTGCCGTCGCCGGTGACCGCGTTGGGGTTGCCCTCGCATCGCCCGCTCGAGTCGGACAGCAGCTGCGAGACCAGCCGGGAGTGCGAGGCACCGGGGATGACGACCAGTCGGCTGTCGGTGGCCATGTCGTACGCGCGGCCGTCCGCGGTGACCATCGGGAGCCGGAAGTCGGGACCGAACTGGTAGACCACCGGACCGCCGTGGGCCGACGCGACGGCCTCGGCGAGCCGCCCCTTGGCG
>NZ_JBFUCP010000337.1:0-403 GCF_056405175.1 Pedococcus sp. P1_H8
CTGCAGCTCCGTCCGGACCGCGCCGGACTGCGCGCCCTTCGGATCGGCCTGCGCGCGGCCGATGTCGCCGAGCTGGTTCTGGATGTGGTGGCCGATCTCGTGCGCGACGACGTACTCCTGCGCGAGCGGTCCGGCGCTGGAGCCGAACTGGTCGACGAGCAACTGGAAGAAGCTGGTGTCGAAGTAGGCGGTGGAGTCCGCGGGGCAGTAGAACGGGCCGACGTCACTGGTCGCGTTGCCACAGCCGGTGTTCACCGAGCCGGAGAAGAGCATGACGCCGGGCATGACGTACGGGGTGCCGGTCTGCTTGCCGAGCTCCTGCGCCCACACCGCGTCGAGGCTCTCGGCGGTGAGGGCGACCCGGCAATTCACGTCGCGGTTGGCGTCCGCGCCGGTCTTGCAG
>NZ_JBFUCP010000338.1:0-403 GCF_056405175.1 Pedococcus sp. P1_H8
GATCCTGGCCGCGCTCAACGCGGGCAAGTCCGTGGTGACCGCGAACAAGGCGCTGCTGGCCGACTACACCGGCGAACTCGCCGAGGCCGCGGAGAAGCAGCGGGCCGACCTGTACTTCGAGGCCGCGGTCGCGGGCGCGATCCCGGTGATCCGGCCGCTGACCCAGTCGCTGGCCGGTGACCGCGTCAACAAGGTCGCCGGAATCGTCAACGGCACCACCAACTTCATCCTCTCCGCAATGGACGAGACCGGCGCCGACTACGCCGACACGCTCGCCGAGGCGGGCCGGCTCGGCTACGCGGAGGCGGACCCGACCGCCGACGTCGAGGGCTTCGACGCGGCGGCCAAGGCTGCCATTCTCGCCTCGATCGCGTTCCACACCCGGGTCACCGCGGCCGACGTC
>NZ_JBFUCP010000339.1:0-403 GCF_056405175.1 Pedococcus sp. P1_H8
GGGACGCGCAGGGCGACGTGCTCACCCACGCCCGCAGCAAGCTCGCCCGCAAGGGCTGCGACCTGCTGGTGGTCAACGCGGTCGGCGAGGGCAAGGCCTTCGAGGTCGACGACAACAGCGGCTGGATCCTCGGCGCCGACGGTTCGGAGCGGGCGCTGGCGCACGGCTCCAAGTCGCTGATGGCGAGCCGGGTCGTCGACGCGACGTCGGCATTGCTGGCCGTCGGCGGGGGCGCGAGTGCCGGCTGAGTCCGGTGCTCGTAATGTGAAAAAAGCTCGTAATGTGGAAATCGGTGTCGCGTCGGGTTCGGCGCGATTCCCGATCTTCGTGAATTTCGGTTTTGACGTGATTTCAGCAGTGCACATCTGCCGTGCCTCGCACTAGGTTTGGCTCGGTACACAAC
>NZ_JBFUCP010000340.1:0-403 GCF_056405175.1 Pedococcus sp. P1_H8
GATCACCGGTGACCCGGCGCGGCCGCGGGTGAGRGAGTCATTCGTTCTCAGCCTTGGGCGGCGTGGGGTTGTGCGCCCCACCGGATCGCGGCGGCGGCAGCGAAGTCACCGGCGTGCGCGAATCCGGCGAGCAGGACCAGCGATCCGCTCGGGATCCGGCCGGCCCGGTTCTCCACGTCGAGGGTGACCGGGATCGCGGCGCCGAAGAGGTTCCCGCAGGAGTCGAACGTGTCCGGGTGCTGCGCCGGGGTCAGTTCCAGTGCGTCGCGCCAGTTCCGCAGGAACAGCCGRTTCGGCTGGTTGGTGACGAAGGTGTCGACCTCCGTGGACCTCACGCCGATGTGATCGCAGACCGCGTGTGCCACCTCGGGGACCAGMCGGTTGCCGCGGGCGAAGACCCGGG
>NZ_JBFUCP010000341.1:0-401 GCF_056405175.1 Pedococcus sp. P1_H8
TCCGGTGGGCGCGTCGGTCCGGAATTTCGGGCACGTCGGCATCACCGCGCAGAGCGGGGAGGGCCTCGCGTACGCGAAGGCCGGGCGCAGGCACTGGCTGAACTTCGGTGCCCGCGCGGGGTTCTGGGTCGGCGAGCTGGGCACGCTGGTGGTGGCCCGGGCGGACGACGAGGTGGAACTGTTGCGGGAGTTCGCATCCCAGCGCGACGGAGACGTCGCGCTGCTGGACCGCGACGCGGTTTCACGGCATGCCTCGATCAAGGACCCGGCATTGCGGGGCGGCGCCCTGTTCACCGAGGACGTCCGGGTCAGCTCCCCCGAGGCCATCCCCGCGCTGGCCCGCTACCTGTCCGAGGAAGGTGTCGAGTTCCAATTCCGGACCAACGTCACCGGCCTTGACG
>NZ_JBFUCP010000342.1:0-401 GCF_056405175.1 Pedococcus sp. P1_H8
CCCCCAGAGCTACCGCGAGTTTGTTCGCTCCTGCGGCTGGGCCCGCACGTTCGGCCTGTGGCTCATCTACCCGCCCGTGCAACCCGGTTTCGCAGACGGGCGGGCCCGTGCAGCGAACCTCACCGAGCACTTCCACACGGTCTTCCGCGAGGGCGAAGAGGAGGAATTCGACTGGATGATCGAGCCCGACGGTAGCTGGGACCTCGCCGAACGACTCGAAGTCTTCGGCTGGAGCGAGAACGGCGACCTTCTCCTCTGGGACGTCGCARGCCGCAATGCCGACGAGGAGTTTCCGGTGTGGGAATCGCGCGGCATGAACACCCTCCACCTGCTCGGCTCGGGCCTTGACGAGGCGCTTCCCAAGCTGCGCGAGCGCTCCGAGGCCCAGGTCATTGAGCCGC
>NZ_JBFUCP010000343.1:0-400 GCF_056405175.1 Pedococcus sp. P1_H8
GCGTGTAGATGGTCAGCGGCAGCACGAACGAGATGTTCGGGATGATCAGCGCCTGGTACTGGCCGATCCAGCCGAGGTTGCCGAACAGCTGGAACAGCGGGGTCACCAGCGCGACGGTGGGGAACATCGAGGCGCCGAGGATGATCCCGGTGACCAGGTACTTGCCGCGGAACTCGATGCGCGCCAGCGCGTACGCAGTGAAGACACCGAGCAGCAGGCCGACCGCGGTGGTGGCCGCGCCGATGATCAGGCTGTTGACGATCGCGCCGAGGAAGTCGTTGCCCTTGTCGGTGGCCAGGGCCGCCCGGAAGTTGTCCAGGGTCAGCGTCGTCGGCCACGGCGAGGTGTCGAAGGTGTCGGCGACCGGCCGCAGCGCGGTGACCACCATCCAGTAGAACGG
>NZ_JBFUCP010000344.1:0-399 GCF_056405175.1 Pedococcus sp. P1_H8
CGCCCATTCGTCTCGTGTGGCCCAGGTTCGGTCGGAGAGTAGCGATCACCCACGACAACGCCCAGACTGGCACGTGCGAGTCCGTGATGGGTGGGTAGGACCTCGGCGATCTCGTTGGTAGGGGGCGGCGATGTGGAGCTGCCGGAACCGGAACCCGTCAAGGGAAACGCCATAATCGGTGTTAGCGACGGACGCCGTGTCGGCGACCTCGAGCACGGCACCCACGTGCGTGGCGGACCGCCGCGAAGTCCGGGTGCTGTGCCCCGTTGGTCGCGTGTACTTTCGGGTAACCCGGGCGGGGTTCCCCCTCTGCAAGCCGTTGAATGATCGGCCGGTGGAACGCGGAGAAAGTGGGCCCCGCCTGGCCCCTTTCGTCGCCCACGGCGATGTGCCTGGGCC
>NZ_JBFUCP010000345.1:0-398 GCF_056405175.1 Pedococcus sp. P1_H8
TCCCTGTGGAACCGCCTCGAGTCCGGCGAACCGGTGCTGCACGGGACCCCGATCTGGTTGCGCACCACCGTCCACCAGCTGATCCCCGCCGGCGACCACACCCTGGTGATCGGTCTGGTCACCCGGGTGCACGACGAGGACGACGCGGAGGCCGCCGCGTCGCCGCTGCTCTACCACGACGGCCGTTACCACCGGCCCACGCCGCTCGACGAGTGAGTCTCGTCGACCGTCGGGTCAGGACGCGAGTGCCCTTGTCCCCGAGGTGAACCCGAAGGGCACGAGCACCTCGCCCAGGAGGGGCGACGGTCGGGCCAACCCGCGGTCGCGCAGGATCGGCAGCACGTCGTCCACCACCCGGTCGAGCACCCTGGGCAGCACCAGCGGCAGCAGGGTGACAC
>NZ_JBFUCP010000346.1:0-398 GCF_056405175.1 Pedococcus sp. P1_H8
GTGCCGGGCGGCGTGGATGGCCAACGACCCCCAGCCGCAGCCGACGTCGAGCAGGCGCATGCCCGGCCGCAGCCCCAGCTTTCGGCAGACCAGGTCCAGCTTGTCGTGCTGCGCGTCCTCGAGTGTCCCCGCGGTGCCGCGCTCCCAGTAGCCGCAGGAGTAGACCATGCTCGGGCCGAGCAGCAACCGGTAGAAGTCGTTGCCGACGTCGTAGTGCCGGGAGACGACCTCCGCGTCACGCGCCTTGCCATGTTTGGCGCCGCGGCGCCGGATCAGCTCCTCGGCGGGAGGTTTCGGACGGGGGCCGAGCGCGCCGAGCCGCAGGAAGGTACCCGCGTGACCCGCCAGCTCGCGCCACCCGAGCGTGCGCAGGTCCCGTCGGGCCACCCGCCCGATGA
>NZ_JBFUCP010000347.1:0-397 GCF_056405175.1 Pedococcus sp. P1_H8
CGAATACTCCGAGTATCCCCCCGGCGAGCCACTTCTGGATGCTCAACCAGACCGGCCGCCGTGTGAGAAACGACGAGATGGACGACGACGCCAGAACGATCATGGCATTGACGGCCACCGCGACCAGGATCTGGATGGTTCCCAGGAGGAGGGACTGCTGCCAGACGGGGCCGCGTGACGGATCGACGAACTGCGGGATGAGTGCGACGTACATCAGGGCGATCTTCGGATTGAGGATGTTGGTGACAAATCCCATTCCGAAGAGTCGGAAACTGCTGTGGCGCTCCAGTTCTGAAACTTCGAACGCGGACCTTCCGCCTGGTCTGAGCATGCGCCATGCGAGATAGCCCAGGTAGGCCGCGCCGGCAATCTTGATCACGACGAACAGTGCGGGGAC
>NZ_JBFUCP010000348.1:0-397 GCF_056405175.1 Pedococcus sp. P1_H8
GTACTGCCCGGCCGCGCCGCGGAGCGAGAGTCGGTAACGGCGCTCGGTGACACCGAGGATCCGGTAGCAGCGCTCGATCGCGCCGAGCGCGAGTTCGACCTCGTCACCGACCTGTTCCGGCGCGCAGAACACGTGCGCGTCGTCGAGATTGATCTGGCGCACCCTGCTCAATCCGCCCAGCACGCCGGACATTTCGCTGCGGAACATCGAACCCAGTTCGGAGAGCCGGAACGGCAGGTCGCGATAGCTGCGTCCGCGCGCGGCGAACACCTGCGCGTGGTGCGGACAGTTGGCCGGCCTCAGCAGGAAGCTCTCGCCGCCGATCCGCATCTCCGGGAACATGTCCGCGGCAAACTTGGACCAGTGGCCGGACCTCTCGAAGAGCTCCTTCTTGGCC
>NZ_JBFUCP010000349.1:0-397 GCF_056405175.1 Pedococcus sp. P1_H8
CGGGCCATCCTGCCGCCGACCTGACCCCCCGTGAGCAGGAGGTCGCCGACCTGGTGGCCCGCGGCCTGACCAACCGGGCCATCGCCGAACAGTTGGTGATCTCGCAACGCACCGCGCAGGGGCACGTCGAGCACGTGCTGTCGAAACTCGGGTTCACCTCGCGCGCACAGATCGCCGCGTGGGTCGTCGAACAGAGCCACGAGCCGCCGGACTGAACGGTCCGGCGGGCGGCGGACCAGGGCACTCGGCGACGGGAACCCCGAATGGCGCGTAGGGTCGGTGGCCCGGGACCGTTCAGGTTCCCAATCAAGGGACCACCATGTCGGACAAGTCACCTCGCAACACCATGACGAAGAAATCCGGCAAGTCACTGAAGGAAAAGCGCGCAGAGAAGCGG
>NZ_JBFUCP010000350.1:0-397 GCF_056405175.1 Pedococcus sp. P1_H8
CGACGAGGAGGCTTTTGACGCCGCGGTCCGGGCATTGGGGGCGGCCCGCCGCGTACTGCTCGTCGCGAACGGCGGGTCCGCGCCCAGCGCCGCGGCCATGGCGATTCGATTCGTGACCAACGGCCGCCCGGCCGAGGCGCCGTCCGACTCGATCGTGCAACAGCTCACCGCCCGGCACCTCGGCGCCGAGGACGTGTGCCTCGCAGTCAGCGACAGCGGGATGAACAGCTACACCCTGAGCTCGGTCATCGCGGCCAAGGAGGCCGGCGCAACGGTGATCGGGGTGACGAGCTACGCCCGATCCAGCCTGGTGGAGCACTCTGACATCACATTGGTCATCGGCGGAGGTACGGGTCCGTGGAGCGCGCACGGAGCCTCGTCAACGGTAGTCCAGCTG
>NZ_JBFUCP010000351.1:0-397 GCF_056405175.1 Pedococcus sp. P1_H8
GGCCGGCGTCCTCGCAGGACTCGGCCAGGCCCGCCAGGAAGCTCATCGCCGCCGGGTCCCGGAAGGAGTAGCTCAATGCCTCGGTGAGCAGCAGCCCCACCGCGCCCGCCTTGCGGGTGCGCAACGAGCGGGCCACCGGGTCCGGGCCCGGGTAGCCGCGCCGCTTGGCGGCGTCGAGCACCCGTTCGCGCAGTTCCGCGGACAGTTGGTCCGGCCGGTTGTAGGCGTTGGAGACGGTGGTGCGGGAGACCTTCAGCTCCGCCGCGAGCGACGCCAGGGTGGCCTGACGGTGCGGATGACGGGACCGGGACATAGTCGGACCGTACTGAATGCGGCCGTGACCGACAGCACGGCCCCGCTAATGTACAACGGAAACGGTTTCCATTAATATCTTGGG
>NZ_JBFUCP010000352.1:0-397 GCF_056405175.1 Pedococcus sp. P1_H8
CCATCGTGCGGCGGCTCGCCGAGCCGGCGTGGGGGCCGCCGATCGGGAAGGTCCTCGCCGAGCTGATCAAGGAGAACCGGCAGCTGCCCCTGCTCGACCTGCTCGCCGAGCGGGCCCACCAGTGGGYGCTGGCAAGCCAGCCGACGATCGACCGGGTGATCGACCGGGACAGCCCGTCCTGGTCGCCGAAGTTCGTCGACGCCATGCTCGGCGAGAAGATCTACCGCGAACTCGTCGAGTTCACCTGGAAGGTCCGGTCCAACCCCGAGCACGAGGTCCGCCAGGCGGCGAACCGGTTCCTGGTCGACTTCGCGGATGACCTGCAGCACGACCCCGCCACCATGGCGAAGGCGGAGAAGGTCAAGGCCGAGATCATGGGCCGGGAGGAGGTGACCAG
>NZ_JBFUCP010000353.1:0-397 GCF_056405175.1 Pedococcus sp. P1_H8
CCTCCAGGTTGTTCCGGGTGACGGTCTCCTCGAGGTTGCCGCCGGCGCCGGTGAACTTGCCGGTGTTGACGTCGACCACGGTCATCGCCTCGGTGCGGTCGATCACCAGGGTGCCGCCCGAGGGCAGCCACACCTTGCGGTCGAGCGCCTTGGCGAGCTGCTCGTCGATCCGCTTGACCTCGAACACGTCGGGGCCGCCGGCGGACGGCGAGTAGCGCTCGACCCGCGGCAGCAGGTCGGGTGCCACGGCAGCGATGTAGTTCTGCACCGTCGACCAGGACTTCTCGCCCTCGATGACGATCTTGGCGAAGTCCTCGTTGAACAGGTCACGGACGACCTTGACCAGCATGTCCGGCTCTTCGTACAGCGCCTTCGGGCTGCTCGACTTGCTCTTGTC
>NZ_JBFUCP010000354.1:0-396 GCF_056405175.1 Pedococcus sp. P1_H8
GCCCTGCTCTACCTGGCTGCCGGCCTGCCCGCGACCTCCGGCGGCATGACCATCGGCACCCTGGTCGCGTTCACCGGACTGCAGGGCGCGCTGTTCCGGCCGCTGATGCAGCTGCTGGACGTCGGTGTGTCCGTGACGAGTTCACTGGCGCTGTTCAGCCGAATCTTCGAGTACCTGGACCTGCCGGTGGACATCGACGACCCCGAGCGGCCCGTGGCGATGGACCATGCGCTCGGTGCTGTCGCCTTCGAGGACGTCACCTTCCGGTACGAGGGTGCCGACCGGGACGCGCTCGCCGCGGTGTCGATAGACGTGCCCGCCGGATCCTCGTTGGCACTCGTCGGCGAGACCGGTTCGGGCAAGACCACTCTCGCCTCGCTGGTGGCGCGACTGCAC
>NZ_JBFUCP010000355.1:0-396 GCF_056405175.1 Pedococcus sp. P1_H8
CTCATGGCCAGACCATAACCCCGCTCAGCGGCCGAACGCCTCCCGCCAGGACACGGTCTTGCCCACCCGCAGCACCGAACGCTGGTAGATCTTCGCCGCGCCCACCGACAGCGCCGCGGTGACCGCGACCATGATCGCGACGGTGCAGACCACCTGCGTCGTGCTCGCCACCCCGGCCGCGATCCGCAGCGGCATCAGGATCGCGGAGAACGGCGGGATCCAGCTGAGCACGTTGCTCAGCGTGCCGTCCGGGTCGCTCACCACCGAGAACGCGGTGAAGAACATCGCCATGATCAGCACCGTCAGCGGCATCGCGGTGGAGTTGACGTCCTCCTGGCGCGAGACCATCGACCCGGCCGCCGCGTAGAGCACCGCGAAGAAGGTGAAGCCGAGCAC
>NZ_JBFUCP010000356.1:0-396 GCF_056405175.1 Pedococcus sp. P1_H8
GGGCAAGGCGTTCGGCATGCTCGCCCACAACCTGCCGCAGGAGCGACTCTCGATCGCGATCACCGGCCTGGCCACCGCCACCGCCGCCGTGAACCTCGCCATCGACTACGCCAAGGAGCGCCTGGTGTTCGGCAAGCCGCTGGCCGACTTCCAGAACACCAAGTTCGTGCTCGCCGAGTGCGCGACGGAACTGCAGGCCGGGCAGGCGCTGGTCGACCAGGCGCTGATCGCGCTGGACGCCGGCACCCTCACCCCCGCCGACGCCGCCAAGGTGAAGCTGTTCTGCACGGAGATGCAGGCCCGGGTCATCGACAAGTGCCTGCAGGTGCACGGCGGCTACGGCTACATGAGCGAGTACCCGATCGCGCGGCTGTACGCCGATGCCCGGGTCACCCG
>NZ_JBFUCP010000357.1:0-395 GCF_056405175.1 Pedococcus sp. P1_H8
GGGTCGGGATCGCCACGGAGAGCACCGTGCCGTCGAGGCCGACCGCCAGTACCGCGAGGCTGACCGCGCCGAGGGCCCACCACCGCCGCGTCCCGAGATCCGTCATGACCGGGTCATTCATGACTGTCTCCTTCAACTGAAGGTAACTGTCTTATCAGCGTAACTCTCGGAATCGATGGCGGGAAGGGGGTGGAACCCGCGGGGATTCGGCCGCGTCAAACCTCGGTGAGAGCACGATTCGCCCACGGAGGGGAGTCCCACGATGACCGGGTGCACGGCGGCGCAGGGGTGGCGTCAGGGGATCGGCCGCAGCGGTGGGCGGCGACAGCCGGGGCCTCGGGGTGCCGGGTGCCGCGATGCGGGAGGTGTTCGCGGAAACCCGTGCGCCAACGGAC
>NZ_JBFUCP010000358.1:0-395 GCF_056405175.1 Pedococcus sp. P1_H8
GCGATACAACGACCCCTACTGTCGCCGCAATCCGGGCATGGTCACGGATGACGCCGGTTCGCATCGTCGCGAGCAGCACCGGAACCGCGAAGACAGCGGCAACAGCAAATGTGAATGCAACTGAGATCCAACTCTGCGCCGCACCCGAAGCATTGAATCCGCGCATGGCCGGAGGCGTGAGACCACCCCACAGCGCCACGAGTACGGCGAGGACAGCCACACCGGGAACCGTCATCCGTGCAAGCGCACGAAATTTTGTCGACCAGGGTTGGCCGTGGAGACAGTGCAGGCAGGCAAGAACGGCGGGCACGAGGGTCCACACGAAGGTCTGGCGAGTCGCGATGGCAGCAGCGATCAGGACCCCGATCGCGACTTGTCGCCGTACTGTCAGATCA
>NZ_JBFUCP010000359.1:0-395 GCF_056405175.1 Pedococcus sp. P1_H8
AGCGCGGATGCCTTGACCTGGACGAGGACCTCGCCGGGCCCGGGCGTCGGGGTGGGTACCTCGACGACCGCAACCTTGCCGCCGTCTTCGTGGGGGAGAATCCGTGCTGCACGCATCTACGACTCCATGTCCTCGTCGGTTAATTAGTGTCGACAATAATTGAATGGGGCGCATTGCGCTAGTGGCGCAGCCCACCCGGGGCCCCGCTCGGTGATTGTCGCCACGTTGCAGCCGTCAGCCTTCGACCGGGGACACGGCGCCGACCCGCCCGACATCATGCGCGGAACCGACAGGGACGGGGATCATGGCGGGGTGACCGACGACGAGGCGGGTACCGAGAGGACGGGTGAGTCGGACGCCCGGGCGGGCGCACGGGCGCACCGGTGGGAGTACGC
>NZ_JBFUCP010000360.1:0-394 GCF_056405175.1 Pedococcus sp. P1_H8
GTGCAAGACATGGCACATCGACCTGCCGAACCGTGACCTCGCGTACCTCCCTGAAGGCGTCCCCGAGTTCTGGGAGTACATCCGCGAGTTGCGGTGGGCGCAGCGGTTCGCCTACCTGAACCGCGCCGAGATGATGGACCGCTTCGTTCACGTCTTCGGCGAGTGGATCGGGGCCGAGGTGGTGGAGGACGAGCGGATCAACTGCCACCACAACTACACAGAGCAGGAAGAGCACTACGGCGAGAAGGTGTGGCTCACCCGGAAGGGAGCGATCAACGCCCACGAAGGCGTCCGCGGCGTCATTCCCKGAAGCATGGGCACCCGCTCGTACGTCGTCTCCGGGAAGGGCAGCCGCCCGGGCCTGTCATCCGCCCCGCACGGTGCTGGTCGCAGG
>NZ_JBFUCP010000361.1:0-394 GCF_056405175.1 Pedococcus sp. P1_H8
TGCCACCACCGTGCGGATGAACGCCGGCGGCGGCGTGGTGATCACCCGCCGGGCGAACATCGCCCGGGTGATCAACGAGTTCACCAGCTGGCACCACGAGCGGCAGCGCCAGCTCCAGTCCGAGGGCAGGTACCCGGTCAACGGTCCGTTCGAGGTGCGCCTGTGCGGTCTCGACGACCAGGCCGATGTCATGGTGGAAAGTGCTGGCCCGCCGACCATCTCGGCCCTCCGTCCGAGGCCGGACCATCCGGAGTGGGACACCGCGATCTGGATGAACGTGGTCGGGGTCCCGGGCACGCCCGGTCAGGCCGCGTACTTCCGCGAGATGGAGCAGTTCATGCGGGCGAACTACCGCGGCGACTACGCCACCTTCCGGCCGGAGTGGGCCAAGGGG
>NZ_JBFUCP010000362.1:0-394 GCF_056405175.1 Pedococcus sp. P1_H8
ACACCGTGGTGACCGCGCAGTCCGAGGCAGTGCCCTCCGGAACCGGGGAGGCGGCGGCATGAGCGATCCGTTGCTCCGTGCACTGCGCCTGCTCGACTTGAGCCCGCGACGGGTGGCCTACGCGGTGGTCGCCGGGGTGGCGACGCTCGGCAGCGCGCTGGCGCTGGCCGCGCTGTCCGCGTGGCTGATCACCCGGGCCTGGCAGATGCCGCCGGTGCTCGACCTGACAGTCGCCGTGGTGGCGGTGCGGGCGCTGGGCATCTCCCGCGGCATCTTCCGCTACCTCGAGCGGTTGGCCACCCACGACGCCGCCCTGCGGGGCACGGTGTCGGCGCGGGAGCGGATCTACCGGCGGCTGTCGGAGGGCGATCCGGCCGCGCCCGCCGGCCTGCGG
>NZ_JBFUCP010000363.1:0-394 GCF_056405175.1 Pedococcus sp. P1_H8
GATGTCGGTGGCCGTGTCCATCGTCGGCCTGCTCGGCACCTGGGCACTGCTCATGCTCGTCGCCGCAGCCGGACGCACCAAACGCCTCGAGGAGGCCTCATGACCGCGCTACTGACCGACCCGACGCCCGCCACCACGACGGGGGCCGGTTCCACCGTGGAATTCCGCGGACTACGCCGAACCTTCGGTGCCACCACCGCATTGGACGGGCTGGACCTCGAGATCCACCCGGGCGAACTGCTGGCCATGCTCGGCCCGTCCGGATGCGGCAAGACAACCGCTCTGCGCACCGTCGCCGGATTCGAACGTCCCGACGCGGGCATGGTGCTCATGGACGGCGAGGACATCACGAACATCCCCGCGCACCGGCGGGACGTGGGCATGGTGTTCCAGT
>NZ_JBFUCP010000364.1:0-394 GCF_056405175.1 Pedococcus sp. P1_H8
GCGCTCCCTGGTGGCGCCCGACCGGCACCCGGGTCATGCAGGTCGCCGCCGCGCTGGTGGTCCTGCAACTGCTGGTCCGCGGGGTGGTGGCGGCCCGCGGCTACTACTACTGGGACGACCTGATCCTCACCGGGCGCGCCGGGACGATGTCGCTGCTGTCGCCGGAGTTCCTGCTCTACGACCACGACGGGCACTTCATGCCGGCGGGGTTCCTGGTCGCCGGGATCGCGAACACCCTCGCCCCGTACCAGTGGGCGCTGCCCGCGCTGATCCTGGTGATCCTGCAGGCCCTCGCGTCCCTGGCGGTCCTGCGCCTGCTCACCGTGCTGCTCGGCCGCCGGCCGACCCTGCTGATTCCCTTTGCGCTCTACCTGTTCTCGCCGTTGACGTTGCC
>NZ_JBFUCP010000365.1:0-393 GCF_056405175.1 Pedococcus sp. P1_H8
GCTCGAACGAGCACCTCCCGGGTGAGACGGGCGGGCGACGCCAGCAGCAGTGCCTGCGCGAACCTGTCGAGTCGCCCGCCGCTGCGCCCGAGCATCCACCGCGCGACCGGCGTCAGCGGCACGTCGCCGACCCCATCGCCCGGCAGCTCGTCGAGGACCACCGCGTCGAGGCCGTCGAACCGTGCGGACTCGGCGAGGCCGGCGACGGTCCTGCGTTCGAACACGTCTCGGGGAGAGAGGATCACACCGGCCGCCTTGGCGCGGGCCACCARCTGGATCGACATGATGCTGTCGCCGCCGAGSSCGAAGAACGAGTCGTCCACCCCCACCGAGTCCAGTCCGAGCACCTCCCGGAACAGTCCGGCGAGCAGCTCCTCCGTCTCGGATCTCGGC
>NZ_JBFUCP010000366.1:0-393 GCF_056405175.1 Pedococcus sp. P1_H8
CTGTGCGGCGGCGGCGGTCAGGGCGACGCACTGATCATCCGCGTTCCCCAGCAGTAACTCGCCCGGTCAGCGGCCACAACTGCACCAACCGAATCCGACTACAAGGCGTCGTAGATCACACACGACGGCGCCTTGTTGTCCGATTTGCTCAGGCACAATGGTGGGCATGCCGAAGATCCTCGACGTGTCCACGCCCGCGAAGCGGTTCCGCCTGGTTGCCCAGTGGGAGGCCGTCACCTGGGCCGCCCTGCTGGTTGCGATGTTCTTCAAGTGGGTGCTCGGGTACGAAGAGGCCGTCCGGATCCCCGGAATGGTGCACGGCATCGCCGCCTTCGTTCCGTTCGTGTTGATCGCGCTGGTGACCGCGCGGTCGCTGAAGTGGGACCTGATGAC
>NZ_JBFUCP010000367.1:0-393 GCF_056405175.1 Pedococcus sp. P1_H8
CAACATCCCGGCCGTGCGCGCAGCACCGAGCCTGCGGCAGTGGTGGGCCCGCGACCGTACCGACTCGGCATTGGGAACCCGCGTGCACGCGAGGCCCACCCGCAAGGCCCCACTGGCGGAGCCGCGCCGGCGACCGCCGCCGCACGGGTTTCCGCAACGGCGGTTGCGTGTCGACCGGGGTGCCGGCGCCGGCTCGAGGCCCGGCAACGAACCGGCGGTCGCGGCAGGTGTCCGCTCGCACGGGGACGACGCCTCTGCGAGTCGGCCGGCCCCTCCCCTCCCCCACCGCCCGACGCCCCTGCCATCCGCCTCCCGGCCGAGCCGACCCGGCCCGCGACCCCTCCCCTGGATCGGTGATGGCCGGGAACGCGGCGGTTCGGTCACGCTGATCGG
>NZ_JBFUCP010000368.1:0-393 GCF_056405175.1 Pedococcus sp. P1_H8
GGACGGGACGGCCGATCCGATTGAGCACGATCCGGTGCTGCGCGGCCAGCGACTGCACGCTGGTGACGCCGGGGATCACCGAGTAGTCGAAGTCGACCACACCGCGCGCGAGCACCCGCTCGACGATCCGCAGGGTGCTGTCGTAGAGCGAGGGGTCGCCCCAGACCAGGATCGCGCCGACCCCGTCGACGGCGGCGAACTCGGCCTCGAACACCGCGGCCCGGCGGTCGTGCCAGTCGTCGACGACGCCCTGGTAGTCCGACGGCGTGCGATCCCGCGGCGGGTCGGTGATGTCCACCACCCGGTAGGTCCCGCGCATGTGCTCGTCGAGGATGCCCATCCGCAGGTCCACCAGGTCCTGCTTCTCGTCACCCTTGCCGATGACAAAGAAGA
>NZ_JBFUCP010000369.1:0-393 GCF_056405175.1 Pedococcus sp. P1_H8
GCGTCACCCGGACCAACTACGCCACCCACGACGGACTGCGCGGCGCGCAGGTCGACCTCGTGGAGGCGCCGGCCAAGGCGCTCGGCGACGGGAGCGACGCGTCGGCGGCCATCACCGCGGCGCAGGTCCGCGCCCAGGCCGCACTGTGTGCGGAGGCCGTCGGAGCCATGTCCGAGGCCCTGCGTCTGACCACCGAATACCTCAAGCAGCGCAAGCAGTTCGGGGTCCCGCTGGCCAAGTTCCAGACGCTGACCCAGCGCGCCGCCGACATGTACGTTCGGCTCGAGCTGGCCAGCAGCATGAGCCTGTACGCGACGATGTCGCTGGCCGACGGGGTCGTCGACCCGATCGTCGCCTCGCGGGCCAAGCTTCAGATCGGCCGCGTGGCGCGGG
>NZ_JBFUCP010000370.1:0-392 GCF_056405175.1 Pedococcus sp. P1_H8
GCATCACCCGGCGGGCCGCGATGGAGGCGATGGAGCGGGCCGGCCTGGTCTGGCGGACCACGTGCGTCACCGACAGCCTGCTGGGGCTGCGGGCCGCCGTGCTCGCCGGGCTCGGGTACGTCGTGCACGCGGAGTCCCTGCTGCCCGGCGGCCTGGCGCCGCTGCCCGGGCACGTGCTCCCGGACCCGGGCGACGCCGACTTCGTGCTGATGCGCCGACCCCGGCCCGCCMCCGGGCCGGAGGCGGCGCTGACCGCGGCCATCCTCGCCAACGAGCGGCGGCTGCGGCGTAGCTAGGCCGACGCCCGGGCGGGCTCAGAACACGATCACGCCGCGCAGGTTCCGCCCGGCGTGCATGTCCTCGAAGCCGCGGGCCACCTCGTCGAGGGTGTA
>NZ_JBFUCP010000371.1:0-392 GCF_056405175.1 Pedococcus sp. P1_H8
CTTCCTGCTCGACCACCACGTGAACCTGCGTCCGGCCCGCACGTACCCGGGGTCGAAGTCGCCGCTGGCCGCCAACCCGGACATCGACTTCGTCGTGGTCCGTGAGGGCACGGAGGGGCCGTACACCGGCAACGGCGGCTCGATCCGGATCGGCACCCCGCACGAGGTTGCCACCGAGGTCTCGGTCAACACCTGGTTCGGTGCCGAGCGCGTCGTCCGCGCCGCGTACGAGCTGGCACGGACCCGCCGCAAGCACCTGACGCTGATCCACAAGACCAACGTGCTCTCCAACGCCGGCCGCATCTGGACCCGTGCGATGGAGACCGTGGGCGCCGAGTACCCCGACATCGAGACGGCGTACTGCCACATCGACGCCGCGACCATCTACATGG
>NZ_JBFUCP010000372.1:0-392 GCF_056405175.1 Pedococcus sp. P1_H8
GGGGCGCGCTCGGGGGCCGGCGGCGGGGGCTCGGCCTCGTCCGGCTCGGTCGGCGGGGGCTCGAGGGGCGCGCTCGGGGGCCGGCGGCGGGGGCTCGGCCTCGTCCGGCTCGGTCGGCGGGGGCTCGAGGCGCAGCGGCGCCCGCAGGAACAGGAAGAACAGCGCCAGCAGCAGCGCCGCGCGTCCCCACACCCCGGCCTGCACGACGAACTCGAGCGTCGTCGCGTCGGTCCCGGTGTAGAGCGCGTCGAAGTAGCGGAACACCCCGATCCCGACTGCCAGGTCCGCGACCAGGTAGGCGCCGACCAGCGACCAGGGCACCCGCAGCAGCACCAGGAACGGGAGCAGCCACAGCGTGTACTGCGGCGAGTGCACCTTGTGCAGTTCCATGA
>NZ_JBFUCP010000373.1:0-392 GCF_056405175.1 Pedococcus sp. P1_H8
GCGTGGCCGTCGCGCACCAGCGCCGCGGCCACCCCGGCCCTGATCAGCGAGGACTTGCCACACCCGGACGGCCCGACCACGGCCAGGACGCCCACCTCGTCGAGCCGTTGCAGGCACGCCGTCACGTCCGCTTCGCGGCCGAAGTATGCCGGGGCGTCACCGACGTCGTACGCGACCAGGCCGAGGTAGGGACAGACAGCCTCCGTCTCGGGCTCTGCGCTCTGGGTGACCAGGGCGGGGTCCTGGCGCAGGATCGCCTTCTCGAGCTCGGCGAGCTGTGGTCCCGGGTCGAGACCGAACTCGTTGACGAGAGTGGCGCGGGCCCGCTGGAGGGTTGCCAGAGCCTCGGCCTGACGGCCGGCCTGGTACTGCGCCAGGGCCAGCAGCCCCCA
>NZ_JBFUCP010000374.1:0-392 GCF_056405175.1 Pedococcus sp. P1_H8
GCGTCTGCTCGGGGGCAGGCCGTTCCAGCCGGACCGTCGCGCTGTCGGCGTCGGCCGATGCCGCTGTCGAGGCATCCGGGCCCGACGCGTCCGCAGTCGGGGAGTCCGAGAGCGTGGGGTCAGGCGTCTTGGGGTCCGGCACGTGGTGCACCCTTTCAATCGTCGATCCGTGTCCTGGTGTGGGCAGCCTATCGAGCATGGGGCCGCCGGGGCACAATGGTCGCCATGACCTCTTTCGGTGATTTGCTCGGCCCGCAGCCCACCCTCCTTCCCGGAGACGAGGACGCGGAGTCGGAACTGCTCAACCATGCCGACCCCAAGCAGGTGGCCGCGGAGCACCCGACGGCCTCGATCGCCTGGGCTTACCTGGCGGAGGCGGCCCTGGACGGGGG
>NZ_JBFUCP010000375.1:0-392 GCF_056405175.1 Pedococcus sp. P1_H8
GGGGAGGTGACCGTGACGCTGCCCGCCGAGGAGACCGAGGCGCTGGCGACGGCCGCCCGGGAGCGCGGGGTGACGGTCAACACCGTCGTCCAGGTCGCCTGGGCGCTGGCGCTCGCGGCCCTGACCGGACGCGCCGATGTGGTGTTCGGTGCGACGGTGTCGGGCCGCCCGCCGCAGGTGCCCGGGATCGAGTCGATGATCGGGCTGTTCATCAACACCGTGCCGGTGCGGATCGAGTTCGATCCCCGCGAAACCGTCGGCGAGCTGCTGAGCCGCGTGCAGGCGGAGCAGGCGGCGATGCTCGACCACCACCACGTCGGGCTCGCCGACATCCAGCGGGAGGCGGGTCCGGCGGCGGTGTTCGACACCCTGACGGTCTTCGAGTCGTACCC
>NZ_JBFUCP010000376.1:0-392 GCF_056405175.1 Pedococcus sp. P1_H8
GCATCGTCGCGCCGGGCCGGTACGGCAAGCGGCGTTCGCCCGCGTCGAGCGACCGGGAGCTGGCGACGCTGCGGCGGGCCCTGCGCTCGCACCCGTGTCACAGCTCGCCGGATCGTGAGCAGCTCAACCGGATCGGCGAGCGGTACAACAAGCTCGCCCGCGAGACCGAGACGCTGCGGCAGAAGGTCGCCGCGACCACCAACTCGCTGGCGCGCACCTTCGACCGGATTCTCGGCCTGCTCGGCGAGCGGGACTACATCGAACAGGGCGAGCTGGGCGCCGCCGGCGCAACCGGCCACGGCATCACCGAGAACGGGCAGCGGCTGGCTCGGATCTACTCGGAGAGCGACCTGCTGGTGGCCGAGTGCCTGCGCCACGGCGCCTGGAAGGGG
>NZ_JBFUCP010000377.1:0-391 GCF_056405175.1 Pedococcus sp. P1_H8
GTCCAGGATCGGGTGCGCGCCAGCGGCGGGACGCGGCGGGCGTAGGGGATGCCGSTGCACYTGCCSTTGCCRSCCCAGCGCCAGTCGTGGAACGGGCAGGCGACGGAACCGTCCTTGATGCTGCCCTGGCTGAGGTCGCCACCCATGTGGCGGCAGTACGAGTCGAGGGCGCTGAGCTTGCCCTCGCTGTCCTCGAAGACCACCAGCTTGCCGCCGAAGGCCTCGACGCCGTGCGGCTTGCCGTCGCGGAAGTCCTTCGCGAGGCCGAGGCAGTGCCAGCCTCGCGCAAACCTGCTCGGTGCGGCGCCGGCGTCGATGACGCGGATCTCATCGTCTGCGGACTGCGTGGTGGTCACGGTTGTTCCATCCCTTCGAGCGATGCCGCCTGGAC
>NZ_JBFUCP010000378.1:0-391 GCF_056405175.1 Pedococcus sp. P1_H8
TCATGATCCTGTGGAAGACCGCGGGTGCCGTGTTGCGCTCCGACGGCGCCTACTGACCGCAAGTTCCTACGTCTCAGCCGTCCCCGGACGCGCCGGCGTCCCCGTACAGCGTCGAGCCCCAGTGCCCGTTCAGCACGTCGCTGCAGGCCAGATTCTGCTGTGTCGGCACGAACTGGCCGCCCGGGGCGCCCGCGACTGTGGATGATGGAGCGAGTGAATTCACGGAAGAGGCGGGCCGTCGGGTGGGCGGCGGTGGTGACCGTCGCGGGGGTGACGCTGGCCGGTTGCGGCGGCGCGCCCCGGGTTGCGATCCCGGAGGGCATCCCGCCCGGACCCGGTGCGGCGCTCCCGGCGATCGACGTCGACGCCCCCGGCCGTGCCGCCGAGCAGC
>NZ_JBFUCP010000379.1:0-391 GCF_056405175.1 Pedococcus sp. P1_H8
GTCCAACACCTCTCGGAGACTGCAGATCTCGCCGATCCGCTCGAACGAGCCGACCTCGACCACGGTGAGCGCCTCGTTGAGCCGCACCGTCTGGCCGGGCCGCAGCGACTCCGGCTCGATGTTCGGCGAGCACGTCAACCTCATCTTGCGCCCGGACGTGAACACGTCGACGGTCTGGTCCGGGTGCACCCCGATCAGCACGCCGTACCCACTCGGCGGCTGGCCCAGCCGGTCGACCTCCTCTCGCAACGCGATCAGCTGCTGACGCGCTTCCTTGAGCGTGTCCATCAGCTTCGAGTTGCGGATCGAGAGCGAGTCCACCCGAGCCTCGAGTTCGCGTACCTGCTCGGGCGACTGTGCCAACTGGCGACGCAACCGGGCCGCCTCGAGT
>NZ_JBFUCP010000380.1:0-391 GCF_056405175.1 Pedococcus sp. P1_H8
CTGTGAGATCGCAATGCTGCGGCCGCCCGACGGAGGGTCCCGGCTGGAGCTCGCGACCTTCGTCGCACCCGACCACGTGCCCGGATCGCCAACGGCGATGGCCAACGAGCTTGGGCTGCGCAACGTGTCCTTCGAGGTCGGAGACCTCCAGGCGGCCGTCGACGCGGTGGCTGCGGACGGGTACGGGTTAATCGGCGGCATCGGCGAGTACGAGAACAGCGTGCGGATGGCCTACGTGCGTGGGCCCGAAGGGATCATCGTGTCCCTGTTCGAGCAGATCGGCTGACGCGCGTGCGCATTGCCCACGTGTGTCAATCCGTCGCCATGGACGTGGCGGTAGCTCGACATCGTTGGCGTGCATAGAGAGTGAAGAGAGGGGAGAGGAAGAGAG
>NZ_JBFUCP010000381.1:0-390 GCF_056405175.1 Pedococcus sp. P1_H8
GGTTAGAGGTCCAATACGATCAGAGTGGTATTTCAACAACGACTCCACGAACACTGGCGTGCCCGCTTCACAGTCTCCCACCTATCCTACACAAACCGAACCGAACACCAATACCAAGCTATAGTGAAGGTCCCGGGGTCTTTTCGTCCTGCCGCGCGTAACGAGCATCTTTACTCGTAATGCAATTTCGCCGAGTCTATGGTTGAGACAGCTGAGAAGTCGTTACGCCATTCGTGCAGGTCGGAACTTACCCGACAAGGAATTTCGCTACCTTAGGATGGTTATAGTTACCACCGCCGTTTACTGGGGCTTAAATTCTCAGCTTCGCCCCGAAGGGCTAACCGGTCCTCTTAACCTTCCAGCACCGGGCAGGCGTCAGTCCGTATACAT
>NZ_JBFUCP010000382.1:0-390 GCF_056405175.1 Pedococcus sp. P1_H8
ACCTGGTCCGTCACCTCGCGGACGGCTGGGCGGGCGAAGCCGCCGACGCGGCCCGCGAGCGGATCGGCGCGCACTTGGGCCGGGCCCGGGAGGAATGCGCACGGGTTGCCGTCGTGCACGAGGCGATGACGGACGCGGTCCGCGTCGCCCGGACCGCACTCGACGCCGCGTCCGAGGTTGCCGCCGGCTTCGACGCACCCCTTGTCGCCGGGCACACCCCCGCCGAGGTGGACCTGATGATCACTCGCACGGCCGACGCAGGCGCATCGTGGCTGCGCGAAGTTCTTGTCCCACAGGTGCAGTCGCAGGCCGCCGCGTTCCTCGCGCTCTGCGACGCGACGACGCGGGCGGTCGAGGGGGCTCGGCACCTGCTCTCGGATGCGCTGGACC
>NZ_JBFUCP010000383.1:0-389 GCF_056405175.1 Pedococcus sp. P1_H8
GCCTGCCTTCTCCACGGCCATCTCGTGCCCGGCCGAGGCCAGGAACAGCTTGCGGTGGTGTGCGAGCACGGCGAACGGTTCGGGCACCGCGCCGAACCGGCGTCCGGCGATCCGGTATGCGAGCTTGACCAGCGGACCTGCCTCCTGCGGCGGAACCGGGGGAATTCGAGTCATGACACTCTCCTGTTCGCGGTATCGACGGCCCGTGTGCGGCCGTCTACTCCCTGGACGAGACAGCCCGGACAAATGTGACAGTAGGCGTTTCCCGGCCCGATGCACCCCCGCCTAAGCTGTGACAATGCCCGCAGCACGCCATTCGCAGACGGTCGCTCGCCTGCGGCCCTTCGCCTCGACGATCTTCGCGGAGATGACGGCGCTCGCCACCGCGA
>NZ_JBFUCP010000384.1:0-389 GCF_056405175.1 Pedococcus sp. P1_H8
GTGCCGATCACCGCGACCCGTTTGCCGGTCAGGTCGGCGTCGTGGTTCCACTGTGCGGAGTGGAAGATCTCGCCCTGGAAGTCCTCGATGCCCTTGATGTCGGGCAGCGACGGCTCGCAGAGGGCGCCGATCGCGGAGACGACGATCTTGGCCTCGAAGTCGCCCTTCGAGGTGTGCACGTCCCAGCGGGAGGTGGCCGTGTTCCAGTGGGCGGACCGGACGTCGCAGCCGAAGACGTGCTTGTCGAGCACGTTGTACCGGTGTGCCCCCGAGGAGATGTACTTCTGGATCTCCGGCTGGGTGGAGAACGAGCGGGTCCACTCGGGGTTGAGGGCGAACGAGTACGAGTACAGGTGCGAGGGCACATCGCAGGCGGCGCCGGGGTAGGT
>NZ_JBFUCP010000385.1:0-389 GCF_056405175.1 Pedococcus sp. P1_H8
ACCGCGCCGCGGTCCTGGTCTGAGCAGGAGCGGCCGTGACCATGGCAGACCCGGCGGGCACCGGGCACACAGCACAGCATTCGATCGACCGGGAGGACGCGGCATGAACAGCAAGTCGGTAGTGGTGGTCGGGCACGGAATGGTGGGGCACCGGTTCGTCGAGGCGCTCCGTGCTCGGGACGACGCGGGGCAGTGGCGGGTGACCGTCCTGTGCGAGGAGCGCCTGCCCGCCTACGACCGGGTGGGGCTCTCGTCCTACGTCGGGTCCTGGGACGCAAAGGAACTCGCGCTCGCCGGCAACGACTACCCGGGCGACGCCCTGGTCGACCTGCGGGTCGGCGAGTCCGCGGCATCGATCGACAGGGCCGCGCGCACGGTCACCACCACGG
>NZ_JBFUCP010000386.1:0-388 GCF_056405175.1 Pedococcus sp. P1_H8
GTACAGCACCAGGGTCGCGCCGCCGATCACGCCGTCCGGCACGGTGAACACCAGTGCGCCGAACTTCGGCGAGAACGCCAGCACCACAGCGGTCACGGCGGCCACCCAGTAGGCGGCCGTCGAGTAGACGCGCGTTGCCGCCATCACGCCGATGTTCTCCGCGTAGGTGGTGGTGCCGGAGCCACCGCCGGCACCGGCGAGGGTGGTCGCGAGCCCGTCGGCGATCAACGCGTTGCCGGCCATGTCGTCGAGGTTGCGGCCGGCCATCGCTGCCACCGCCTTGACGTGGCCGACGTTCTCGGCGATCAGCACGATCACGACGGGCAGCGCCAGCGCGATGACCGACCAGTCGAACGACGGCCCGCGCAGGTGTGGCACCCCGATCCGG
>NZ_JBFUCP010000387.1:0-388 GCF_056405175.1 Pedococcus sp. P1_H8
CTCCAGGTCTGGACCTGACCGTCGTGGGACAACGCGGGCATGTCGCCGTACTGCTCGGCGTTGCGGTGGAGTAACTCGGGAATCGTCGACATTGCAGAGCCTTTCACTGAAGTGCGGCCGGAGCCCGCTCGGGTCGGATCGAACGAAGTGCGGAGAAGGTGCGTCAGCCGGCGGTGACCGACGGCTGGGTGGATCTGGTGCTGGCCTGGCGGAGATAGTCGGCGCGGCGAAGGAATCGGGTGCGCACCCAGTACGACAACGTCGACCTGGGCCACAGCAGCGTGTTGCGCCCGGTGACGGGATCCTGGTACCAGCTCTTGCATCCACCGGCCTGCCATACGGTCGAGGAGAGCCTCCCCTGCAGGAACTGGTTGAAGCGGTCCTGGGC
>NZ_JBFUCP010000388.1:0-388 GCF_056405175.1 Pedococcus sp. P1_H8
GTCTTCCACTTCGGCACACCCAGCGCGTACGACGCCTCACGCAGGTCCTGCGGGACGATCCGGAGCATCTCCTCGGTGCTGCGGATGACGACCGGCACCATCAGCAGCACCAGCGCCAGCGACACCGCGAACGCGGACTTCGGGAACCCGAACGTCGCGATCCACAGCGCGTAGATGAACAGCGCCGCCACGATCGACGGGACGCCGCTGAGGATGTCGACCATGAAGGTGGTCAGCCGGCCCAGCCGCGAACCGTTCGCGTACTCCACCAGGTACACCGCGACGAACAGGCCCACCGGGATCGAGAGCGCCGCACACACCACTCCCTGGAGGATGGTGCCGATCAGCGCGTGGTAGATGCCGCCGCCCTCGGCCGACGCCGACAACC
>NZ_JBFUCP010000389.1:0-388 GCF_056405175.1 Pedococcus sp. P1_H8
GTCGTCGTCCGCGATCAGGCCGGAGTACGACATCAATCCCTCGTATACAGCGCCGAGCTGGTTGATACCGAGCTGCGCGTAGGAGATATACCCGCGCTGCTTGTTCTTGTTCTTCGACGGCTTCGACAGCAGAAGAAGCGTAAGCACCTCCTGCAGCACCCGGTTGCTGATCCGTGCCTCGTCGATCAGCGGGGTGCGGGCGGGATCGAAGAGGTCCGAGCGCATCGCTTCGAACACGAGCCCGTCGCCGTCCTCGTCGCCAGCGTGGTGCCCGTTGTTGACGAGCCGGAAGAGCAGATCCAGCGACTCGTGCAGGTGGTGGCCGTCGGCCGATCGTCCGGTGAGTGGCACCTGGGTGATCTCGCGCAGCCGGTCCAGGCCGTAGCCG
>NZ_JBFUCP010000390.1:0-387 GCF_056405175.1 Pedococcus sp. P1_H8
CCGTTCCTCCAGGGTGCCGACGCAGACCAGCTTGCGGACCTGCACGTCGCGGCGCTGCCCGATCCGGAGCGCCCGGTCGGTGGCCTGGTTCTCCACCGCCGGGTTCCACCACCGGTCCAGGTGCACGACGTGGTTGGCGGCGGTGAGGTTGAGGCCGGTGCCGCCGGCCTTGAGCGAGAGCAGCATGATCGGAGGGGAGCCGCCGTCGCTGCCGGCCTGGAAGTCGTGGACCATCGCGTCCCGCYGGCCGCGCGCGACGCCGCCGTGCAGGAACGGCACCTCGGTGCCGAACCGTTCGGCCAGGTACGGGGCGACGATCGCCCCGAACTCCCGGAACTGGGTGAACAGCAGCACCCGTTCGCCGTCCGCCAGCACCGAGTCGACGAT
>NZ_JBFUCP010000391.1:0-386 GCF_056405175.1 Pedococcus sp. P1_H8
GTCCTGCAGGGCTCGCTCCTCGCCCGGCACGGCAACCCCGCGGTCTCGGATGCCTTCATCGGCTCCCGGCTGGCCGGAGACCGGGGGAGCGTCTACGGCACGCTCTCGCGCGGTGTCGACTTCACCTCGATCCTGGCCCGCACGACGCAGAAGATGACCCCGTAGTCACCCGCACCACCCTCTCTCGCCGCCTCACCTTCCTCACCGACCCACCATCCCCGCTGGCGTAGCAATCTTCAGGAGGACTTCATGGACAACGGAATTGGCCGCTGGGCGACGAGACGTGCCCAACTCGACGGGGACAGTGTCGCGTTCGTCTGCGGCGACAAGCGCTGGACCTACGGGGAATTCGAGACCAGGACCAACCGGTTGGCGCACGCCTTCGT
>NZ_JBFUCP010000392.1:0-386 GCF_056405175.1 Pedococcus sp. P1_H8
GGTGGAGCGGCTGGTGGCCGCGGGCGAGCGGCTCAAGGACGCGTGCGCGATGGTCGCCACCGCGGGGGTGTCCAAGCGGGAGCTCTACGAGACGGTGCTCGCCGCGCGCAAGGACTGAGGCCGCCGCGCCGGGTGCAGGTCGGTGGGATCAGAACCCGGGGGACATCAGGAGGATCAGTCCGACGGCTGCCGCGATCACCAGGAAGGCGGACAGCGTAGGCGGAACTCGAGAGGCGATCTGGGTCGCGATTCTGGTCAAGGTTCTCGGTGTCCCATTCTCGTCGCGGGTCGCGGATCCGGCGGGGACTACTCCTCGAAATTGTCAGTCCCCGCCGGTGCCACGTGGTTGGCGCCGGGCCCCCCGTGCGCCGAGGACAACACTGGAC
>NZ_JBFUCP010000393.1:0-386 GCF_056405175.1 Pedococcus sp. P1_H8
TCCGAGCTCACACCGACGACCCGGCAACTGGCGGCACTCGCCGTTCCCGCGGTCGCCGTCGGCGTTGGCTGTGCGTTGATGCTGATCGGGCTCAGCGTGCTTGCCAACAAGCTCCAGCGACTGCTGTGGACGACACTGCCCGACTGGGTCGGCGTGTCCGGCGCATCCGGCTGGTGGGCGTTCGGCACGCTGACCGTCGTCGGCTTTGTGGTCGGTCTCGTGGTCTGGAAGATGCCCGGTCACGCCGGACCCGACCCCGCAACCACCGGCCTCGTCGCGAAACCGCTTGCACCGTCTGCTCTCCCAAGCCTCGCGCTGGTGCTGGTGATCGGGCTGGCCGGCGGCGTCAGCCTCGGCCCCGAGAACCCGATCATCGCGATCAACAC
>NZ_JBFUCP010000394.1:0-385 GCF_056405175.1 Pedococcus sp. P1_H8
ACCCTGCGATCGTGAAGGATTCGTGCCGACTTTCGCCGACGATTCGTTTCAGGACCCGCTGTGCTCCACGACACATCGCGGCGTGAGGTGTGCGACGGTGGACCCATGATCGAGGCCATCGAGAACCTGCCCGACGGCACCCTGGGATTTCGGGCGACCGGCACCGTGACCGCGCAGGACTACCGCGACGTCCTCGACCCGGCGATCGACGCGAAGATCGCCGCCGACGAGAAGGTCAATCTCGTCTACGTCCTCGGCGACGACCTGAGTCGCTACACCGCGGGCGCACTCTGGCAGGACGCCGAACTCGAGAGCCGCCCCCGGCGCAGCTGGGGCCGCATCGGACTGGTCACCGATCACGAGTGGATCGGCAAGGCGATTCACC
>NZ_JBFUCP010000395.1:0-385 GCF_056405175.1 Pedococcus sp. P1_H8
GCATCAGCGCGCGCAGGTCGGTGTCGCCGTGCTCGGCGGCCACCAGGTCGAAGGTGCCCTGGTCGCAGAACATCGACACCAGACGGCGGGCGCGGTTGAAGGCGTCGGGCTCGTCGGTGGCCGCGATGTGCGCGACGCCGGACTTCTTGGTGTGGGTGTCGGGGCCGCCGAGCGACGCCATGTCGACCTGCTCGCCGGTGACGGACCGCACCACATCGGGGCCGGTCACGAACACGCGGCCCTCGGGCGCCATGATCACCACGTCGGTGAGCGCGGGACCGTAGGCGGCGCCGCCCGCGGCGAAGCCGAGGACGACGGAAAGCTGGGGGACGAGTCCGGAGGCGCGGACCATGGCTTCGAACACGCGGCCCACGCCGTGCAGGGC
>NZ_JBFUCP010000396.1:0-385 GCF_056405175.1 Pedococcus sp. P1_H8
GCTTGGCCATGGCCGCCTCGAGCTCCGCGGCGATCCCGAGGCTGTCCTCGCACACGACGGCCTTGAGGTGGTCGAGGCCGCCGTCGAGGGCCTCGCCCCACGGCGCGGTGCGCTGGAGCCGGTCGGCGGTTCGGATGTAGAACATGAGGTACCGGTCGATGTAGCGGACCAGGGTCTCGTCGTCGAGCCCGCCGGCGAGCAACTGGGCGTGCTTCGGGGACTGGCCGCCGTTGCCGCCGACGTAGAGGTTCCAGCCGTTCTCGGTGGCGATGACGCCGACGTCCTTGCCCCGCGCCTCAGCGCACTCGCGGGCACAGCCCGACACCCCGAACTTCAGCTTGTGCGGCGACCGCAGACCGCGGTAGCGGTTCTCCAGGTTCACCGC
>NZ_JBFUCP010000397.1:0-385 GCF_056405175.1 Pedococcus sp. P1_H8
GAGCAGGGCGATGCCGACGCGCAGCAGTCGCTTGGAGGAGAAGGTCAGTCCCGGGCGAAGTCGCGCGGGCAGCTTGACGAGGTTGGCCATCACCGCACCGCCGACGATGGCGATGAGCAGGGGGCTCACGGTGGGCAGGAGCCGTCCGATTCCCATTGCCAGCAGAGCGCCGACGACGCAGAGCGCCAGTCCCGGGAGCAGGTCGGCCTTTCCTGCCGGGGCCGGCGGGGCCGAGGTGGCGGGGACAGCTGGCCGTTGCTCGGTCTCGGAGTCGCTCAAATTGCTGGGCATAGTTCAAGGGTCCGCTACGTCGGCACGTTGCGGTAGATGGAAGTTTACTAACGCTCAATATCGTATTGATATGCATTGGCCGCCGGGTATAGCC
>NZ_JBFUCP010000398.1:0-385 GCF_056405175.1 Pedococcus sp. P1_H8
TCGTGAAGGAGCTGCTCGAGTCCGACGGGCTGCGCGTCGTCGTCGACCGCAACTTTCCGATGGACCGGATCGTCGAGGCACACCGGTACGTGGACCTGGGCCACAAGGTCGGCAACGTGACGGTCACCGTGGGTCGTCAGCCCGGTACCCGCTGAGACGGACCTCTGGAGTCCGGACTTCTGGAGTCCGGTAAGGGGATTCGCCCTCCCACGCGACCTGTAACGCCGGCGCCCGTGACGGCGACACAGTCACTGGACACTGTCAGCGTGAGGTGAGGAGTGGGGACATGGGATCGATCGAGATCATGAATTGGCTTCAAGAGGGCGCGAACGCCGGAGACCCGATCAGGGGGGCGCTCTACGTCGTGACATTCGTGGTGGGCGGG
>NZ_JBFUCP010000399.1:0-385 GCF_056405175.1 Pedococcus sp. P1_H8
GACCAAGGCCGTGCGCCAGGGGAACCCGCTCGACACCGACACCATGATCGGCGCGCAGGCCAGCAACGACCAGCTCGAGAAGATCCTCTCGTACATCGAGATCGGCAAGGCGGAGGGCGCCCAGCTGATCACCGGCGGCGAGCGGGCCGACCTCGGCGGCGACCTGGCCGGCGGCTACTACGTGCAGCCGACCGTGTTCACCGGAAACAACAAGATGCGCATCTTCCAGGAGGAGATCTTCGGACCCGTCGTCTCGGTGACCTCGTTCAAGGACTACGACGAGGCCATCGAGATCGCCAACGACACGCTCTACGGTCTCGGCGCCGGGGTGTGGTCGCGCGACGGCGGCGTCGCCTACCGGGCCGGACGCGACATCCAGGCCGGC
>NZ_JBFUCP010000400.1:0-383 GCF_056405175.1 Pedococcus sp. P1_H8
ATGCAGTTCGCGGAGTGCGACATCGCGACCTTCGGCATGGGCCTGGCCGCGTCGATGGGGCAGTTCCTGCTCTCGGCAGGCACCAAGGGCAAGCGCTACGCCCTGCCGCACGCGCGGATCATGATGCACCAGCCGTCGGCCGGAATCGGCGGCTCGGCCAGCGACATCGCGATCATGGCGGAGCAGTTCAAGCACACCAAGCGCGAGATGGCCGAGCTGATCGCCGAGCACACCGGTCAGACGCTCGAGCAGATCACCATCGACTCGGATCGTGACCGCTGGTTCACGGCGCAGGAAGCCCTCGACTACGGCTTCGTCGACCACGTCGTCTCCCGCGCACGCGAGGCCGGTGGCGCCGGCAACTGAGCCGGCCCGCCCCGTCC
>NZ_JBFUCP010000401.1:0-383 GCF_056405175.1 Pedococcus sp. P1_H8
CTCCTGACGAGGTGGTGGGCGCGGCGTCGCCGGGTGGATACTGCCGGCGGGTGAGGAGCTCGTCGTAGACCGAGATGGACGGCGCCGGCCGCTGGTCCGGCGGGAGGCCGGCGATGACCGCGCCGGGATCGACCAGCCGCCGCGCGGTGAGGCTGACGACCTTCTGCTCGACGGGAATCTGCGGGTGAACCCGATGGCCGTCCTCGGACCTTGTCGCTGCGGCTTTGCGGGCCTCGACGGCCACCACGTCCGCCGACGCGGCACCGATGCTCACAGCTGCGCGCAGCCCGGCGATGACGTCGGCATGGTCCATGTGTCGGTGCAGCAGCAGCACCTCGACCAGGGTGCGGGTGCCGTCCTTGTCCCCCGCGACGGTGCGGGCC
>NZ_JBFUCP010000402.1:0-383 GCF_056405175.1 Pedococcus sp. P1_H8
GACGTGTACATCGCGGCGTGGGAGATCGAGTGCTGCGCCCCCCCGCCCGAGGTGGGCCGCGAGGGGGCGTGGGTGCTCGCCTTCACCGCCGACGACCCCGAGCCGGAGGTCTTCCACCGACCCGTTCGCTGGGATCGGACCAGCCGCAAGCTCAGCGCCGGTGGCGCCAGCGCCTACTGGCGAGACGCGCCCGACGACCTGTCCGACCACCCCACCGGGCTACGCGGGCGGCTGTGGGGGACGGTGCACGGCGCGGATGTCCCGGATGGATTCGACAGCACCACCGGCTCGGTCCGGGGCGTGTACCTGCTGGACGAGCTCTATCGCGAGAACGAGATCGGCGCCTGGTGCCCCCTCCCGGGGACCGCGGTGCGGTCCCCGGT
>NZ_JBFUCP010000403.1:0-383 GCF_056405175.1 Pedococcus sp. P1_H8
ACTTCTGGTTGCCCACGGACCCCGCGGTCGCGCACGACGCGTTGCGCGAGGCGTGGCGCCGATCCGAGTTCGAGCGGGTGGAGGTCGCCTGCGGCGGCGGACGGGGCCGGACCGGCACCGCGCTCGCGTGCCTCGCCGTGCTGGACGGCGTGCCCGCGCGCGAGGCGGTGGCCTTCGTCCGGGACCGGTACTCCCCGCACGCCGTCGAGACGCCGTGGCAGCGTCGCTACGTCGCGCGGTTCCCCTCGGCCTGAGGCCGGGTCAGCGCTCGAGGTACCCCTTCATCCGCGCGAGGGTGGTCTGCATGCCGGACTGCATCAGCGCATTCCGGTTGCGCCCGATCAGCTTCGACCGCTGCACCAGACGCACGTGCAGCGCGGGGG
>NZ_JBFUCP010000404.1:0-383 GCF_056405175.1 Pedococcus sp. P1_H8
CCGCCGCCCTGAGCACCGGCCCGGTACACGAGTTCTCGTTGCAACGTCCCTCCCTGACCGAACTGTTCCGAGAGGTTGTCGCCGCATGAGCACCCCGACATCACCCGCGCTGAGCCCGGCCCGCGCCGTCGGCCTGGTCGCCCGCCGCGAGTTCCTCACCCAGGTCCGCAAGAAGAGCTTCCTGATCAGCAACCTGATCATCCTGATCGCGATCGTCGGCGGCATCGCCGCGTATGCGCTGTTCTCCGGCACCAGCGAGCCCAGCCGCACCACCGTCGGGCTGGTCGGTGACCAGTCGTTGACCCCGGTCCTCGTGTCCGTCGGCGACGCCGCGGGGACGCCGGTCGAGGTCCGCGAGTTCGGCGACGAAGCACAGGCCCGCG
>NZ_JBFUCP010000405.1:0-383 GCF_056405175.1 Pedococcus sp. P1_H8
GCCGAGGACACGCCGCCGATCCCCTTCAGGTCGGCCTTGCCCTCGTCGGAGGTCAGGTGCGCGATGACCGAACGCAGGTCCTTGAGGTCGAGCAGGGCCAGGCCCTGGGTGTCGGCCCAGTGGAAGATCAGCCCGAGGGTCGACTCCTGGGTCGCGTTGAGCCCCAGCACCTTGCTCAGCAGGATCGGACCGAAGCTGGTGATGGTGGCGCGGACGGGGACGCCGATCCCGCCGGTGCCGAGCGAGAGGAACTCGGTGGGGAATGCGGTGGGCGCCCAGTCCGCGATGCCGGTCGACGCGGCACGGGCGGCGATCTTCTCCCCCGCCTCGCCGGGTGCGGACAGCCCGGACACGTCGCCCTTGACGTCCGCCATCACCACCGG
>NZ_JBFUCP010000406.1:0-381 GCF_056405175.1 Pedococcus sp. P1_H8
TTCCCGGTGTGGGGACTGCTGTGGCTCAGCCGCCTCCGCGTCGAGGTCGTCGACGGGGCGCCCGGCAGCCCGGGTGAACTCCGCGTCGGCCGCGCCAGGCTGCCGCTCCACGTCATCTCCCGGGTCGCGGTGGTTCCCGGCACCGCGAAGTCCGCGGCCCTGGGGCGTCAGCTCGACCCGACCGCCTTCGTCCAGCACCGCACCTGGGTCAAGCCGATGGTGCTGATCGTGCTCGACGACCCGGAGGATCCGACGCCGTACTGGCTGGTCAGCACGCGTCACCCGGAGAAGCTCGCGGCGGAACTCGGCGGCCGCTGACCGCGCCCCCGTTCGCCCCGGAGCGGCCCGATCGAAGAACGAGAGCGGTGCCCGGCCATGGAG
>NZ_JBFUCP010000407.1:0-381 GCF_056405175.1 Pedococcus sp. P1_H8
GCCCGGGCACGGGCGGAGCGGGCGATGGCCGCCAGGCAGAATGCGGCGGCCGTCGCGGCGGCCGTGGCGGAGTCGGGGCAACGGGTGGCCGCGCACCTCGAGACGGTCGTCGCCGCCGCCGCGGGGCACCGCGACGAGCTGACCCGCCAACGCGCCGAGCGCAGTGGGCAACTCGAGACGGTGAAGGAACGGGTGCGTCAGTACACCGCCCAGATGACCGCACTGACCGACGCCGTGCACCGCGACGAGGTGGCTCGGGCGCAGGCCGCGCTGCGGATCGAACAGCTCGAGCAGACCATCGCCGAGCAGCACGGCATCGGCCTCGAGGATCTGGTCGCCGAGTACGGACCGGAGGTGCCGCTGCCGCCGTCGGCGCTCGAG
>NZ_JBFUCP010000408.1:0-381 GCF_056405175.1 Pedococcus sp. P1_H8
CCCGAACCCACCGGCTGCCGACGGCGCTCGACCACGTCACCATCGAGCTCGTCTACCGCCCCCGAGCCAACATCCGCCGCGACGCCGACAACATCGTCCCCGTCCTCAAAGCCCTCTGCGACGGACTCGTCGACCACGGCCTCACCGCAGACGACACCCCCAACCTCATGACCAAGCACATGCCCCGCATCGAACCCGCCCAGAAGGGCGCAGGAGGCGCGATGTGGCTCGAACTGACCTGGGAGGCCCGATGACCACCATTCCCGCCGGAGCGTCGATCTCAGCCGCACCACTCGGCACACTGCTGCCCACCACGGCCACTGCCTACTACAGCGCATGGCACCCCATCGGCCACCTCGCCGGGGCCGATCACCTACGCGG
>NZ_JBFUCP010000409.1:0-381 GCF_056405175.1 Pedococcus sp. P1_H8
CTGTACTTCCTTCGGGACCGGGCACGCGTCCGCGGTGGCCAGCACGTGTTGGTCAACGGCGCCTCCGGCAGCATCGGGACCTACGCGGTGCAACTGGCCAAACGCTTCGGCGCCGAAGTCACCGCGGTGTGCGGCTCCCGCAACGCCGACCTGGTCACCGCGCTGGGAGCCGACCACGTCGTCGACTACCACCGGGAAGACTTCAGCTCCCGTCACGGCACCTACGACGTCATCTTCGACACCATCACCGCGACGTCGTTCGCGCGATGCCGCCGGGCGCTCACGCCGCACGGCTGCTACCTCCCCACCACCGGCCTGATCAACTGGCCACTCGGTGCGTGGACCGCCTTGCGTGGCGGAAGGACCGTCCGGCCCGGGATG
>NZ_JBFUCP010000410.1:0-380 GCF_056405175.1 Pedococcus sp. P1_H8
GCCCCGCCCCGTCCGCGCAACACCACCCCGGACTCGGTCAGCACGGTGCGGATGAAGCCGTACGAACGGCCAGTGGCCTCGGCGAGGCTTCGGATGCTCTCACCGCGCGTGTAGCGGTCCCGCAGGTCCCGCTGCAGGGCATCGCGGGTCGCGCCGGTTATCCGGGTTCCCTTGCGAAGCGGATCGGGTCCTGCCATCGACGACCTCCAGGCGAGCCTGCGAGTGTTCGGTCAGCAGTTCCAGGCTAGCCACCACGCCTGGGTCACGGCAACGACCCGGGCGCCCGTCAGCCCTGCTCGATGTACGACTCGAGCTGGTCGCGTTCGCACTGCAGCTCGTCGATCCGGGTCTTCACCACGTCACCGATGCTGACGATGCCG
>NZ_JBFUCP010000411.1:0-380 GCF_056405175.1 Pedococcus sp. P1_H8
TCACCAGGCTGGGTGATCCGAAGCGACTGCGCTCGGGTTGGTTGAACGGAATCAAGGAGTTCGAAGTGGACTTCAACGGTCGGTGCCCTGTGAAGCACTGACAGTCACACCTCCTCGACTCTGGCCAAGGAGGGGGCGCGATACCGGGTCTCGGGTGCTGGCTGTTCCGCGGAATGCGGGTCAGCCCCGAGTCTCGGTCGCCGCGGAATCGGTGGCGTCGGCGTCGAGGGTGCCGCCGAACACGCAGGCCGACAGTTCCGCGAGTGCGGGGTCCTCGTCGAAGTGCTCCGGCGCCCGCATGGCGAGCATCGTGTTGATCAGCATGCCCTGGGCGATGAACTCACGCGCCTTCTCCGGTGTGCAGCCGGTGCGGGTACGGA
>NZ_JBFUCP010000412.1:0-379 GCF_056405175.1 Pedococcus sp. P1_H8
GCCGAAGACCGCGTCGAAGCGGTTCTCGGCGATCGCGTCGAGCAGCGGCACGGTCTGCAGCGGGTTCCGGATGCCGTCCGGCCGCTCGGTGAGCCGGCCGTCGGCGAGGTAGTCCTCCACCTTGGCCACGTGCAGGCGCAGGTTGTACTTGGCGACGACGTGGTCGCGGAAGTCCAGCACCTCCTGCAGGTTGTGCCCGGTGTCGACGTGCAGCAGCGCGAACGGCACCGGCGCGGGCCAGAAGGCCTTGATCGCCAGGTGCAGCAGCACCGTGGAGTCCTTGCCGCCGGAGAAGAGGATCACCGGGCGCTCGAACTCGCCGGCCACCTCCCGGAAGATGTGGATGGCCTCGGACTCGAGCGCGTCCAGTGTGTCGAAG
>NZ_JBFUCP010000413.1:0-379 GCF_056405175.1 Pedococcus sp. P1_H8
CCTGCAGCCCACGGAACGCGGCGCCGTCACCCTCGGCCGGCCACCCATTGCCGGACCAGACGTAGAGCAGGCCGTCGCCGTTGTTGACGTACGCCTTGCCCGCGTCCGCCGGGCCGAGGGTGATCGCAGCGAGCTCGGCGTAGTTCGCCACCGTCCCAGCGAGATTCACACCTGCACCGACGTCACCGCGGTCGCCCTTGACGATGACCTTGTGCTCGGAGATGACGATCTCCTCGAGATCGAACAGTCGGTGTGTTCCGGCGGCGGGAATCATCACGTCGTAGATGCCGAACCAGCCCGCGGCCGCGACCTCGACGCGCGCCGGGCCCGGGTCGAGCTCCGGCGACGTCACGACGCCGGCGACCGCCCGCACCACGAT
>NZ_JBFUCP010000414.1:0-379 GCF_056405175.1 Pedococcus sp. P1_H8
CCGGTTCGACGGCACCGCGAACCTGAAACGGTGGCTCGACAGCGACACCCGGCGCGAGCTGATGGTCCGCGGCGCCGACCTCTTCGAGGCGCCACCGATCCAGCACGTGCTCGTCGACGAGGCCGACGACGACGTCGTGACGGTGGTGGTCTCGCACCCGCACGTGCCCGGCCGGGAGGACGAGTTCGTGGCCTGGCAGCAGCGGGTCGTCGAGGCGGAGAAGGGGTTTCCCGGATTCCGGGGCTCTCGGCTGCACCGGCCGGTGCCCGGGATCCAGGACAGCTGGACGATCGTCTTCAGCTTCGACACCGCGGAACACCTCGACGCGTGGCTGGGCTCGCCCGAACGCGCCGCGCTGCTCGCGGAGGGGCGCGACTTC
>NZ_JBFUCP010000415.1:0-379 GCF_056405175.1 Pedococcus sp. P1_H8
CCTCGTAGGCGAGCATCGAGGCGGGGTCCGCCGGCAGGTGGTCGCGGTCCGACATCAGGACGAAGTGCGTGACGCTCGTCAGCTTCGGCGCCAGGTCCCGCACCAGCGGCAGGAAGGTCAGGTCGAAGAACAGCACCTTGTCTGCGGCGTCGTTGATGATCCACTCGAGCTGGTCCGGGTGCAGACGCGGGTTCAGCGTGTGCAGGATCGAGCCGGAGCCGGATGCCGCGTAGTAGAGCTCGAGATGGCGGTACCCGTTCCAGGCCAGGGTTCCGACCCGGTCTCCGGGCTCGACGCCCAGCCGCCCGAGGGCCTGCGCGAGCTTCTTGGCCCGGACCGCCATCTCGCCGAAGGTGTAGCGGTGGATGTCGCCCTCGAC
>NZ_JBFUCP010000416.1:0-378 GCF_056405175.1 Pedococcus sp. P1_H8
GGACCCTCACCGAGCGGGCCCTGCCCGCCGGCCGGGACACCCTGGCGACCATCGTCTCCGAGCACGTCACTCACGTTCGACGCGTCGAGTACGACCGATCGGAGCGGGTCAGCGTGACGGTACGGACCGACGATGTGCCCGAACCCGCCGCCATCCTCGTTCGGGGGTAGGAGCCGGGGAGTTCGCATCCGACTGCGTTCCGCTCGTCGCTCCTACGGCAGCAACCCCAGCCGACGCGCCTCGAACACCGCCTCCTGCCTGCTGGCCACCTCGAGCTTGGCCATCAGGTTCCGCATGTACGTCTTCACGGTCTCCACGCTGAGCGAGAGCCGGTCGGCGATCTCCGCGTTGCGGCAGCCCAGTGCCACGTGCGAGAGC
>NZ_JBFUCP010000417.1:0-378 GCF_056405175.1 Pedococcus sp. P1_H8
GGTCCAGGCTGAGCCGGCGCAGCAGGGTCAGCGACTGCAGGATGGTGAACCGGTTCGCGTCGACGTCCTCCACCAGCCCGAGGATCTTCTGCCGTTCGCGCTGCAGCTGGGTGTCGTAGAGCAGCCGGTGCTGCGGCGAGAGCTCCACCTCGAGCACCTGCTCCTGCTTCTCCGGCAGGTCCGAGGCCACCTGTTCCTTGGTGCGCCGCAGCATGAACGGCCGGATCCGCTTGCGCAGCTGCCCGAGAAGGTCTGCGTCGCCGCCGGTCTCGATCGGCTTGCGGTAGTACTCCTGGAACTTGGTGGGGTTCGGGAACAGACCCGGCGCGGTGATCGAGAGCAGCGACCACAGCTCCATCAGGTTGTTCTCCATTGGGG
>NZ_JBFUCP010000418.1:0-378 GCF_056405175.1 Pedococcus sp. P1_H8
GGGGTGGGTGTGCGCCGACAGCAGCGACGGATCGATCCGCAGGCCCGCGATCCCGGACTCCTCCGTGGCCTCGCGCAGGGCCGCGTCGACCACCGTCTCGTCGCCCGGCTCGCAGTGCCCGCCCAGCTGGATCCAGCGGCCGACCCGTGGATGCAGGGTGAGCAGCACCTGACGCCGGTCCTCGCTGAGCACCAGCGACGACGCGGTGATGTGGCCGGGGACGTGCTCGCGCAGGCAACCGAGCGGCGCCGAGTCGAGGAACGCAAGCATGGTGTGCCGTAACGACTCGGCGTCGCCGGAATCGGTGTCCCAGTCCTCGAGTGCGGCCACCGCCGACGCGTGCAGCGACTGTGCCGTCATTTCGGTCACAGCTCCAGC
>NZ_JBFUCP010000419.1:0-377 GCF_056405175.1 Pedococcus sp. P1_H8
CGACAGCGGGGAACCCACCTTCCGGATCTCGCTGACCTCGCAGATGTCGATCCGGGAGGCCTGTGGGTACGACATCCAGCTCGAGGTGTCCTGCTACAACCCGGGCATCAACCGGGTGGTGCTCAACGAGCCGCGCTGGGTGCGTGGCGCCGTGGGCTTCCAGGGCGACATCGGCTCGTACCGCCAGTACCAGATCAACCACGAGGTCGGGCACGCCGTCGGCTACCAGCAGCACCAGCCGTGCGAGGCGGACGGGGGCCTCGCGCCGGTGATGATGCAGCAGACCTTCGGCACCTCCAACAACGACATCGCGAAGCTGGACCCGGAGGGCGTCGTCCCGATGGACGGCAAGACCTGCCGCTTCAACCCCTGGCCGT
>NZ_JBFUCP010000420.1:0-377 GCF_056405175.1 Pedococcus sp. P1_H8
ACGTCGACGCGACCGTCAGCTCCCTCACCGTCGACGTGCCGTCGAACGTGACGGACGCACTGCTCACCGCGCTGCCGCACGCCTTTCACGGCGGTGTGGGAGACGGGCTGCTCGCCGCGCTGGCGCTGGCACTGATCACCTGGCGCCGGGAACACGGCGTGGACCTGCCTCAGGCCCTGATCAACCTCGAGGGGCACGGCCGCGAGGAACACGTCGTCGCCGGTGCCGACCTGTCCCGCACCGTCGGCTGGTTCACCACCGTGTATCCGGCGAGTCTGGACCTCACCGGGATCGACGTCGACGACGCCATGGCCGGCGGCCCGGAGGCGGGCCGGGCGGTCAAGGCCGTCAAGGAACAGCTGCTCGCGATCCCGGAC
>NZ_JBFUCP010000421.1:0-377 GCF_056405175.1 Pedococcus sp. P1_H8
GGTCAGCAGCGAGTCGAGGGTGCGCGCCCGGTCCGAGACCTGGACGGCGGCGGCGCCGCCGGCGACCAGCGAGAGTACGGTGAGCGCGAACGCCACCAGGAGCAGCTTGCTGGGGGTGGTGCCCAGGTAGGCGCGGACGCGGCGAGATCGCCGCGGACGGGGCACGTCCGGCGACGGATGGTGCGTCGCGGCGGGCACGGGACGATCGTCGCCCAGCGGCTCCGTCGACGGCGCGACGCGATCAACCACCACGCACCCCTTCTATCTGGCCCGAGTGCCTGATACAGGGCAGCATATAAGCAGTAAACGCGCTGAGCGGTCGGTGACTCGCCTATGTTTTGTGGCCAACGAGTTTCGGACGGGGCACGAGGTGTGAC
>NZ_JBFUCP010000422.1:0-377 GCF_056405175.1 Pedococcus sp. P1_H8
CTCGTGCACTCCCCCAGTTGCCGATTACAGTCAACGAAGAGGGCTTCTTGGTCGCCAACGGCGACTTCGTCGAAGCTCTCGGCCCCGGATTTTGGGAGCGTCCCTCATGACAACCACCACTGGCGGCCAGTCCAAGGTCGCAGCTCACGCCGCCAAGGCGGGCGAGAACCTCGATTCTCGCTACCACCTTGCCGCCGGCATGCGCAGGCAGATCAACAAGGTCTTCCCGACCCACTGGTCCTTCCTGCTCGGCGAGATCGCGCTGTACAGCTTCGTGATCCTGCTCATCTCGGGCGTGTACCTGACGCTGTTCTTCGACCCGTCCATGGCCGAGGTCGTCTACAACGGCGCCTACCAGCCGCTCCGCGGCGTCGAGA
>NZ_JBFUCP010000423.1:0-377 GCF_056405175.1 Pedococcus sp. P1_H8
GTGGCGGGCTGACCGGGCGCTCACAGCACCAGGCATGCTCGGTGCAGAAGTCTGTCGCCGATTCCCTTGTGCAGCAACACGTCGACGGTCTTCTCGGCCCCCGGGTTGCCGCGCGCGCCGTCGACCGCGAGGGCTGTGCACACCACCTGATCGACCGCCAACGGTGAGAGATCGTAGACCGGTAGGGACACCGTGACGACGGTCTCGGTGACGGTGACGTCGATGTCCGCCAGCGAGGCCCCCATCCGAGGCACCTCGTTGCGAAACTCGCGGGTGTCGTCACGCAGTTCCCGGCCCGCACCCAGGCCGAGCAACTGGATGGCACGGCGAATGTCGCCGAGCTTCCCATACGGCTCATCCCAGACGGTCCCTTGCGG
>NZ_JBFUCP010000424.1:0-377 GCF_056405175.1 Pedococcus sp. P1_H8
GAGTGCTGCCACGATCGCGGCACCGCCGTTGCTCATCACGTCCTCGCGGACGATGCCCTCGCCGTCGGCCACCCGGACTATCGGGATGCCGGCGGCGTTGACGCCGACGATGCTGTCCGAGCGGCCATCGCCCGGACCCCACAGCTGACCGTCGCCGGTGCGCCCGGCGATGGTGCCGCCGTCACGCAGCAGCGGCAGATCCGGGGTGTCGAGGGAGAGTTGGATGCGCTTGTTGATGACCGGGATCGTGAAGTCGAAGCTGAGCCGGAAGTTGTTCCAGCGCTGGATGACCCAGTTCAGCGCCGACTTGAAGGCGTTGGTGATACCGTCCCACATTCCCGAGGCGGCGGAGCTGATCCGGCCCGGCAGCCCGGTGA
>NZ_JBFUCP010000425.1:0-375 GCF_056405175.1 Pedococcus sp. P1_H8
GCCCAGCGCCTGCAGGGCGAACAGCACGCCGAGGCCGATGCCGAAGGTGACCGTCACCGGGATCAACCGGCAGGTCTCGACCACCGCCCGGGCGATCTTGAGCCGCATCGGCGGCGCGAACGTGCGGGCCGCGTCGGAGGTGTCGACGGCCCGGCGCAGCCGCACCGGCGGGCTGCCGAGCCACGACGAACCGGACTTCGCCTTGCTCGGCGCGGCGGACAGCACCGCGACCAGACCGTTCTTCGGGACGCGGCGGCCCGGCCCGGCCATCCCGGAGTTGCCCAGGAACGCCCGCTTGCCGACCTTCGCCTCCTGGATGTGCAGCCAGCCGCCGCCGAGTTCGTACGACGCGATCATCGTGTCGTCGGCGAGGAA
>NZ_JBFUCP010000426.1:0-375 GCF_056405175.1 Pedococcus sp. P1_H8
CCCCAGAAGGTGTGCTTGAACGGCACCCCGCACTCGACCAGCCAGTCGAAGTGCGCGACGCTGCCCTCGCAGTAGTCCGTGAGCTTGGCCTCGTCCACACCCGGGCCGAGCGCCGCCCTCAGGAAGTTCTTCATCTCCTCGACGGAATCGTCGAAGCCACAGGACTTCTGGACTGCGGTGCCGCCGCCGAGGTAGACGAAGCCGCCGGCCAGTGCGGCAGCTCCGCCCCATCCACCGGTCCGCTCGAGCACCAGCACCTCGGCGCCCGCATCGGCGGCCTCGATGGCCGCGGAGACGCCCGCAATGCCGTAGCCGGCGACGACCACGTCGGCCTCGAAGTCCCAGGATTCGATGTCGGCGGCGGCGACTGGGCGG
>NZ_JBFUCP010000427.1:0-375 GCF_056405175.1 Pedococcus sp. P1_H8
CCCCCATCTTCAGCGTCGCCTACAAGGTCGGCGCGAACTGCCCCCGCGGCAYGGCCCTGACCACCGGCATGGAMTACGGCGGATCMCTCGGCAGCGGMAMCTTCGGMGACAAGGGCCCGTCSATCACMATCGGCAAGAGCAGCTCCACCACCGTCCTGGCCGMCGTCACCGGCGCCCGCGTCGGCGTGCCGAGCACCCTGACCGCCACCGTCACCGGCGGCGCGCCGGGCGACACCGTCGAATTCCTCGACGCCGCAACCCCGATCGGCCAGGCCACCCTCGACGCCGGCGGGACCGCGACCCTGGCCTGGACCCCCACCGTCCGAGGCAGTCACGCCCTCTCCGCGCAGTTCGCCGGGACCGCATTCGCCACCA
>NZ_JBFUCP010000428.1:0-373 GCF_056405175.1 Pedococcus sp. P1_H8
GCCCTGCTCCGCCGCAAGGTCGACGCCGGCCAGCTCGGCCGCAAGAGCGGTCGCGGGTTCTACGACTACAGCTAGTCCCCCGATCCGCCCTGCTCCGCCGCAAGGTCGACGCCGGCCAGCTCGGCCGCAAGAGCGGTCGCGGCTTCTACGACTACAGCTAGTCCCCCGATCCGCACCCCTGCTGTACCCGTCGCGCCCGCAATTGCGCCCGCGACGCGTGCAACCGGGGTGCGGATTGCGTAGTTGTCCACAGGGCGCGGGCTGGGCCTGGTGCCGAGGGCAGTCCCCTGCGAGCGTCGAATCGTGGACTCCTTCCGAGACGGCGTCATCCGTCGCACCGAGGCCCTGGGCGACGGGCACACCGACCGTGACC
>NZ_JBFUCP010000429.1:0-373 GCF_056405175.1 Pedococcus sp. P1_H8
GTCCAGGTCGACGTCCGACGCGAGCGGTACCGGCCGGCCCGCGGTTCGCAGGATCTCCTTGCGCGCCTCGGCATCCGGCGGCGGCACGAACACCAGGCGCTCGAGGCGTCCGGGGCGCAGCAGTGCGGGGTCGATCAGGTCCGGGCGGTTGGTGGCGCCGAGCACCACCACGTCGCGCAGCGGTTCGATGCCGTCGAGCTCGGTCAGCAGCGCAGCGACCACCCGGTCGCTCACCCCGGAGTCGGACGACTGCCCGCGCCGCGGTGCCAGCGCGTCCACCTCGTCGAGGAAGATCAGTGACGGAGCGGAATCGCGTGCGCGCTGGAACAATTCGCGTACCGCCTTCTCCGAGGCGCCGACCCACTTGTCCATC
>NZ_JBFUCP010000430.1:0-373 GCF_056405175.1 Pedococcus sp. P1_H8
GCATCGAGACGACCATCATCACCGGGAACAGCAGCGACATCGGGTTCGCCGCCATCCCCGAGGTGAACATCAGCGCCACCATGCCGAGCACGGCGACGACCATCACCAGGGGCAGCATCTTGGCGAGCAGGTTCCCGGGCACCACCTTCGGGACCTCGGGAGGCGACTGCAGGCTGAGTTCGCCGCCGGGAACGCGCGGCACCTCCCGCCGCGCCTTGCGTACGAAACGCACAGTGCTCACGCGCGTTCACCCCCATGGTCGTCGCGTTGCCCCGATGCCCGTCCCGCCCCCCGGGACGATGCATCGACGACGAACGGTAACCGATCGAATTCCCGCAACGCGGAGAACCGTCGAATCCGGTTGTCGTAGAGC
>NZ_JBFUCP010000431.1:0-373 GCF_056405175.1 Pedococcus sp. P1_H8
CTCGTTGTGGGCCCAGCCGATGAGGTCGACGGACGGATCGGAGACCGGCACCGGCGCGCTGCCCGGCTCGGACGAGACGACGATCGGGTCGCCGATGAACGGGTTGCCCTTGGCCACCGAGGCGAACTTGGAGCTGTTGTCCACCGCGATGGGCAGCGACAGGAACTCGGGGGTCCAGCGGCCGGACGCCTTGATCTCGGCGACGCGCTCGAGCGCGGCCGGGCTCATCAGCGCCACCCAGAGGCCGCCATCGGCCGCGAAGCACTTCTGCGGCGCGAAGTAGTAGACGTCCGCGTCGGCCATGTTCACGGGCAGGCCGCCGGCGCCGGAGGTGGCGTCGATGGCGATGAGGGCGTTCTCCGAACCCGCGGGG
>NZ_JBFUCP010000432.1:0-373 GCF_056405175.1 Pedococcus sp. P1_H8
GTGCGTGCATCGCGGAGCCGCGCTGGAAGACCACCTCGAGGACGGCCTCGAGCGGCAGCACCCCGGCGACGGCGGCGAGCGCGTTGTACTCGCCGACCGAGTGGCCGGCCAGCAGTGAGTCCTCGACGAAGGCGCCGGCCTCGCGCAGCTCCGCCACCTGGGCGACGCCCAGCACGGCCATGGCGACCTGGGTGAACTGGGTCAGGTGCAGCACGCCGTCGGGGTGCTTGTGGGTGACCCCACGCGCCTTGAGGACGGTCGGGTTGTCGCGGACCACGGCGAGGATCGAGAAGCCGAGGGCCCCGCGGGTGTGCTTGTCGGCGCGGTCCCAGATCTCGCGGGCGGCCTTGGAGCGGGCGCGGGCGTCGAGGCC
>NZ_JBFUCP010000433.1:0-373 GCF_056405175.1 Pedococcus sp. P1_H8
ATCCTGAACCTGCGCCCGACCGTGTTCCTCACCGACACCAGCATCGGCCCGCGGGCCGTGCAGGAACAGTTGCGGGCGGCGGGCGTGCCCGTGGTGTTCTTCGACCCCACGCGGACGCTGGCCGGTGTCCCCGGCCAGATCCAGGCCGTCGCCGACGCCCTCGGCGTGCCCGCGGCGGGCGCCGAACTGAGCCGGCGCACCGCCGACCAGATCACGGCCGCGACGGCCAAGGCCCCGACCGACGGCACCCGACCCAAGATCGCCTTCCTCTACATGCGCGGCACCGCCATCACCATGATGGCGGGCCCGGGCTCGGGGGCCGACTCGCTGATCGAGGCACTCGGCGGCGTCGACGCCGGCACCGCGGCGGGCC
>NZ_JBFUCP010000434.1:0-371 GCF_056405175.1 Pedococcus sp. P1_H8
GGTGATGGTGATGCCGAGCTGGGCGCCGGAGAGCTGGAAGGAGAGCGTCCGGTGCGCGTGCTGCACCTGCTTGGCGCGGCGGTCGCCGTCACGGGCGTGCGCGTCGACGGTGCTCCGCTCGAGCGCGGTCAGCGAGAACTCGGCGGCCACGAAGAGTGCGGTGCCGGCGGTCAGCGCCAGGAAGCCCAGAACGCTGAGGACTGTGAGTGCGGTCTGCATGGATCATCGCCCCCGGACGGGGGCAGGGAACGAGATGGTGCCGCCGGGTTTGTCGCCCGGCTCGGTAGAAGAGCCCTCCGAAGTGGAACTCTCGTCGCCGGACTCGGCCGAGTCGGCGATGTCGGTAGTGGGTGCCTCAGGCACCGTGGTCC
>NZ_JBFUCP010000435.1:0-370 GCF_056405175.1 Pedococcus sp. P1_H8
TCCTCGTAGACCCGGTGAGCGGCGAACCGAGTATGCGGAATGTCGCCGTCGCGGCGACCGCGTCCAGGCTGGGCGCCGACCTCCAGTTGGAACTGTCCCAGTGCCAGGTCGAGATCAATTCGCCAGTCTGTGCCGATTCGCGCCGAGGGCCAGGAGAGTGGGCAGCCACGTGCGGATGTGGTTACACACCTGGATTCCGGTTTCACGATCAGCCACGGAGACGTGCACGTGGCATCCGCAGATACCCTGCTCGATCGTGAGGATGCCGAAGCGCTGGGACATCTGTCGATATCTGTCGCAGTCGCTGACCGGAAGTCTCGGCGGCCCGATCATCGGTGTGCCCACGGCCAGCAATTGACAGTCGTTGCGC
>NZ_JBFUCP010000436.1:0-370 GCF_056405175.1 Pedococcus sp. P1_H8
GTGTAGTCGGTGAACCGCAGCGCCAGCCGGATTCGGCTGCCCGGCGGCGTGTAGACGGTGTCCTTCCAGCCGGCCAGCGCCGGCGGCGGCGGGGTGCCGTCGATGTCGAGGATCTGGAACTGGGCGTCGTGCACGTGGAAGTTGTGCGGCCAGTTGTCGACGTTGCGCACCGTCCAGATCTCGGTGGTGTCGACGGTCGGGGAGAAGTCGATGCGGTTCATGTCCATCCGGGTTCCGTTGATCATGAACCACTGCATCTCGAAGTCGCGTTCGGCGACCGCGCCGGCGGGGTCGAGGCGGGCGATCGTGGCGAGGGTGGCTGGCAGTGCGGCGCCGGCCGTCAGTGCCGCGACCGGTCGCAGTTCGAGGA
>NZ_JBFUCP010000437.1:0-370 GCF_056405175.1 Pedococcus sp. P1_H8
TCGTCGAGGTGGGCGCGGTGGGTGTCGTAGAACACGTCGAGGGCGTGTGTCGCATCGGACAGTTGCCGCGTAGTCCGGTCGACCGACACCGATTCCGGGCCGGGCGAGGTGACGCCGGTCATGTCGGACAGGGCGACGTAGGCGCTCGCGGCGGCGTAGCAGGCGTCACGGACCGGCGCCCACGGTCGCCGGATGTCCCGCTCCGGGAAGAGCGCCGCGGACGCCTCAACTGCGGTTTCGACGGTTCGCTGCCGGGCGTCCATGGCCAGGAAGGCCGCGGTCATCGACTCCCGGGCGCGACGGATCCCGTCGTCGTCGTCGGATCCCCCCAAGAATCGCGGCCATCGGCTCGTCACGGCACCCATCGTAC
>NZ_JBFUCP010000438.1:0-369 GCF_056405175.1 Pedococcus sp. P1_H8
GGCTACCCGTCGTCCGAGGACCTCGAGAACAACGGATGGAACCCCACCCCGCTGCAGCCGTTGCCGTTCCCCAGCACCGTCGTCGCGAGCACCAACGACCCGTTGGCGGGCTACGACCGGGTCGTCGGGTTCGCCGAGGCATGGGGCAGCAAGCGTGTCGACGCCGGCAACGTCGGCCACCTGAACCCGGCATCCGGCTTCGGGTACTGGCCGCAGGCCGAGGAACTGGTCCAGGACCTGATCCGGGAGACGGCGGTCCTCGGGTGACGAACAAGGTGGTCGCGTCCACGGCCGATGCCGTGGTCGACGTCGAGTCGGGGTCGTCCCTCGCGGTCGGCGGATTCGGGTTGTGCGGGATTCCGGACCGGC
>NZ_JBFUCP010000439.1:0-369 GCF_056405175.1 Pedococcus sp. P1_H8
CCCGGACGTCGTAGATGGTCAGGTCGCGGTCCCGGCGGATGCCGAAGGTGCTGCACATGTCGGTCGCGCCGATCCGGACCGCCAGGATGTGCTCGCGGTGCTGGGCCAGTAGTTCGCGAATCGTGTGCAGTTCGGTGTCGCGGCTCTGCCGGTGGACCAGTTCGGGCGACTCGAGCACCGGCATCGCGTACAGGTGCTTGCCGAGCAACTCGGAGGCGGCGCGCACCTCCCGCAGGAACCCGGCGCCGCTGGCGCTGGTGAACTTCGGGACGACGAAGCCGCTGAGGGCGTCGACGCCGGTGGTGACGGACTCGGCGATCCGGCGAATGCCGTCCGCGGTGCGCACCCTYACGAAGAGCAGCATGTTGG
>NZ_JBFUCP010000440.1:0-368 GCF_056405175.1 Pedococcus sp. P1_H8
GGCGAGCACGGCGGCATCGTCGTTCTCGAACTTCGGCAGTCCGTCACGCACCCGGCAGAGCTCACCCTGACAGGTGCCGGTGAAGGCCAGCGGATAGAAGACGATCAGGACGTTCTTCTTGCCGCGGTAGTCCGCGAGCGAGACTTCCTGATTGTTCTGGTCCTTGAGCGTGAACTCCGGCGCGACTGCACCAACCTCGAGAGGCATGGAGACTCCTTCGTGATCGGCGGGTCAGCGCTTGGCCGGTCGGGCCTTGGGCTGAACCAGGCGACTGCCGGTCCATGCACCGAGATTCGCGGCCGACGTCTGCGTCAGGCCCGCGGTGGGTGCGGATTCGGCGATCTCACTGGGTTCGACATGTCCGGGTT
>NZ_JBFUCP010000441.1:0-368 GCF_056405175.1 Pedococcus sp. P1_H8
GGATCTTCACCTTCGAGACGCTGTTCGGCGCACGCGTGGTGGCGCACGCGACCGGGACGCTCGATCAGCTCCCGGCCCGGATGGAACGCGCCTGGTACTACATGCTCCCGGCGTTGGTGGGGGAGGAGAAGGTTTCCTACTTCCGGCAGTTCGCGGCGCGACGTTCCCGTCGCTGACCGGGCAGCGCGGGCTGTCGGTACCCGGGCCTAGAATCCACTGTGGTCGTCCGCGTGACGTCCGAAACCCGTTCGGCAAGCTCAGGAGCATCGACGTTGCCTTCCCGTACTCCGCACGACCCGAGCCCGGCAGTCAAGGATCCGTCGCCCTACCCGTTGGCGGGGGTGTTCGCCACGGCTGTCGCGGACGTC
>NZ_JBFUCP010000442.1:0-368 GCF_056405175.1 Pedococcus sp. P1_H8
GCTCACCCGCGCCCCGCGCCTGACATCGACCGCACACGAATCCGTTTCACCTTGCACGGAACTCTGTTTCGTCTTGCACTGAAATGCGTTTCGCCCCACCGGTCATGAAACCGATGGGGCGACAACGTGTTTGGTCAGATGTTATGCGGGTGCGGTCAGAGGTACTGGCCGCAAACCGGCCACGCACCCGGCCCCTGGCCGGCAAGGACGTTCTCGGCGACGCGGATCTGCTCGGCCTTCGAGGCGTTGTGCGCCGAACCCGATCCGCCGTAGGCGGCCCAGGTGCTCGGCGTGAACTGCAGGCCGCCGGAGWAGCCGTTGCCGGTGTTGATGCCCCAGTTGCCGCYGCTCTCGCACTGCGCCACTGC
>NZ_JBFUCP010000443.1:0-368 GCF_056405175.1 Pedococcus sp. P1_H8
GGACCACGCGGTGCTCGAGCGCTGGGCCGACATGGCCGACGCCGACACCTCGGTGGTCTTCGACGCGCACCTGGGCGGCAATGCCGTGACCGTCATCGGCATCGAGTCCCGGGCGATCGCCCGCAAGGGCTGGTTCCCCACCGACGGACCGGACCAGTGGACCTCGGGCACGCTGTTCCCGCGCTCGTCGAAGAAGACGGCCCGCGCGATCAACGCCGCCAGCGGCAACCGGCCCGTCGTGGTGCTGGCCAACCTGTCCGGCTTCGACGGCTCCCCGGAGTCGCTGCGGAACCTGCAGCTCGAGTACGGCGCCGAGATCGGCCGGGCCATCGTCAACTTCGACGGTCCGATCGTGTTCGTGGTGATCT
>NZ_JBFUCP010000444.1:0-368 GCF_056405175.1 Pedococcus sp. P1_H8
GTTCCCTCGCGACGGTGTAGGGGAAGGCGAGCGAGTTGCTGGGCATAGTGCCGACGATGAGCTGCTTCTGTCCATCCTCGTTGACGCCGGCCGATTGGGCACTTCCGCAGGCCACCAGGGACGCGGCAAGGGACACCGCGCCAACGGCCACCGCGAGGGAACGACTTCGATACTTCACAGGTACTCCTCGATAGGTTCTGTTGCTGGCAGTCGACATTGCTGGCAGTCGACTCAGTGGAGGCGCTTGCGCATCCGTTCGTAGACCTCGATGTAGCGGGGATCGGTGGTGATCGTGGACAGGTCGCGGGGCCTGGGGATGCCCACTCGGACGTCGTCGAGAACCTGCCCGTCGCCCATCAGCACAATCC
>NZ_JBFUCP010000445.1:0-368 GCF_056405175.1 Pedococcus sp. P1_H8
GCACGTACTCGCGCCCGCCACCGCGTTCGCTCCGGGTGAGTATCTGCACCTCGGACAGCCTCACCAGGCGCTCGGTGAGCGTCGTCGGCGAGATCTTCAGGATTGACTGGAACTCGCCGAAGCGGCGAACCCCCGACAGCGCCAAGCCCGTGACCAGGGCGCTCCAGCGGTCGCCGATCGCCTCCATGACCTCGGTGAACTGCAGGTCGGCCCGGCTCACCGACGGGGCATTGCGGGTCGATCGCCTTCGTCCGCTCCGTGCCGCGAGGACCAGCGATTCCCGGTCCAGTTCGAGCCGCGCATCCCGCGCGCCGACTGTGCCGTCGCAGTGCCGGCACATCATCGCCGGCGGTCCCCGGTGGCCGCAG
>NZ_JBFUCP010000446.1:0-368 GCF_056405175.1 Pedococcus sp. P1_H8
GCGTGGCGCCGTCCAATCCCGTCCACATGGCCGGACTGGGGTGCGGAATCCACAGGTGCACATCACGGTTCGCGGACAGCGCGGACAGCACCGCGATCTGGTCGGTGCTCAGCCGGGTGGGCCCGAACAGCGACAGCCGGCCGGGGAGGTCGAGCAGGTCCGGTTCGGCGCGCAGCCGGGCGCACGCGCCGTCGAGGCGTTCGGCGGGGCTCGGCGAACCGATCCGCTCACGCAACCGACGCCACAGCTGCGGCTGCCAGAGTTGGTCGTCGTCGAGGGGCTCGGCCTTCTCGTCCGCGGCGTCGACGTCCCGGCCTTCCGCCCAGGCGACGAGCATGCCGGGGCGTTGTGCGCCGTAGCTGCGGAAG
>NZ_JBFUCP010000447.1:0-367 GCF_056405175.1 Pedococcus sp. P1_H8
GTCCAGCACGATGACCACGCTGGGCACCATGTAGTCCGGCAGCGACGACGCCACGTGGGCGCGCACCGCGGCCGGGTCGACGACCGCACCCTCCAGCGGCACCACGTACCCGATCAACCGGGCGATCGACCCGTCCCGGTCGGCGACGACGGCCGACTGGTTGACGCCCGGGCTGTCCGCGAGCGCGGCGATGATCTCGCCCAGCTCGATGCGGAAGCCCCGGATCTTCACCTGGTCGTCGACGCGGCCGAGGAAGTCGATGTTGCCCTCCGGGCGCCAGCGCGCCAGGTCACCCGTGCGGTACATCCGGCCGGGGCCGAACGGGTTGGCGACGAAGCGGCCCGCCGTCAGCGCCGGCTTGCCGAGG
>NZ_JBFUCP010000448.1:0-367 GCF_056405175.1 Pedococcus sp. P1_H8
GAGCAGCACGGTGCCGTCGCTGGTCACGACCTTCTGTACGAAGTGCGGGGTGCGGTAGACGCCGGACGCGGCCAGCGTCGCGTACGAGGACGCCATGTCGATCACCCGGGACTGGTACTGCCCCAGCACGATGCCGTACTCGGACTGGCCGTTTGGCTCCTGCAGGGTGGTACCCGTCACCGGCGGGATCTCCTTGGGGATGCCGGCCTTGTGAGCGATGTCGGCGATCTTGTCGGGGCCGTCCTCGATGGACATCATCTGCCGGTAGAAGCTGGTGTTCAGCGACCGCTTCATCGCCTCCGCGATGGTGCACGTCCCGCAGGACTCGCCCTCGACGTTGGTGATGGTGATGTCGCCGAGCGTGAGC
>NZ_JBFUCP010000449.1:0-367 GCF_056405175.1 Pedococcus sp. P1_H8
GGACAAAGTCGACCCGTACCTGAAGGCGACCGAGGCCTACGGCGGCCAGGTCGCGGTGTACATGCGGCCCGAGCACTGGCTCTCGGCCGACCTCGGCGACCTCCGGGAGCTGTAGTCAGGCCCCTCCCCTGAGTCGCACCGCCGACGCCGGCCTTCCCTTACCGTCGTTGCCCGAGAACGTGGTCACGGCACGCGGTAGGTCCACTCCGGGGTGCGGAACTTGGAGCCGACCGACTCGCGTGCCGCGGCCAGTTCCGCGTCGGTGTACGTGCTGTCCCGGGTGTCGTAGCGGGCGCGGAAGTGCGCGAGGAACGCGGCGATGATGGCGTCGCGCTCCATTCCGGTCTGCGAGCGCATCGGGTCGACC
>NZ_JBFUCP010000450.1:0-367 GCF_056405175.1 Pedococcus sp. P1_H8
CCGCGATGCTGGTCCCCGCGGTCATCCTCGTGGTGTGGGCACCGGTTTTCTTCTGGCTGGTCCAGCTCGAGAGCCTGCCAATGCTGTGGCTGGGTGTGTGCGTGGGTGCGTTCTTCCACGGCATGCTCGCCGGCCCCGAGGCCGCCTGGATCACGGAACTGTTCCCGACCCGCTACCGCTACGCCGGTTCGTCGCTGGTGTTCCAGGGCTCGTCGATCATCGCCGGTGCCCCCGCGCCGTTCATCGCGGTCTGGCTGATCGACAACTACGGCGTCGGTATGGTGGTCGGATACCTGGTGGTCACGATGTCGATCACGGTGATCGCGCTGCTCTTCAGCCGCGAGACCAAGGGCGTGGACCTCGACGA
>NZ_JBFUCP010000451.1:0-367 GCF_056405175.1 Pedococcus sp. P1_H8
GCCGGGTACCGGCCGCGCTCTCGACCACCAGCGGGCTGGTCGACGCGGGGAACGCGCCGTAGGGATGCCACAGGTGGTCGGCATCGAGGGTGGCGATGCGTTCCGGAGACAGCGCGTGGTCCGGTGACAGGGTGCGGTCCGGCGAAGGAGACTGGGTGCTCACACTGACCGACGATAGCGACCGGCGATGGCTCGTCCGACGCTCGGAGGTCTACCCGTGGAGAACCACACAGGACAAGGGAGACCACCGTGATCATCGTGGCCGGGGCATTGCACGTCGACCCGAGGGGGCGCGACGCCTACCTCCACGGGTGCATCGAGGTGGTGACGCAGGCCCGCGCGAGCGACGGGTGCCGGGACTTCGCAC
>NZ_JBFUCP010000452.1:0-366 GCF_056405175.1 Pedococcus sp. P1_H8
ACACAAGGGTGGCGGGGAGGTCAGCGGTCCTCGGTGGCATCGGGCACCAGCGGGTGCGGGATGGTCTTGAAACGGGCCGGCGATCCGGCGACGGCGGCGATTCCCGTGACCCCGCCCCAGGTCATCATGGTCAGGTAGTCGATGAGGTCCTCGGCGGTCATCGACTTGTTGGAGATCCACCAGTGGGTGGCCAACTGGACCGCCCCGACGATCCCGTAGGCCCACGGCACGGCGCCGCCCGAGTCCATCTCCATCAGCCGCAACCGCTCGCCCAGCACGGCGGAGAGCAGTTCGGCGATCATCCGTTCCGACTCGGCGACCACGTCGCGGTTGGGGCCGGCGCTGTTCGCCATCACGTAGAGGTAC
>NZ_JBFUCP010000453.1:0-366 GCF_056405175.1 Pedococcus sp. P1_H8
GTGCAGGTCCACCGACGGGATGCCGGCCTCGGTGAGCTGACGCGCGAGCTTGCGCGCCTGGTGCTTGGTGCGCATGAACAGGATGCGGCGACCGGTGCCCGATGCGAGCTTCTGCACGAGCACCTTCTTGGCCTCGACGCCCGCGACGTCGAAGACGTGGTGGGTCATCGCGGCGACCGGCGAGTTGGCCTCGTCGACCGAGTGCAGCACCTCGTTGTGCAGGAAGCGCTTGACCAGCTTGTCGACGCCGTTGTCCAGGGTCGCCGAGAACAGCAGCCGCTGTCCGTTCTGCGGGGTCGCAGACAGGATCCGGGTGACGACCGGCAGGAAGCCGAGGTCGGCCAAGTGGTCGGCCTCGTCGAGGAC
>NZ_JBFUCP010000454.1:0-366 GCF_056405175.1 Pedococcus sp. P1_H8
GTTCGTCGCCGTGAACAACGTGGTCTCGCAGAGCGTGCCGCACCTGCACGTGCACGTGGTGCCGCGAACCAAGGGTGACGGCCTGCGCGGCTTCTTCTGGCCGCGAACGAAGTACGCCGACGAGGTCGAGGCCGCCGACTACGCCGCGCGGCTCGGTGCCGCGATGCGCGCTGGCTGAATTTCGTCCGCCTCGCAATTGTCCGGTGTCCGTTCGACTACTCGGAGGGCTTGCGCGCCATCAGGTATGCCTGGCGTTGCTTCTCGGGAGGCGTGGGCTGCCGCAGGAGCTGCGCATGCACGTCAAAGCCGGCCTCCCGAAGGAGCCCGACGATCAGGTCGGGCGACAGTCGATACACGTCGTAGGAC
>NZ_JBFUCP010000455.1:0-366 GCF_056405175.1 Pedococcus sp. P1_H8
GCCCGACGGCGATCTTGTCGCCGTACCGGGCGATGGCGCTCGCGCACCACTCGGGGTTCTCGATGGCGGCGGTGCCGAGGTTGACGCGACCGCAGCCCGTGGCCAGGGCGGCCTCGAGGGTCTCGTCGTCACGGATGCCGCCGGACAGCTCCACCTTGACGTCGAGCTCGCCGATCACGTCGACGAGCAGGTCGCGGTTGGATCCGCGGCCGAAGGCGGCGTCGAGGTCCACCAGGTGCACCCACTCGGCACCGGCGTTCTGCCAGGCGAGGGCGGCGTCGCGGGGCGAGCCGTAATTGGTCTCGCTGCCTGCCTCCCCCTGAACGAGGCGGACGGCTTGTCCGTCGACGACATCAACAGCAGGCA
>NZ_JBFUCP010000456.1:0-366 GCF_056405175.1 Pedococcus sp. P1_H8
GACTGTCCCTGCTGGCCCCGCTGCCACGGCGGGGTCTGACCCCGGCCACCGGCCTGCTGGCCCTGTGCGGGACGCACGGCGCCGGTCTGAGGCGTCGCCGACTGCGGAGCCCCGGACTGCTGGGGCGCCGACTGCTGGGGCGCGGGCTGTCGGGGCGTGGCGGGACGGCCCGTGGCGGCCTGCTTCGGCGCTCCGGGCGCCTCGACCGGCGTGCCCTGGGTACCGCCGCCCTGGGCGCCCGCCGGGCGGCCCTGCACGGGGGCCTGCTGCGGCCGCCCCTGCCCGGCCGGACCGGTCTGCGTCGGATTTGCCTGGGTCGGATTTGCCTGGGTCGGGCCTGACTGCGGCGGTCGCGGCGGAGTGCCG
>NZ_JBFUCP010000457.1:0-366 GCF_056405175.1 Pedococcus sp. P1_H8
CTACGCGGACAGGCTGTCGCAGGGTACGGTCGAAGGCGAGCGCATTCGCCGTGTCGGGGCGCAGGTCCGCATCGGAATGTGGTTGTGGCTATAGATTTGTCCGGGAGGTCTCCCGGATCGGTCGGACTGAGGAGGAGAAACGGTGAGCGAGAACGACAACGACGCGGTTCTTGGGGAAACGCCGGCAGAAACCACGTCGGTTTTCCGCGCGGATTTCCTCAGTGAACTGGACGGCACGGCGACCGCCACGCCCGCCGCCGAGGCGCCGGTTTCCGGGGTGGAGGGTCTGCCTGTCGGTTCGGCGCTGCTCGTCGTCAAGCGCRGCCCCAACGCCGGATCGCGGTTCCTGCTGGACCAGCCGACCAC
>NZ_JBFUCP010000458.1:0-366 GCF_056405175.1 Pedococcus sp. P1_H8
GACCGGCACCGCCCTGGCGCCGGTGGATCGCCCGTACGGCCGCAACACCGCGGGCCTGATCGTCGGCCTGGTGTCCACCCCCACCACGCGTTACCCCGAGGGCATGACGCGGGTCGCGCTGTTCGGCGACCCGACCAAGGCGCTCGGCACCGTCGCCGAGGCGGAGTGCTCGCGCCTCGTCGCCGCGATCGACCTCGCGGAATCGATCGGCGCGCCGATCGAGTGGTTCGCCCTGTCGTCCGGCGCCACCATCTCGATGGAGTCCGGCACCGAGAACATGGACTGGGTCTCGCGCGGGCTGCGCCGGATCATCACGTTCACCCAGAACGGCGGCGAGATCAACGTGATCGTCGCGGGCATCAACGT
>NZ_JBFUCP010000459.1:0-364 GCF_056405175.1 Pedococcus sp. P1_H8
AGGGCGAGGCGCTGACCTATGCCGAGCTGCACGCGCGGGCGAACCGCCTGGCGCACGAGCTCGTCGACCGCGGGGTGGGACCGGAGTCGCTCGTCGCCGTCGCGATCGGGCGTTCACTCGAGTTGATGGTCGCGCTGCTGGCGGTCGGGAAGGCGGGTGGCGCGTACCTGCCGCTCGACCTCGACTACCCGGCCGACCGGTTGGCGTACATGCTGGCCGACGCCGCGCCGGTGTGCGTGCTCACCGACGGCGAGCCCTTCGACACCGGACTGCCGGTGCTGACGGTGGATCTGGCCGATTCCCTGGGGGATTCGGGTGGGTCGCCGTCCGGTGCCCGCGCCGTGGCAGGCCATCCCGCATACGT
>NZ_JBFUCP010000460.1:0-364 GCF_056405175.1 Pedococcus sp. P1_H8
GACCTTCACCGAGCGGATGGCGTCGTTCCCGGTCAAGGTGCGCGGGCTGTCCCGGTTCACCGACGTGGGGGACTCGAAGGAGATCATCGCGGGCATGGCCGACGGCGAGGTCGACGTCGTGGTCGGTACCCACCGGCTGCTGCAGACCGCCATCCGCTGGAAGGACCTCGGTCTGGTGATCGTCGACGAGGAGCAGCGATTCGGCGTCGAGCACAAGGAACACATCAAGGCGCTGCGCACGCACGTCGACGTGCTGACGATGTCGGCCACGCCGATCCCACGGACGCTCGAGATGAGCATGGCCGGGATCCGCGAGATGTCGACGATCCTCACCCCGCCGGAGGAGCGGCACCCGATCCTCACC
>NZ_JBFUCP010000461.1:0-364 GCF_056405175.1 Pedococcus sp. P1_H8
GCGCCGGGGTCTCCCAGCGGGACAGGTCCCAGTCGAGGTCGTCGAACTTGCGCCCGCGGCTCGAGCCGAACCGCCCGCACATCTCCTCCTGGGTCTCCGCGAGGACATTCACCGTGAACCGTCCGGACCGGCGGATCCGGGGCCAGGCGACGCCGCGGTGATCGGCGCAGAACAGGACCATCGGCGGGTCCAGCGAGACCGACGCGAAGGACTGGCAGGCGAATCCGACGGGACCGTCGTCGTCGAGGCCGGTGACCACGGTGACCCCGCTCGCGAACTGGCCGAGGACCCGCCGCATGTCGGCCGGCTCGGGGGTGAGGGACTTCGGGGTGTCTACCTGGGTGTCTGCGACCATGGCCCGAGC
>NZ_JBFUCP010000462.1:0-363 GCF_056405175.1 Pedococcus sp. P1_H8
GCCGAGCCTGGGCGGCTTTCGGGCGACCGGGTCACACGCGTGCGACCGCGGGGTCGCCGGACTTGGTGGTGCGGGTGATCAGCCAGCCGAAGGCGGCGGCCACCGGGAACATCACCACGCCGTACACCGCGGCCGGCACCGCCAGTCGCACGCTGTCCAGCAGGCTGATCGCGATGGTGATGGCGAGGGTGCTGTTGTGGATTCCGATCTCCATCGAGCAGGCGACGGACTGGCGGTCGGTGATGCCCAGTCGGCGCGGCACCAGGTATCCGACGGTGAGGCTCAGGACGCAGAACGCGACGGCGATCAGGCCGACCTCCGCGGCGTAGTCCGCGATGTTCTCCCGCTCGGAGACCACGGTGC
>NZ_JBFUCP010000463.1:0-363 GCF_056405175.1 Pedococcus sp. P1_H8
GCTGTTCCTCGTCGCGAGCATCTTCAACATCAACGACGGGGTCGCACTCACGCCGCTGATGGTGCTCTTCCAGCACTTCTTCATCACCCTGTTCCCGGTGGCCGTCATCATGCTCGACCCGGCGCCGCCGGACCTGATGAACAAGCCGCCCCGCGACCGCGCGATGCCGATCGCGAACCGGCCGGCGTTTGTCCAGTGGCTGGCGTACGGGGTGCTGCAGTTCGCGCTCACGCTTGCCGCGATGCTCCTCGCCCCGGGCGAGATGAGCACGACCGAGGCGAACGTCCCCATGACGACGGCGTTCGTGGTGCTCTCGCTCGGTTCCGTATTCGGGGGGCTCGCCATGCGGCGCGACCCGGAATC
>NZ_JBFUCP010000464.1:0-362 GCF_056405175.1 Pedococcus sp. P1_H8
GCGTCATCCGCTCGCCGCACAAGTACAAGGACTCGCGCGAGCACTTCGAGATGCGTACCCACAAGCGGCTGATTGACATCCTCGACCCGACGCCCAAGACAGTCGATGCCCTCATGCGCATCGATCTGCCGGCCAGCGTTGATGTCAACATCCAGTGAGCGCGGCGGAGACAAAAACAATGACTGAGAACAAGATCAAGGGAATCCTGGGCACGAAGCTCGGCATGACCCAGGTCTTCGACGAGAACAACCGGGTCGTCCCGGTGACCGTCGTCAAGGCTGGGCCCAACGTCGTCACCCAGATCCGTACCGAAGAGCGTGACGGCTACAGCGCCGTGCAGCTCGCGTTCGGCGCCATCGACC
>NZ_JBFUCP010000465.1:0-362 GCF_056405175.1 Pedococcus sp. P1_H8
TCTTCGAGACGGTCCGCGCGTTGTCCGGCGCCTGCGGGTCCACCGGCTGGGTGGCCTCCGTGCTCAGCGTGCACCCGTGGCATCTCGCGCTCTACCCGGACCGCGCGCAGGCCGAGGTGTGGGGCGAGAACCCGGACACCCTGATCTGTTCGTCGTACGCCCCGCTCGGCACGATGAGGCCGGTCGCCGGAGGGTACGAGGTCTCCGGGGTGTGGCGGTTCTCCTCCGGCGTGGACCATGCGGACTGGGCGTTGCTGGGAGGCGTGCTGGTCGGGGCGAACGGCGAGACTGTCGACTTCACCACCATGTTGGTGCCGCGCGCGGACTACGAGATCCGCGACATCTGGGACACGGTCGGACTC
>NZ_JBFUCP010000466.1:0-362 GCF_056405175.1 Pedococcus sp. P1_H8
CCCGGACGAAAAGGGCGCCACCTGTGCGGGTTTCCTGGTCCGCGCGATCGACTACTTCGCGGGCCACGGCATCACCAGGATCGAACGGCTGATGACGGACAACGCCTGGGCCTACCGGTGGTCGCTGCGGGCGGTCTGCGCTGAGCACGGCATACGGCAGAAGTTCATCAAACCGCACTGCCCGTGGCAGAACGGCAAGGTCGAACGATTGAACCGCACTCTGCAGACCGAGTGGGCGTACCGGCAGGTCTTCATCACCAACGCCGAGCGGACCGCCGCACTTGCGCCCTGGCTTGAGCACTACAACACTCGACGCCGCCACAGCGCACTCGGCGGACTCCCGCCGGTCAGCCGTCTGGCAC
>NZ_JBFUCP010000467.1:0-362 GCF_056405175.1 Pedococcus sp. P1_H8
CTCCAGCGGGACCCCGAGTTCCTCGGCGACCGTCCGGCGGATCCGCAGCCCCGAGACGATGGTGTACTCGGCCGGTCCGCCGACCACGTAGAGGTCGCCGATCCGGATGATCTGGATCTTGAGCACATGCGGGACCCAGCCGTCCGGGGGCAGCAGCCCGACCGGGACCACCACCAGCTTCGGTGCCTGCGCGTCCGCGAGCCACTGCGGGGTCGGCATGTCGGTGCCGCCGAACGCGTCGATGATCGGGTTACGGGTGCCCTCGGGGAAGATCGGGATGGCCGGGCCGTCCTCGGTGCTGCCGGCGGCCATGGCTGCGCCGATGCAGGCGGGGGAGGTGCTCTGCGGGGTGCCGTCCGGGG
>NZ_JBFUCP010000468.1:0-362 GCF_056405175.1 Pedococcus sp. P1_H8
GCTCAAGGCCGTCGCGGTCGCGCGACTGCCCTTGCAGCTGCCCCTGATCGCCGCCGCGCTCAAGGTCCGCCGCGACGCGGCCTGAGCAGGGCGCCTTCGCAATACGGCGCTTTCACAAGATGGGGTTTCGCAATGCGGTGATTTCCTGGTGCGGACGCCGGCTACTCGTCCCGCCCGCCCGCACTCGCCCCGGCCGTCTCGATGAGCCGGACCAGGTCACCGGCGTCCGGTAGGTCCGCCGGGGAAATGGTGCGCGCGGTCCGCACGTAGTGGAACGCCGCCCGCACCCGTTCGAGCGCGACCGGCGGCTCACCCCGCGCGACCATCCGTGCCGACATCAGCTCCGCCCAGGCCAGCCGGTA
>NZ_JBFUCP010000469.1:0-362 GCF_056405175.1 Pedococcus sp. P1_H8
ATGGACGGTTCGGGGCGCAGGTCGCCCGAGGCAATGATGCGGTCGGCGACGGGAACTGCCTTGAAGCCCTTGGCGATCAGGTAGACGGCGAAGCTGACCTCCCACGCGAACACCGGCAGCGCGGAGATCGCATGGGCGGCAGGGCCGTAGAGCCCGAAGAGCACGGCGATCGCGGAGACGGTGACGAGCGGTCCGCCGACGAGCCCGAGCACGGCGATGGGCCGGGGCGCGAGGTCCGACCGGTACACCAGGTAGGCCAGCAGCAGGCTGTTCACGCCCAGCACCACGCTCGGGCCGAGCAGGAACGTCCAGTCGTGGATGGCGACCAGCGCCTGCCCGACCGCGCCGAGTGCGCCCTCGTC
>NZ_JBFUCP010000470.1:0-361 GCF_056405175.1 Pedococcus sp. P1_H8
ATGGAGACCCACTTGATCCCGCCGAGGAGCGAGCCGAGCAGCCCTTCCCACAGGAGGGCGAAGAGCAGCCCGATCACCACGGCGTGCCGCGTGAAGGCGGCCAGCGCGAGGGGGGCAGACGCGACGGACTCGAACACCTCAGTCCAGCTGAGCAGTGCGCCCTTGCCGGTGACCGGCTCGTAGGTGAAGTCGTCACGCCAGCAGTGCCGGCAGTGTGACGCCGGCGGGAACGACCATCGGAGACAGTGCGCGCACCGCTGCACGGACAGCCGCCCGCTCTCCCCCGACGTCCAGTGCGCCGCGGTGAGTTCCGTGAGCTCCGGCAGGGCCCGACGGCCGTGCATCATCCCCTCACGTTAGA
>NZ_JBFUCP010000471.1:0-361 GCF_056405175.1 Pedococcus sp. P1_H8
GTGCACGTCTACGTCCGGATCGAGCCGCGCTGGGACTTCATCGAGGTGCGGCGCGCCGTCATCGCGCTGGCCCGTGAGGTCGAACGCCGGGACCCCACGCGGGTGACGACCGCCTGGTGGAAGGAAGAGCGAGGCGCGCGGATCTTCGTGGACTTCAACCAGACCGCGCGGGACAAGACGGTCGCGTCGGCGTACTCGGTGCGCAAGACCCCGCGGGCGACGGTGTCGACGCCGGTGACCTGGGCCGAGCTCGCGGACGTCGAGCCGGACGACTTCACCATCGCGACGGTGCCGGACCTGGTGGCCCGGCGGGGCGACCCGGCCGCCGGCATCGACGCCGTCGTGCACTCGCTCGACGGGC
>NZ_JBFUCP010000472.1:0-361 GCF_056405175.1 Pedococcus sp. P1_H8
GCGGGTCGGCGTGGGCCGGCCCTTGCCCTCGGTCGGGGTGGACGGCGCCGACGCGGCGGCACTCGACTCGGCGACCTCACGGTCTCCGTTGTCGGAATTGTCGGGGTTACCTCGGCGCAGCAGTTTCACACCACCAGGCTACTTCGTGTACCGGTGCGGGCACGACACGCTCCCGTTCCGGGTGCCGCACCCCCCCGACGCCGGGTCCCGATCGACGGCCGCACGCGCTCACGGAGACGACAGCCGGGGACGTGGGGAAGGAATAATCGGAGGGCGGGGTACCGTTGAAGCGTTCACGGGTTTGGCACGAGCGAACAGGGAGAGCCCATGACTGTGCAGAACGAGACGACCGCGCACAAGG
>NZ_JBFUCP010000473.1:0-361 GCF_056405175.1 Pedococcus sp. P1_H8
GTTCAAGGCGGAGTTCGACGCCGCGGGCCTGACCTACGAGCACCGGCTGATCGACGACATGGTGGCCTCCTCGCTCAAGTGGGAGGGCGGCTACGTCTGGGCCTGCAAGAACTACGACGGCGACGTCCAGTCGGACACCGTCGCGCAGGGCTACGGCTCGCTCGGCCTGATGACCTCCGTGCTGATGACCCCGGACGGCAAGACCGTCGAGGCGGAGGCCGCGCACGGCACCGTCACGCGGCACTACCGCCAGCACCAGCAGGGCAAGCCCACCTCGACCAACCCGATCGCGTCCATCTTCGCGTGGACCCGGGGTCTCGAGCACCGCGGCAAGCTGGACAACACCCCCGAGGTCATCGGC
>NZ_JBFUCP010000474.1:0-360 GCF_056405175.1 Pedococcus sp. P1_H8
GCACGGTCACCAGGTGGACGGCCTGGGGCGTGCCGTCCGGCGCCATCTCCACCTGGATCTGGCCGCCCTCGGGCATCGGCACCAGCACCGACCCGAGGTCGAGCCGGGGGCCGTTCACGCCCTCGGTCGGCTCCGCGCCGTCGAGGTCCGCCAGGTCGTAGGGACCGCGGTCCTCGACACCCGTCGGCGCGTCCACGTCGACCTCCGCCGCGGCATCGTCGCGCAGGTCCGCGAAACGGTCCGCTGCCGCGTCCTGCGCAGCGTCCTTCTTCTTACGTCCGAACATCAATGCGCCTCTTCCTGGGGCAGTGCCGACACCGCATGCAGGATCGCATGACCGCCGGTGGAGCCGTGACCTGC
>NZ_JBFUCP010000475.1:0-360 GCF_056405175.1 Pedococcus sp. P1_H8
CCCGAACGCTGGCCGCGAGGATCTCCGACGCCAGCCCGCTGAACCTCCAGATCGGCAAGCAGGCGTTCTACCGCCAGATCGACGTCCCCCAGGACGAGGCCTACAAGCTGATGAGCGAGACGATGGCCGCCAACGCCGTCACCTGCGACGCACAGGAAGGCATGAGCGCCTTCCTCGCGAAGCGCAAACCCGTGTGGCGAGGGAAGTGAGCGGGCTCACCGGAGCAGGAACTCCAGGGCCACCCGCTCGAATGCCTCCTTCGCCTCGACCATCACCCAGTGTCCGCAGTTCGGAAACACGTGCAGCTCGGCGTTGGGCATGAGCCGCATCGGGATCATCGGCATGTCCGGCGGGCACTGA
>NZ_JBFUCP010000476.1:0-359 GCF_056405175.1 Pedococcus sp. P1_H8
GCGCAGCGACGTGTGCGCCGTGCCCGCCGCCGGCGTCGTCGCGGAGTCGATGGTCGCGCTGGTCGTCGCGCAGGCCGCGCTCGAGAAGTTCGGCGGCGACTCGCTGACCGAGACCGTCCGCAACGTCGAGGGCTACCTGGCCGCAGTGCAGGAGCGTCTCGCGAGGTGACCGCCGGTCGTGAGTCCCGATGAGTCCCGTCGCGGTGCTGGTCGGGCCGCCGGGAGCGGGTAAGTCCACGATCGGTCGCCGGCTCGCCCGGGCACTCGACGTGGACGTCTTCGACACCGACGTCGCGATCGAGGAGGAGACCGGACGCACCATCCCGGACATCTTCGCGAAGGACGGCGAACCGGTGTTC
>NZ_JBFUCP010000477.1:0-359 GCF_056405175.1 Pedococcus sp. P1_H8
GTGCCACGCGGCGCGGGTTGCGAGTCTCCTCGGCGAGTTCGCCGGCGGATCCGAACCCGACCATCACGTAGGCGGCCATCAGTCCGGAGACGATCCAGGCCCAGATGTAACCGGGCTGCCCGCCGGCCGCACCGGTGTCGAACACCACCTCGGGCCCGCGCTGGGCGTGGGTGAAGAACATGCCGATCACCGCGATGACACCGACGATCTCGCAGGTGACGCCGATGTTGTTGATCCGCGACATCCAGTTGACGCCGATGCAGTTGATGACGGTGGTCAGCACCAGCAGCACCGAGCCGAGGAGCACCGCGTTGGCCGCCCCGGACGACGACAGAAGCGACGGGTCGTCGCCGATGACC
>NZ_JBFUCP010000478.1:0-359 GCF_056405175.1 Pedococcus sp. P1_H8
GCTGGTGGCGGCGCCGGGGAACCACCTCGCCGCCGTGCCGCGACGACACCCCAGCGAGCCGAAGGGTCCAGATACACAAAACTGGATATTTGCAATAAGTCCAGTCGCCCGCAGGATGAGCACATGATCCCCGCGCTGACCATCCTCGCCCTCATCCTCGGCGCCGCCGTGCTCTACCTCGCCGCCCTCCGCTCGAACGGCGGCCAGGTCTTCCGGCTCGAGCAGTTCCGCCCGGCTGCACCGCTGGCCGGAGTGCTTCCGGAGGAACGCGACGCCGCCCGCGCCCGCCACGACCTGGAGGCGGTCCGGGCCCGGCAGAACGTCGAGTTCCTGACGAAGTCCGCGCCGCACCACTAGAA
>NZ_JBFUCP010000479.1:0-359 GCF_056405175.1 Pedococcus sp. P1_H8
GCTACCGCACGCCGAGGCGAGCTTCCTGTGAATGTCGCACGGATTGGATCGCGCTACGCATCCAGGCCCGCCGACAACCGACGTTCAGGTCTCCAGGGTGGCCAAGTGGGCGTCAGCGGAGAATGCTGTCGACCCACGCGTCGTATCCCGCTCTCCTGGACATAGCGGCCTGCTTGTCATTTTCCCGCTGGAGGTCGTAGTCGCCGCGCTCGCAGGCCTCCTTGGCGAGCCTTTCGTGGCGGGTGACGTCCTCACCCAGGCCTTCGATGAACTTGCGATTGAAGCTGCGGGCGATGTTCGCGGCTGATTCCTTGTTGAGTTCGCGTGCCTTAATTCGGGAATTGCTGACGTATCTACTG
>NZ_JBFUCP010000480.1:0-359 GCF_056405175.1 Pedococcus sp. P1_H8
CGACCGGACCATCGACGCCATCCGGGAGGCCGGCGCCGAGCAGATCGTCTACTTCGAGCCGAGCATCCTGTGGTCCGGACTCGGGTTCGACAGCGGCCCGCCGCCCGGCTTCACCGACGACCGCAACATCGTCTTCTCCCCGCACCTGTACGCGGAGTCGATCACCATGGACGCCTCGCTGGGCCTGCCGACGATCGTCAGCGTCGAACGGGGCTTCACCCTCGCCGACCGGGTGGCCCGCATGTACGGCGTCCCGTACTGGAGCGGCGAATTCGGCTTCTGGGGCGACGGACTCGTCGACATGGCCACCCGCTTCGCGACGGCGCAGGACGCGCACGCCCAGGGCGGCGCCTACTGGG
>NZ_JBFUCP010000481.1:0-358 GCF_056405175.1 Pedococcus sp. P1_H8
GACCGAATCCGGTGGCCTCGGGCAGCTGCAACAGCTGCGGCAGGATCAGCGACTGCGCGTACATCGCGAAGCCGACGACCACGCCGGCGACGTTGGTCAGCAACACCTGCGGACGCGCGGTGGTCCGGAGATCGACCAGCGGATCACTGGTGCGCAGCTCCCACCAGCCCCAGGCCAGCAGGACGGCGATCGCGACGACGAAGAGTCCGACGATGGTCCCGCTGCTCCAGCCCCAGACCGCGCCCTTGGACACGCCGAGGAGCAGGCACACGAGGCCGACGCCGAGGCCGACCGCGCCGATGGGATCGAACCTGCCGGCGTCGGGGTCGATCGGGGTGGCGGGCACGATCTTCCAGAT
>NZ_JBFUCP010000482.1:0-358 GCF_056405175.1 Pedococcus sp. P1_H8
TCTCACACCTGGCCTCGCCCAGCTTCGACGCCTCGGTCTTCGAGCTGATGATGGCCTTCAGTGCCGGTGCCAGCGTGGTGATCGTCCCGCCCGCGGTGTACGGCGGCGCCGAACTCGAGGACCTGCTGCGCCGTGAGCACGTCACCCACGCGTTCATCACCCCGACCGCGCTGTCCTCCATGGACGACGTCGGGCTCGAGAACCTGCGGGTGCTGGCCGTGGCGGGCGAGGCCTGCCCGCCGGAGCTGATGCAGAAATGGTCCGTCGGCCGGAAGATGTTCAACGGTTACGGCCCCACCGAGACCACCATCCAGGCCAGTGTCAGCGACCGGATGACCGCGTCTCAGACCGTGAACAT
>NZ_JBFUCP010000483.1:0-357 GCF_056405175.1 Pedococcus sp. P1_H8
CGGCCACCACCTTGACGCCTTCGAAGTGCTCGAAGCGCACGTCCCAGAGCCAGGACAGGTCCTCGCCGTCCGGAACCTGACCGTTGACCGCGATGACCAGCCCGTCGACGTCGGGGTCGATCATCGACAGAGCCTCCTGCCAGCCCGCCGGGTTCTTGGCGAGCAGCATCCGCAGCGAGTGCGGGCCCACCTGTACGGCGGCGTACCGGCCGGCGATCTCGCGGACCGCGGACGCGGCGGCGACGGCGTCGGCCGGGGCCGCGCCCATCGTCACCGCGGCGGCCACGGCCTGGGCGGCATTGCCGCGGTTGGCCTTTCCGGGCAGGGCCAGCGTCATCGGCAGGACCAGGCCGTCCG
>NZ_JBFUCP010000484.1:0-357 GCF_056405175.1 Pedococcus sp. P1_H8
GTTGAATTCGCCACCGCCGAAACCGCCACCGCCGGTGGTGTACTCGGCGCCCGACGGGTATGCGCCGCGACCGAAGCCACCGCTGGCGAACAGACGGCGGGCCTCGTCGTACTCCTTGCGCTTGGCCTGATCCGAGAGCACGGCATTCGCCTCGCTCACGGCCTTGAACCGTTCCTCCGCACTCGCGTCACCGGGGTTGGCGTCGGGATGCAGGTCCCGCGCCAACTTCCGGTAGGCCTTCTTGATCTCGTCGGCCGAGGCGTCGGAGGAGACGCCCAGGTCCTTGTAGAAGTCCTTCTCGATCCACTCCCGCTGACTCACCGGGCGTCTCCTCCTCTCGTTGCTTCCTGTTGTACT
>NZ_JBFUCP010000485.1:0-357 GCF_056405175.1 Pedococcus sp. P1_H8
CGTCCTGGCTGCGGTAGTGCCACGACAGCCACAATTGCGGGACGCCCGAATCGACGCACTCGGTGAGGATGCTCTCGGAATCCTCCGGCGCGAGTTCGCCCACCTCGGTTTCTTCATCGTCATCGGCGGCGGTGACCTGACCGAAGGATGTCGGCGGCATCTGCTGCGAGTCGCCGACGATCACCGCGGACTGTCCGCGGCCGAGAGCGCCGATCGCCTGTGCGACGGTCACCTGGGACGCTTCGTCGAAGACCACCAGATCGAATGTCGCCGATCCGGGCGGGACGAACTGAGCGAGCGACCCCGGGCTGACGAACACGCACGGCGTCGCGGCGAGGATGTGCTCCGCATATCGAG
>NZ_JBFUCP010000486.1:0-356 GCF_056405175.1 Pedococcus sp. P1_H8
CGGACAAGATGGTGCCGACCCCCGAAGTCGACCTCGACTTCCCCCGCGAGTGGATCGAGTTCGTCGATCCGTCGAACGCGGAGCACGTCGTCGTCGCGGACCTGACCTGGCTGCTTTCCCGCTGGACCTGCGTCTTCGGCACCCCCGCGTGCCAGGGCACGGTGGCCGACCGGCCGGACGACGGTTGCTGCTCGCACGGCGCCTTCCTCTCCGACGCCGAGGACCGGGACAAGCTCGACAAGTCAGTGAAGTTGCTCACCGCGCAGGACTGGCAGTTCATCGACAAGGGCCTGGGCAAGAAGGGCTACGTCGAAGAGGACGACCTCGACGACGAGCCGGCCGTGCGGACCCGGCGC
>NZ_JBFUCP010000487.1:0-356 GCF_056405175.1 Pedococcus sp. P1_H8
GCCTTCCACCGAGTCTCGCCGCAGCGTCACCTCGCCGTCGCCGCCATCGGCGAGGACATCCTGCTCACCAATCGAACCGCGCTGGACCTGCTCGACGTGGCCGACCATGCGGCCCTGCGCGGCCTCGCCGTGGACCTGCTTCCGGACCAGACCCGCACCATCGACATGGAACTGGCATCCGGTGAACTGGCCACGGTCCGGGCCGACCGGATCTCCGGAACCAACGGCGGCACCCTGTTTCTGGTCCAACCGGTGCACCGTACGAGTGCGCCGATCCGACGCCGGGGTGCCGTGCCGGGGTCCGCGGGCGATCGAGCGCGGGCCCAACTGCGGCGGGTACGTGGCAACCGGAGCGC
>NZ_JBFUCP010000488.1:0-356 GCF_056405175.1 Pedococcus sp. P1_H8
GCGCAGCACCCCGACCGCGGTCTGTGCGGTTTCGTCATCGTGGATCTCGGCGTAGGCGACGCGGGAGTGGTCGTCGATCACGGTGTGCACGAACGCATGTCCGAGCAGTTCGTTGTGGTGTCGGCTGCGTTTCGTGCCCGGGGTCTGTTGACGGTTCYTGCGGCCCTTGACGCGTCCGACAAAACGCCAGCCGCCGCCGTCGGGGATGTTGCCGAGCTTCTTCACATCGACGTGGATCATCGATCCCGGATGCGGGTGTTCGTAGCGGCGGATGACCTCGCCGGTGCGGATGTCGATGTGCGAGAGCCGGTTCAGGCGGCAGCGGACCAGGACTGCGTGCACGGTCGAGGCGGGCA
>NZ_JBFUCP010000489.1:0-356 GCF_056405175.1 Pedococcus sp. P1_H8
GGTCCCCGTCGTGGTCGGGGCCGCGGGCAACGAGAAGAACTTCAAGTGGATCGCGCGTTCCGCCGACGGCTGGATGACCACCCCGATCGAGCAGGACATCGACGACAACGTGCTGTTGCTGCGACGCATCTGGACGGAGGCCGGCCGCGAGGGCGCGCCCCGGATCGTGGTGCTGGCGGGCAAGCCCGACCCGGAGCGGCTCGCGCGCTGGGAGGACCTCGGCGTCACCGAGGTCGTGTTCGGGGTACCCGACAAGCCCGAGGCCGAGGTCGTGGCCTACCTGGAGAGGCTCGCCGGCAAGCTGGACCGGACGCCGGTCGCGCGCTGACCCGCGGTGGGCGGGTTCAGCCCAGAGC
>NZ_JBFUCP010000490.1:0-356 GCF_056405175.1 Pedococcus sp. P1_H8
GGCTTTGCCAGCGCGGTGAACATCCGGTCGGTCATCTTGACCGCCTGATCACCGCCGTCCGCGTCCTGCACGTAGACAGCGAACGCCAGGTCGCCCTTCGTCCCGTAGAACCACCGGTCCTGGCCGGACGCGCCGGTGGCGCCGATCAGGTCGCCGTAGCCCTTGAGCTGGGACGCGTCGCCACGCTGCACGGTGTCTCGCATGATCGTGCGAAGCTGCTCGGTCACCGCCGGGGGCAGCGGCGCCGCACCCTGGTTGGCCACCGGCGGCCGTCCGGACGAGATGACCGGAATCGTCGGGGCCCCGCGGGCGATCGACGACGCCACCAGCGCCATCCCGAGCGGGCTGACCCGTAC
>NZ_JBFUCP010000491.1:0-355 GCF_056405175.1 Pedococcus sp. P1_H8
CGCCCGCCAGGTCGACGGCGCCCGCGTGGGTCTGCAACACAACCTCGGCCTCGGTGGCGCGTGCGTGGTCACGCTGTACCGGGCCGGCACCATCTCGAAGGAGTCTCAGTAAGCATGCCGATCGATGTGGCGGCCGCACTGGCCGCCGAACCCACTGTCCGCGAGGCCAACTGGACCGAGCGCGACGTGTTGCTCTACCACCTGGGCCTGGGTGCCGGTGTGAACTCGCTGGATCCGGCCGAGCTCGGCTGGGTCTACGAGAAGGGCCTGCGGGTGCTGCCGACGTTCGCGATGGTCRCCGGCCAGGGCGTCTCGGCCGGCAACCTGAAGCCTGCCGGGATGAACATGCCGGGCA
>NZ_JBFUCP010000492.1:0-355 GCF_056405175.1 Pedococcus sp. P1_H8
CACCGTCACCGGGCGCGACCGCGCGACCGGCGACGAGATCTGGCACTACCGGCGGGACATGCCGCTGTGCGGCGCGATCGGGGCCTGGAACACCGCCGTCGCGGTGTACCGGGACCGGTCCGGCTGCGGCCAGGTCACCCAGCTCGACGGCTCGACCGGAACCCGTGAGGCCCAGCGCAACAGCGAAGCCGACGACGTGGTGACGCTCTCCGAGGACGGCACCTACGCAACGGCCCGCGGCTCCACCCGGCTGGAGGTGTGGCGTTCCGACCTGGTCCGCACCCTCGAGTACGGGCGGGTGGCCGCGCCGGTGAACCCGAAGGCGCAGCCGCGCACCGGGTGCGAACTCCTCTCC
>NZ_JBFUCP010000493.1:0-355 GCF_056405175.1 Pedococcus sp. P1_H8
GTGTCGGTCGACAGCCCTTCGCGGTCAACGGGATACGACTCGAACACGGTCAACGTGTCGAATCCGACCTCCGGCCCCGCGGAGCTCGAGATCTCGGCCAGGCCGGTGTAGTGGTGATCCAACAACGCCGTCTGCTCGGCCTGCACGCATTCGAGCAGGGCGCCCACCGTCTCGCCGGGGCGCAGCCTGATCCGGACGGGCAGGGTGTTGATGAACAGTCCGATCATCGTCTCGATGCCGGCCAGGTCGGGCGGACGTCCCGAGACGATGGCACCGAACACCACGTCGTCGCGACCGGTCAACGCGGCGAGCACGATCCCCCACGACACCTGCACGAGGGTGTTGACGGTCAGTC
>NZ_JBFUCP010000494.1:0-355 GCF_056405175.1 Pedococcus sp. P1_H8
CACACCGGACCGATCGACGTGGCAGACCAGGAGGCCGCGTGGGAGGTGGCCAAGGCCGCGGAGAAGGCCAGGGCGTCGTGCATCGACGGCATCGCCATGGCGCAGCCCGCGCTCGCGCTGGCGGAGAAGGTGATCGAGCGGGCCACCAAGGCGGGCCTGCCCGCAGACCTGGTCCCGGCGCAGTTGCGCGAGGTGCGGCTCGGCGGGCCGGGCAGTGCGGAGGACGAGTTGCGCAAGGCCACGCTGGCGTTCGTGGCGCGGGTCCGGGCCGCCGAAGTCGCCGCGCATGAGGACGGGATCGAGCCGGGGCGGCTCGACTCGGACGCGTGGGCGCGATACTGGATCGCAGATTAGC
>NZ_JBFUCP010000495.1:0-355 GCF_056405175.1 Pedococcus sp. P1_H8
GTGTCCGGGCTGCGCAGGACGTGTTTGAGGTTGCGTCGCAGCATCACCGTCGAATCGGCCACGACATAGGTGAGTTCACGATCGGTGTGGGTGCTCATCGGGCCGCCGCTTTCGTCGAGGTGGGGCCGGGCACGCGCGGTGCGCCGGTGAGGGCGAAGAAGACGTCGTCGAGGTCGGGTGTGTGCAGGGCGAACCTCTCGACCGCGAGGTCGGGGGAGTCGATTCGATCCAGCAGCTCCTTGAGGGAGGCGACGCTGCCGTCGGTGGGTACCTCGACGGTCAGGGTGGCGTCGTCGGTGACCGCACCGGGCAGGGCACCCGCGGCGGGGTCGAACTGGGCACGGTCGGCGAACTG
>NZ_JBFUCP010000496.1:0-355 GCF_056405175.1 Pedococcus sp. P1_H8
TCGGAGAGCTGCTGGTGCGGTCCGTGCCAGACCAGCAGCCGACCCTCGGCGTCGGCGATCGCCAGGGCCGCGCCACCGGTGAGCTGGCGCAGGTACGGGGCGGCCTCGGCTGCCGAGGTCGCGTCCAGTCCGCGGCGCAGCGGTCGGGCGGCCAGGGACGCGGTGTGCAGGGTGTCGTGCACCGCGCGCTCCGCGGGGGTGGTGAGCGCCTGCCGGGTGCGCAGCCACACCACCACGATGCCGACCACGACGGCCACCGCGACCACCCCCAGCAGGGCGAGAACCGTTGTGCTCACGGGGTCTCCGCGTCCAGCCTGGTCACCAGGGTGCGCGGCGCCACCGTGCGGTACGCGTC
>NZ_JBFUCP010000497.1:0-355 GCF_056405175.1 Pedococcus sp. P1_H8
CCCATGCCCATCAGTCGCATGAGGAACTCGTCCAGGGCGAGGTAGAGATCGTCGGGCGAGGCAGTCACTCCGGAGATACTAGCGTTCGTGCAACTATTGCTCAATTGCTAGCAATGTGAGTGCCGTCACCGCGACCCGCCCATCCGACCACGTCGACGGCGCGCCGTGCAACGGAATTTTCCCGTACACCTCGCCGTCGCTCGGAGCGGCTACGGTCGGCAGCATGCCCCCCGGTCCGCATCTCCCACCCCGGACGCTGATCCTGCTCAGACACGGCAAGTCTGCCTACCCGCCAGAGGTCGCGGACCACCGACGGCCCCTGGCCCCGCGCGGCGAACGTCAGGCCGGGATGGCC
>NZ_JBFUCP010000498.1:0-354 GCF_056405175.1 Pedococcus sp. P1_H8
GTCGTGACCGCCGACGGGACGGTGCGCCCGGTGGACGTGATCGTCTACGCCACCGGATTCCGGGTGGCGGGCCCGCTGGCCCGGCTGCCGCTCGCCGGGCGGGGCGGCGTCACCCTGCAGGAGCTGTGGTGGCGGGACGGGATCGCGACGCACCTCGGCATCACGGTCTCGGGCCTGCCCAACGCGTTCCTGCTCACCGGGCCGAACACGGGCCTGGGGCACAGCTCCCTGGTGTTCATGATCGAGTCGCAGGTCCGGCACGTGCTCGCGGCGATGGCCCTGGTGGATCGGGACGGGGCGCGTGCGGTCGACGTCCGCGCTGACGCGCAGGCCGACTACCACGCTGACCTGCAC
>NZ_JBFUCP010000499.1:0-354 GCF_056405175.1 Pedococcus sp. P1_H8
CTCTTGTGGGTGTCAGTGACGTTGCTGCCGATGACCCAGGACGGTTCGGATGCGCCCGGTGGGCTCGCCGGGGCGGTCGACTGGGATGTCGCAGCATGGGCCGGGGTTCGGCTGTCCAGGCCAGGCCCACGCACCAGCCGGTACTCCGCGGAGGCCGTCGTCGCGGAACTCTCGGAGGCGTCGGTGCGCGCCGAGGGACCGGTCCGGGAGGTCACCGGGCTCGCCGACGGGCTGCCCGTGCCGCAGGCCCGGGTGGTGGACCGTGCCGGCTGGATCCGGGCCGCCGCCGACTCGATGGCCAATCTCACGGGTGACGCCGACCGGCCGACCACCGGCGGGGGACTGCTCGCCGGC
>NZ_JBFUCP010000500.1:0-354 GCF_056405175.1 Pedococcus sp. P1_H8
GAACATGCGACGCGCCATCTCCGGTGGCGCCGCGCTGCCGGTGGAGATCCTCACGCGGTTCAAGGAGCGCTTCGGCGTGCAGATCCTGGAGGGCTACGGCCTGTCGGAGACCTCGCCGCTGGCACTGTTCAGCGACCCGGAGCGCGACCCGCGGCCGGGATCGATCGGCGTCCCGGTCTGGGGCATCGAGGCCCACCTCGTGGACCGGGACTGGAACACCGTCACCGGCACCGACGAGGTCGGCGAGCTGGCCCTGCGCGGGCACAACGTCATGAAGGGGTACTACAACCGCCCCGAGGCCACCAGCGAGGTGACGGACAACGGCTGGTTCCGCACCGGCGACCTGGCCAAGGT
>NZ_JBFUCP010000501.1:0-353 GCF_056405175.1 Pedococcus sp. P1_H8
GGTGAGCACCATCAGACACGGCGATGTCGCGGCGCTGGTCAGCGAAATACCGGTGGACCGGCCGCTCGGTAAACCCGCGGACCTCCAAGCCCACGCACGCCTGCTGGACGGAACCGCGCGGGTGGCACCGGTGCTTCCCCTGCGGTTCGGTGCGGTCCTGACCGACGCCGACGCGGTGAAGGACGAACTACTCACCGCGCACGCTGACGAGTTCGCCGCCGCCATGGAGCAACTCGAGGGTAAGGCGCAGTTCGTAGTGAAGGGCCGCTACGTCGAACAGGCCCTTCTGTGGGAAGTGATCGGTGAGAACGAGCAGGCCAGCGCACTGAGGGAGACGATCCGCGACCAGCCGG
>NZ_JBFUCP010000502.1:0-353 GCF_056405175.1 Pedococcus sp. P1_H8
CGACTGAAGGTCGACTTCCCGGATGATGAGTCCATGCGCATCAGTCACGAGGCGATCTACCAGTCGCTGTTCATCGAGGGCCGTGGCGCGCTCAAACGCGAACTGGTGACTTGTCTGCGTACCGGCCGCGCGCTGCGGGAGCCTCGGGCACGGTCGCAGAACAAGCCACAAGGGCATGTCACCGCGGATGTCGTTCTCTCCCAACGCCCGGCTGAAGCTGCTGATCGCGCGGTCCCCGGTCACTGGGAGGGCGATCTGATCATCGGGACAGGCCGGTCCGCGATCGGCACGCTCGTCGAGCGCAGCAGCCGATCCATCCTTCTCGTTCATCTTCCTCGGCTGGAAGGCTGGGG
>NZ_JBFUCP010000503.1:0-353 GCF_056405175.1 Pedococcus sp. P1_H8
GCCTCGACCACCCGGTCCACGAGCCGGTCGGGCAGCACCATCCAGCCCCGCCGCAACGCCGGCGACAGGCTCTTGCTGACCGAACCGAGGTACGCCACCCGGTCGGGGTCGAGATCCTGCATCGCACCCACCGGCTGCCGGTCGTACCGGAACTCSCCGTCGTAGTCGTCCTCGAGCACCAGTCCATCGACGGTGCGCGCCCAGTCCATCACCGCCGCACGACGTTCCGGATGCAGCGGCCCGCCGATCGGGAACTGGTGGGCCGGCGTGAGCAGCACCGCGGCTGCCCCCGACGACACCAGTTCCCCGACCCTCGCCCCGTCCTCGTCCACCGTCAGCGGCACCGTGCGCAG
>NZ_JBFUCP010000504.1:0-353 GCF_056405175.1 Pedococcus sp. P1_H8
GTCAGCACCTCGGCAGCCTGGCCGGTCAGTCCGCGCGCTACGGGGAGGCGGTCGGCTACTACCGGCAGGCCGCCGAGATCCTCTGGGACCTGCATGCATTCGAGGAGAGCACCACACTGCGCAGCTACATCGGGGCCGCCCTTGTCGGTGCGGGACGAGTCGAGGAGGCCCGTCGCGAACTCGACGGTGCGCAGCCGCCGGGCGCCTCGTCCGGTACGGGAGCGGCGTCCGGAGGAGCGGGGGCGTCCGGTGACCACCAGAGCGCGGCCTCGATCGCCGCCGCGTTTGCCGAGGCGGACCTCGCCGACGGCGCGGTCGACGCCGGCCTGCGCGGGTACCGCCGTGCCCTCGAC
>NZ_JBFUCP010000505.1:0-353 GCF_056405175.1 Pedococcus sp. P1_H8
AGACGTACGGCCGGCGGTCGCCGTAGGCCAGCGACTGACCGACCAGCGGGTGCTTGGTCAGCAGCGCCTCCACCGCGGCCGGCGCGATGTTCTTGCCGCCCGACGTGATGATCAGGTCCTTCTTGCGGTCGATGATGTAGAGGTGCCCGCCCTCGTCGACCCGTCCGACGTCGCCCGAGTGCATCCAGCCCTCGTCGTCGGTCACGGAGACGACGGATCCGTCCTCCTGGAGGTACCCGGCCGACACGATCGGGCCGCGCACCAGGATCTCGCCGTCCTCGAGCAGCCTGATCTCGGTGCCCGGGATCGGGGTGCCGACCGAACCGAACCGGAAGTCCGTCTCGCTCGTGGAG
>NZ_JBFUCP010000506.1:0-353 GCF_056405175.1 Pedococcus sp. P1_H8
CCCCAGACCTGCACGGCCTGACGCAGGTCGTGCAGCTGGACGCCGCGCTGGAATCGCCCGGTCCACATGTCCTGCAACGAATGTCCGAGCTCGGCATGCCACATCAGCGGCGGCATGTCGTCGAGCACCACCGACATCCCGACGTGATTGACGGGGCTGTTGGTCAGTGTCTGGATTGCCCGGTCCGCGCCGGAATGTCCACGGAAGATCCAGATGTCGCCGGTCCGGGTGGCCTCGACCGCCACGTCCAGGCTCACCTGTGATTCGTGCATCCGCCTGCTCATCCACCTAGCCTAGAGCGATGGGAATCGAAGGCAGGCACCTGTGGAAGTTCGTCGGCCTCGCCGGCGTGG
>NZ_JBFUCP010000507.1:0-353 GCF_056405175.1 Pedococcus sp. P1_H8
ACCGGGTTAAGATGCGGCCACCACCACCCGACGGAGAGGGAACCGTGCAAGCCGTTCGCCGAACCAGCCTCATCGCTCAGGTCACCGACCAGTTGCGCGACGAGATCACCGCCGGCGCCTGGCCGGTCGGGTCCCGGATCCCGACCGAACCGGAACTGGCCGAGCTGACCGGGACCGGGCGCAACACCGTCCGCGAGGCCGTCCAGGCACTGGTGCACGCGGGGATGCTCGAGCGCCGGCAGGGCTCGGGAACCTACGTCATCGGCACCAGCGACCTCGGCGGCACGCTGGCGAAGTACTTCGCGTCGGCGCACGAACGGGACGTACTCGAGCTGCGCCAGGCCCTCGACGTG
>NZ_JBFUCP010000508.1:0-352 GCF_056405175.1 Pedococcus sp. P1_H8
TCTCGGCCTCGTTGGCCATCTCCTCGTAACGGTCGAGGCGGGCCTTGTTCTTGGCCTGACGGGCCTTGGCGCCCGAACGCACCCAGGCGAGCTCTTCCTTGAGCCGCTTCTGGAGCTTCTGGTCCTTCTTGCCGGACACCTCGAGGCGCTGCGCCTTCTGCTCCAGGTAGGTGGAGTAGTTGCCCTCGTACGGGTAGAGCCGGCCGCGGTCGACCTCACAGATCCACTGCGCGACGTGGTCGAGGAAGTACCGGTCGTGGGTGACGGCGAGGATGGCGCCGGGGTAGGCGGCGAGGTGCTGCTCGAGCCACAGCACCGACTCGGCGTCGAGGTGGTTGGTGGGCTCGTCGAG
>NZ_JBFUCP010000509.1:0-352 GCF_056405175.1 Pedococcus sp. P1_H8
GTCCTGTTCACCACGCTGACGATGAACACCCAGGCGCTGCACCTGGACGCCGCGTTCAGCGACGCGCTGCCGCCGTTCAACCAGCGGCTGGTGAACTCGATGTTCACGCTCTCCACGCTGGTCGGGCTGTCGGTCGCGCAGCTGACCCAGGGCACCATCGTCGGCAACCTCGGGTTCTCCGAGATCGCGTTCCCCAAGCCGCTCTTCCACGGCGACACCATGTACGCGGAGACGGTGATCGTCGACAAGCGCGAGTCGAAGAGCCGGCCGGGCGAGGGCATCGTCACCCTCGCCCACACCGCGCGCAACCAGCACGGCGACATCGTCGCGACCGCGGTCCGAAAGACCATGG
>NZ_JBFUCP010000510.1:0-351 GCF_056405175.1 Pedococcus sp. P1_H8
CTTCCAGGTGCAGGTGCTGCTCGCGCGTGACTGGAATGCCAAGCCCGACGCGACCTTCCCGGCGCTGTRCATGCTCGACGGCCTGCGCGCGCGGGACGACGAGAGCGGCTGGACCATCGAGACGGACGCCGCGAACTTCTTCGCGGACAAGAACGTCAACGTGATCCTGCCCGTCGGCGGCGAGTCCAGCTTCTACTCCGACTGGCTGGAGCCGGACAACGGCAAGAACTACCAGCTCGAGACGTTCCTGACCAAGGAACTTCCGCCGGTGCTGCAGAACAGCCTGAGGACCACGGACACCCGTGGCGTCATCGGCCTGTCCATGGGCGGCACCGCCGCGATGGCGCTGGC
>NZ_JBFUCP010000511.1:0-351 GCF_056405175.1 Pedococcus sp. P1_H8
TCACGGTGCCGCTCAAGGTGATCGAGTCCCCGTACCGGGAGATCACCAAGCCGATCCTCGACTACGTCCGGCGGGTCCGTCGGGACTCGCCGCGGGACGTGGTGACGGTCTTCATCCCCGAGTACGTGGTCGGACACTGGTGGGAGCAGATCCTGCACAACCAGAGCGCGCTGCGGCTCAAGAGCCGGCTGCTGTTCCAGCCCGGCGTGATGGTCACCAGCGTGCCCTGGCAGCTCAGTTCGTCGGAGAAGGCCCGCGAACGCGCCCGACGGATCGAACCGTCGGCGGCGCCGGGCGCGACGCGTCGGGGTTTCGACGCACCGGAAGGCAAGTAGGTAGATGAGCGAGAAC
>NZ_JBFUCP010000512.1:0-351 GCF_056405175.1 Pedococcus sp. P1_H8
CGCCGAGTTGTGCAGCATCTCCTTGCGCCGCTCGGGGCTGGCGTCGAAGACCACACCCTCGCCGAAGATCGGCTTCATGAACGGGTAGGCGGCCTGCTGGTCGAGGTCCTCGTCGGTGGAGCGGAAGAAGAACTCGTTGGCCTCGGCGCCGGCGAGCAGCACCACGTCACGGTCGGCAAGCCGGAAGATCCCCACGTCGCCGCACTCCTCGCGCACCCGGCGCATCAGCGCGATCGGATCCGTGCGCAGCTCCTCGAGGTGCCCGTGCTCGTGCTCGCCACCGGACACCCGCGGCGGATCCGGCAGTGTCGTCGGCTTCTCCTGCACTCCGTGTGTCATGCCGTCTCCTAG
>NZ_JBFUCP010000513.1:0-351 GCF_056405175.1 Pedococcus sp. P1_H8
TCCGTGACTCGTAGAAGTCGACATCCTCCGGGGTAAGAAAGTCGTGGGTTGCCTCAACGGCGCTTCGCCAGATGTGTACGAGTGCCGGCCACTCCGCCTCGCCCTTGCACGGGCGGAGAACGAGTCCCTTAGATGTGCTCATGAGTGCACACTACAGACGGTTGAAAGCTGGTCGTCAACCGATTTTTGCCTGGATTCAACAGGGCTCAGAGGGGGGCGACCGACTGCTCCGCAAGTCCTAGCGGCCGGGTGTTCGAATCATCCGGCGCTTGACAGCACACACAGGAACCGACGCTGGCCCGGACCAAGTTGTCAGGCGGTGTTCGAACAATCTGCACGCTTGACGAATGC
>NZ_JBFUCP010000514.1:0-350 GCF_056405175.1 Pedococcus sp. P1_H8
GCACACCCAACGCGGGACGGCCGAGCTGATCACGGCGGTGGCAGCGGCGGCGAAGTCGCTGCCGCGCACCACGCCGGTGCTCGCCGCGCTCAAGGCGGTGACGGAGTCGGCGGGCGCGCTGCGGACCCGTTCCGAGGCCGCGGCGTCGTCGCAGCGGGAGCTGGACCAGGCCATCGCCGACCTCAGCGCCAAGGAGAAGGCGTTGCGGTCCACGGCGGTCGCGCACCGGACCCCGCACCTGGCCCGGGACCTCGACTCCCTGGCGGCCGCCATCGGGCACTTCGAGAAGCAGGGCGACTTGGTGCTGCGGTGCCGCCGCGAGCACGCCAAGGAGGTGGAGCACCTGCGCG
>NZ_JBFUCP010000515.1:0-350 GCF_056405175.1 Pedococcus sp. P1_H8
GCGCGAGGATCGCGTCCTGGTCGTTGTAGCCGACGCTCGCCACCCGCTGGGGGTCGGCGCCGACCTCGGTCTGCCCGTACTTGTTGGTCAGGGTCGCCCCGGACCCGCCGGCGGAACCGCCGTCACCGTCACCGCTGCTGCTGCAGGCGGCGGCGAACGCGAGCAGCGCACCGGACGTCCCGATCAGAAATCCCCGACGCGTCAACCGTCCAACGTCTGCCATCGACTCTCCTCCGTCGTGCCACAAAACCCTCCGGTCCTCACCGAAGCGAGGTAAGGCTAGCCGAAATGAGGGGCCATTTGTCGCGGTCCGTGTCCGGCCGTTCACCGGCGAGTCCACTATGGACGCA
>NZ_JBFUCP010000516.1:0-350 GCF_056405175.1 Pedococcus sp. P1_H8
CGGGCCGCCCGCGGCCGGCTGGGCGCGGGTACCAGGGTCAGTGCGGCCAACTCCGCGGGGTCGATCTCGCCGAGTTCGCGCAGCCGACGCACCGCCGTCGCCAAAGCCTGCCCCAGCGGGACCGCGAGGTCACGTCGGCCACGCTCCTTCGCCGCGATCACCGCCGCCCGGCGGGCCCCGACGTAGCTGCCGACCGCCCAGGCGGGCACCCCCGGGTCGACCCTCGGGGACAGCGGTACCGGCCCGGCAGCCAACGCGACCCGGCACCGCTCACACCAGAGCGTCCCGACGGCCCCACAGCCGCCGCACTCACGGGGCAGGACCAGGTCCAGCAGCGCACGCACCCACGC
>NZ_JBFUCP010000517.1:0-350 GCF_056405175.1 Pedococcus sp. P1_H8
CCAGCGCGGCGCGGCCGCCGGAACCGGCAAGTTCGGCGACACGGGCGGCGAGCGCCTCGACCGTCGAGGCCTCGAAGAGAACCCGGACCGGAACCCGGGTGTCCAGTGCGGCGCCCACCTGCGAGATCACCTGTGCGGCAACCAGGGAGTTGCCRCCSAGCTCGAAGAAGTCGTCGTCCAGACCGACCCGGCCCACCCCGAGGACACCGGCGAAGACACCCGCGACGATCTCCTGCACCGGATTCGTCGGCGCCCGGAACTCCCGTGCCTCGAACACCGGCGCCGGCAACGCCTTCCGATCCAACTTCCCGGAGGAGTTCAACGGGAACGCCTCGAGCACCACCAACGCC
>NZ_JBFUCP010000518.1:0-349 GCF_056405175.1 Pedococcus sp. P1_H8
CCGTTCAGGTGCTGGCGGACCAGCAGCCGCAGTTCGTGCAGATGCTCGGCCAGCTGGACCGGCTGGGCACGGTCGGCACGGACGTGCTCACCCAGTCCAAGGACAACCTGATCGCCGACCTGCGCGCGCTGCGTCCCACCCTGCAGGCCCTCGCCGACTCCGGGGACGACCTGGTGACCGTGCTGCCGCTGATCCCGACCTTCCCGTTCCCGGACGGGGCGGAGAAGGTCATCCACGGCAACTCGCTGAATCTGTWCCTGTCCATCGACATGCGGTTGGGCCAGCAGTTCGAGGCCCTCGGTGTCGGGATGCCGGATCCGGTGTACATCGCGCCGAAGCCGGGCTACGG
>NZ_JBFUCP010000519.1:0-349 GCF_056405175.1 Pedococcus sp. P1_H8
GGTCAACCCGCTCGACGGTGCGCTGGTGGCGCTCAAGATGATCCCGCGCGCGCAGCTGCACGTGTTCGGTGGCTGTGGCCACTGGGCGCAGCTCGAGAAGTTCGACGAGTTCAACCGACTGGCCGGCGACTTCCTGCTCGAAGGAGGTAAGTGATGGGTATTCGTTCGCTCGCGTACATGCGCATCGAGGCCACCGACATGGCGGCCTGGCGCGAGTACGGACTGAAGATCCTCGGCATGGTCGAGGGCAAGGGCACCAACCCGGACGCCCTGTACCTGCGGATGGACGACTTCCCGGCTCGACTGGTGATCGTGCCGGGCGAGAAGGACCGCCTGCAGGTCTCCGGCT
>NZ_JBFUCP010000520.1:0-349 GCF_056405175.1 Pedococcus sp. P1_H8
GTGTGCCGGTGGCGGCTGGTGGAACGACCCGAGAACGGCTGACGGCCGGGGCGCTCTCGCGCGCCACCCTGGACCGCCAGCACCTGCTTCGGCGTGAGGCAGGTACGGCACTCGACCTGGTCGGGCACCTCTACGGGTTGCAGGCGCAGTCGCCGTCGGCGCCGTACTACGCGCTGTGGGCGAGGCTCGCCGACTTCGACCCTTCCGAGCTGTCGGACCTGATCGCCGACCGGCAGGTGGTGCGCATGGTCCTGATGCGCGGCACGGTGCACGCGGTCACCGCGGCCGACGCCCTGGCGCTGCGGCCCTGGGTGCAGCCGATCATGGACACGGACCTGCGCACCAACGC
>NZ_JBFUCP010000521.1:0-349 GCF_056405175.1 Pedococcus sp. P1_H8
GCCACCTGGTGCGTCGTCAGTTCGTCGACGGCAAGGGCGTCCCGGCGCTCATCGCCGTCGACCAGGACCCGAAGGGTGAGGGCCAGGCCCTCGCGCTGTCCTACGCCAAGGCGATCGGTGGCACCCGCGCGGGCGTCATCAAGACCACCTTCAAGGAAGAGACCGAGACGGACCTCTTCGGCGAGCAGGCCGTGCTCTGCGGCGGCACCGAGGAGCTCGTCAAGACGGGCTTCGAGGTCATGGTCGAGGCCGGCTACGCGCCCGAGATGGCGTACTTCGAGGTGCTGCACGAGCTCAAGCTCATCGTCGACCTCATGTACGAGGGCGGCATCGCGCGCATGAACTACTC
>NZ_JBFUCP010000522.1:0-349 GCF_056405175.1 Pedococcus sp. P1_H8
GGCCGGCATCGTCGACCACGACCAGCCGACTGGTCGCCCATCTGCGGGCGAGTTCCCAGGCCGTGTCGAGCGGCCCGGACACGTCGTATCGGCCGTGGACGAGCACGGCGGGTATCCCGGCCAGCAGGTTCATGCCGTCGCATATCAGGTCGCCGGCGAGAAAGCAGTCGTTGCCCCAGTAGTGGGTGACCATGCGCGCGAAGATCATTCGGAACGTCGGGTCCTGGTATCTCGGGCTCGGCACCCACCCCGGGACCAGGGAGACGTGAGTGTCTTCCCACTCGCACCAGCGCAGTGCGGCCTCCTCGCGAACCGCCGGGTCCGGGTGGGCAAGCAGTCGCGCGTACGC
>NZ_JBFUCP010000523.1:0-349 GCF_056405175.1 Pedococcus sp. P1_H8
CAGCAGGGTCACCCGCCAGCGCAGCGACACCGACCGGGTCAGCGGCATCGGCGGGCGCATCTGCGGCACCGGGTCCGGCTCGACCACCGGGATGGGCCCGGAGTGGGTGGCGGCCGTCACGGGGGCGTCTCCCGCAGCACGTAGCCGACGCCACGCACGGTGTGGATGAGCCGGGACTCGCCGTCCGCCTCGGTCTTGCGGCGCAGGTAGCCGACGTAGACCTCGAGCGCGTTGCCGGAGGTCGGGAAGTCGTAACCCCACACCTCCTCGAGGATGCGGCTGCGGGTGAGCACCCGGCGCGGATTGGCCATCAGCATCTCGAGCAACGAGAACTCGGTGCGCGTCAGAC
>NZ_JBFUCP010000524.1:0-349 GCF_056405175.1 Pedococcus sp. P1_H8
GTGCCGGACCGATTCCGCTCAATCGCCGCAGGGCCAGCCGGGGCGCGGACACCAGTGCATGCGCATAGAGCATCCGCAGCAACATCACATTGAGGAAGAAGCGCTCGGCCGCGTTCTCCTGCTCGGCGAGGTCACGGTTTTCCAGGTAGGCGGCGACGATGCTCGCGTTGTGTGCCCGGTACCAGGTCCGGCCATGAGGATCCGCGACAAAGGACATCCACAGGCGTATCACCGGGGACGACGGGGCGCCCCCAAGTCCGGCGCTCCGCGCAACCGCCTCGCAGCCGTCCCGTAGCAAGCGCTCGTTGACCGCTCGCCACCACGGGCTGCCCGCGGGCGTCGTGTGCAG